>JBBWVM010000033.1:0-4121 GCA_050256215.1 Methylophilaceae bacterium
ATCCAGAATTTTACCCATCTGTACTTTTACCTCAGATTGTGGAATATCCGCACAGAATACAGCGGTACAGTTGGGTTTGGAAAAGATGGCATCATTAACATCCAGCCCAATTTTACGTTTGTCAATATCAAATGCAGCCACTACTTCAATATCAAAAGGCTTATAACCGCCAATATCCCAATGCATGATGCCGATAGCCTCATCTGGGGTTTTGCTGCGATAGTAATGAATGCCCTGAATCAGGGAGCTTGCACAATTTCCGATACCAATGATTGCTACTTTAATTTTACTCATAATGTTATTTTATAATTCTCCTATAACATGGTTATACTTTTTTAAAGTAATACACATTTTTAATCGTAATATAACTATCTTTCATCTGTAACTACTCTTTCATCTGTCAAAATTTATCTGGTTGAGTGATGAACAGGTTTAGAGTCATGCAAAGGCTGATGTGGGTAAGCGAACTATTTAGAATAACTGAATGAAATGAAGAAAATTATTATGTCAGCTATGTAAATGATCCAAAATAAAGTCGACTTAGTAAAAAGTTTTTTCCAGTTATCTGATATACAGTATGCAAAATTACCTGACTACTTGGCATGACAAAGCTTATGAAACGATTAATTTATAAGCCTACAAAAATTCGTTGCTGTCTTAACTGAAGTGTACACTATAGCTATACGATAACTATTAAATAAAATGTTTGTCGAATAAATTTTATAAGAAAATATGATTAAAGAAGAGGCGATTGTTGTTGCTTGCGATAAAGACAAAGCTGAGATTGAAATTATTCGCACTAAGCCTTGTGGATTATGTGGTCAGACACAAGGTTGTGGCTTTGGTCTTTGGGGTAAGATATTTTCTCATAAAAAGAATAATATTTTTTTAGTCAATCATATTAATGCCAAAGCAGGAGATAAAGTAATTTTATCTATTGAGGAAAACTATCTTTTAAAGACATCTTTATTACTTTATGGTATCCCACTAATATCAATGTTTCTCGGCATGGTTTTATTAAGTTCTCTATCGATTTCTTTGAAGGATTTATATGCTTTATTTGGTGGAATTGCTGGATTTATTTTAGGTATGTTTATTGTAAAATTGATTACAAAACGACAGCACGATAGATTGTTTAAAGAGGCTGTTATGAGTAAGGTTAATTAAAATTTCATTTAAAGGGGTTATCTTGAATATACGATTTATCATTCGGTTATCATTTTTATTCTTATTTTTTATTTCTTTTGCGCATGCTTTTGCGCATGGGGTAGCTTTACCAGACTTTACGGTGTTAGCTGAAAAATACGGCAATACTGTAGTAAATATCAGTGCAATTCAAGAAGTAAGTCTAAATCAAAATAGAACGCCTTCTGTTGAAGAAAAACAAATGCAAGAGTTTTTTAAAAGATTTGGCATTCCTGGATTTCCTGGATTGCCATTCAGAGGACAACCTCAAGAAAAAAGAATGAGCGCAACAGGTTCTGGGTTTATTATTGAAACTAATGGTTATATTATTACTAACGCACATGTTGTTGCCCAAGCTGATACCTTTATTGTTAAGTTGGCAGATAAGCGTGAATTTAAAGCAAAGCTGTTAGGCATTGATAGTAGAACTGATATTGCTCTTTTAAAAATTGATGCTAGTAATTTACCTAAAGTGGTTGTGGGGGATCCAGAAAAGGTTAAAGTTGGGGAATGGGTAGCCGCTATTGGTTCTCCATTTGGTCTTGAAAATACTATGACTGTTGGCATAGTAAGTGCCAAGGGAAGGGCATTACCTCAAGAAAATTTTGTCCCTTTTATTCAAACAGATGTGGCTATTAATCCAGGAAATTCAGGTGGTCCTTTGTTTAATACCCGGGGTGAAGTTATTGGTATTAATTCTCAAATATATAGTCGAACAGGTGGTTACATGGGATTGTCTTTTGCAATTCCAATTGATGTGGCCATTAATGTAGCAGAGCAGTTAAAACTTAATGGAAGAGTAATTCGAGGTTGGTTAGGTATTGCCATTCAAGATATCACCAAAGAGCTTTCTGAATCATTTGGGATGAAGGGTGTCAATGGCGCATTAATTGCTGGAGTCAATAAAAATTCTCCTGCTGAGAGGGGGGGGTTGCAACCTGGAGATGTTATATTGAAATTTAACAATAAAAATATTATGACCTCATCAGATTTGCCTAAATTTGTAGGGGTAACAAAGCCTAACGTAATTGTACCTATTAAGATTGCTAGGAAAGGAAAAAAAATAGAATTAAAAGTCAAGATTGGAGAAATGCCTGATGATAAGAAAGTTGCTGTAGTAGAGAAACAAAAGCAATTTGATGTTAATCGTATTGGTTTAGTATTAAAAGAAACTTCGGGGAAAGAAAAAAAAGCATTAGAGGGGCGGAATGGTTTATTGGTACTGGAGGTTAAAGGCAAAGAAATTTCAGCGAAAATTAGACCTGGAGATATTATTTTAGCTTTAAATAATTCCCTAGTTAGCACTGTATATTCTTTTAATCGAGAATTAAATAAAGTACCTACCGGAAAAACAATTGCATTATTGCTTTATCGAAATGGTAATACTTTGTTTGTTCCTGTTAAAATTAAATAAATATAATTATTCTAAAGCCAATAAGGTAGAATTTTAAAGCCAATAAGGTAGAATTTGCATTTTTAAGAAAGGCGCATAATGCGCCTTTCCTTTTTATAGCATATAGAAAAATATTTAAGCCTCTATGAAAAATATAAGAAATTTCTCAATTATTGCCCACATTGATCATGGTAAATCGACTTTAGCTGATCGAATTATTCAGCATTGTGGTGGTTTAGCAGAGCGAGAAATGGAGCATCAGGTGCTTGACTCTATGGATCTTGAAAAAGAGAGGGGCATCACGATCAAAGCACAAACTGTGACGCTGAGTTATAAGTCTAAAAATAATAATATCTACACTTTTAATTTAATTGACACTCCTGGTCATGTTGATTTTACATATGAAGTTAGTCGCTCTCTTGCTGCTTGTGAAGGAGCTTTGTTGGTTGTCGATGCCTCGCAGGGCGTTGAAGCGCAAACAGTTGCTAATTGTTACAAGGCGCTTGATCAAAATGTTGAAGTATTTACGGTGCTTAATAAGATAGATTTACCATCAGCCGAACCTGATCGAGTTAGAAAAGAGATTGAGGATGTGGTTGGTATTGATGCACAAAATGCAATTTTGTGTTCTGCCAAGACAGGGATGGGCGTTGTGGATATTTTAGAGGCTATTGTTGACCGAATACCGCCACCTGTTGGAGATTCAAATAAACCATTAAAAGCACTTATTGTTGATGCGTGGTTTGATAATTATGTTGGCGTAGTGATGTTGGTAAGGGTTGTTGATGGAAAAATAAAGCCCAAGGATAAGTTACACCTAATGGCAACTGCTACTGAATATTTGTGTGAACAAGTCGGTATTTTTACTCCAAAATCATTAATTAAAGATACTTTAACTGCTGGTGAAGTTGGGTTTGTTATCTCGGGAATTAAAGAGCTTTCCAGTGCAAAAGTGGGCGACACTATAACGCTTGCAAAAAATAAGGCTAATCAGGCTTTGCCTGGCTTTAAAGAGATTAAGCCACAAGTTTTTGCAGGGCTATATCCTATTGAATCAAATCAATTTGAGGGGCTGAGAACGGCCTTAGAAAAGTTGAAATTAAATGATGCGTCACTAAATTTTGAACCTGAAAATTCTACTGCGCTAGGATTTGGTTTTAGGTGTGGATTTTTAGGGCTTTTGCATATGGATATTATTCAGGAGCGACTTGAGCGTGAATATGAGATGGAATTAATTACCACTGCTCCCACGGTAATTTATGAATTACTCTTTAAAACAGGCGAAACTAAATTAATTGAAAATCCATCAAGATTGCCAGACATTTCCTTTTTAGAAGAAATTAGAGAGCCAGTAATAAATTTAAACATTCTTTTACCTCATGATTATGTTGGACCAGTGATGACGCTCACTAATGAGAGGAGGGGAATTCAAAAGAACATGCAGTATATGGGACGTCAGGTTATGTTAAGTTACGAAATTCCTCTAAGTGAAGTTGTACTTGATTTCTTTGATAGACTGAAATCAGTTTCCAGAGGTTACGCT
>JBBWVM010000034.1:0-4307 GCA_050256215.1 Methylophilaceae bacterium
ACACCATCACAAACGTAATTGAAGACATTACTAAAGTTAAACCAACCATCTCAACTAGCGGAGGAACGTCTGATGGCAGGTTTATTTCAAAATTATGTGACCAAGTAGTTGAGTTTGGCCCTATCAATGCATCGATTCATAAAATAAATGAACATGTGGCCCTAGAAGATATAGATAAATTAAAAGATATATATAAACTGACGCTCACAAAACTTTTAACTTAACGCTTAGTTGCACCCTTTCTTTTTTAAGATCCTGATCTAATATTTTTTTGAACTTTAATTTGAGGTCGAATAAACTGTTTTGAATCAATATTAAATTGATTTAGTATGCCATACACTTCTTTTTGACTTAACTCGATGAACATGCCTCTTTTAATATGCGATGGTAATCTGATGTCACCAAACCTTGTTCTTATTAAACGACTAACAGTTACACCAAATGATTCAAAAAGCCTTCTAACTTCTCGATTACGCCCCTCTTTCAAAACTACACGATACCAATGATTAGCTCCTTCACCCCCTTGAAAACTAATAGTCTCAAACTTTGCTAAACCATCTTCTAATTTAATACCTTGAGTTAATTTAATTAATTGTTCATCACTTAATTCACCAAGTATTCTTACAGAATATTCACGCTCAATCTCATAACGTGGGTGCATCAATCGATTTGCAAGTTCACCATATGAGGTAAAAATTAATAATCCAGAAGTATTATAATCAAGTCTACCAATAGATATCCATTTAGCTTTTTTTATCTTAGGTAAATTATCAAATACCGTCACACGCCCCTTAGGGTCACTTACCGAAACAATCTCCCCTTCAGGTTTATGATAAATTAAAATTCTTGGTAATAACGTTTCAGCATTAATCTTGATAAACTTTCCATCAAAAATAATTTTATCCAACTCACTAACTAACTGTCCAATTTCGGCTAATTGATTATTTACAAATATGCGTTGATTAAGAATTGCTTTCTCAATTTCCCTTCTTGATCCCGCCCCTGCTTGAGCAAGTGCTTTTTGTATTCTTGTACCTAATTTTTTATCAACCCCTCTTGATGGATTATTCTTTTTGAAGGTAAAACTACTCATTTAATTAACTTTCTCGAATTAAGTCATTGTACTTACCTTCATTAACATCATGATTTTGTTCTGCGATCAGATTATTAATGTCGGGTAATTCTGAAATAGAATTCAACCCAAAATCATTTAAAAAGTGCTTTGTTGTTGCATACAAAGAAGGCCGACCAGGGACTTCTTTTTGACCGATAATATCAACCCACTCCCTTTCCATTAGCTGTCTTAATGCATTTGGATTTAAAGATACTCCGCGAATTTTTTCAATCTCCCCTCTTGTAACAGGTTGACGATAGGCGATGATCGCTAAAACCTCCATTACCGCTCTCGAATACTTTGGTATTCGGTCTGGGCTAAGTCGTCCTAAAAATTCTGAAAAAATAGCTTTTGATTGAAATCTATATCCTGTTGATACTTGAACTAAATCCATAGTTTTATCTTGCCATTCATTTTTAATTTCATCCAAAATCATCCTAATGGTAGACCTATCAACCTTATCAATAAATAACCTTTGAAAATCATCTATAGACAACGGCTCATTATTTGTCAACAAAGCCACCTCAAGAATTTCTTTTAACTTATCAGTTTGATCCAATTAACCCTCCCCTAACTGAAGGTAAATAGGCGAGCATGGTTCTTGTTGATTAAGTTTAATCAATTTTTCTTTAGTTAACTCAAGCATAGCCAAAAAACAAACTACTAATTTTGAAATATGCCCTTTCTCAGCATCAAAGAATGTTGAAAATTCCAATAAATCATGCTCTGTTAATTTTCTCAATATAATACTCATATGTTCCCGAACAGATAATTCAGAACGCACAATCCTATGCCTTTCAAATTGCTTTGCTCTTTTAAGTACGTTCTGCCATGCCTCAAATAAATCATCTACAGAAACTTCTGGAAATGACGCCTGAAATTCTTTTTCGAAATAAGCATTTGATACCATAACATCACGCCCTGCTTGTTCAATATTATTTAATTCCTCAACAGCTGACTTCATTAATTCATACTCAACCAACTTTCTAACTAATTCAGCTCTAGGATCAGACTCATCATCTTCATCAAGACTTGGTTTAGGTAACAGCATTCTTGATTTTATTTCTATTAACATCGCTGACATTAACAAATAATCAGCAGCAAGCTCTAAATTAATAATTTTCATCTGTTCAACAAAATTTATATATTGAGTAGTGAGGTTTGCCATAGGAATGTCTAATATATCTATATTATTCTTCCTGATTAAATATAAAAGAAGATCTAAAGGTCCCTCAAAAGAATCTAAATAAATTTCTAAAGCATCTGGTGGAATATATAATTCCTGAGGTAATTGATCAATAACCTCCCCGTAAATCTTGGGAGATGACTTGGAAGTGATATTCACAGAATCATTCATTTAAGAATCAATTCCCATCACTTCTCGAACATCCCGCATAGTATCTCTAGCTAACTTTCTCGCTTTTTCACACCCCTCAGCAACAATACTTTTAACAAGATCAGGATTTTCAATATAATTATTAGCCCTTTCTTGAATAGGCTTTAATTCTTCTATAATTGAATCTATCACGGGTTGCTTGCATTCAATACAACCAATACCAGCCTGTATGCAACCTTTTTTTACCCAATCCTGGGTCTTTACATCAGAATATACTTGATGCAATTGCCATACCGGACAAACCTCGGGATTGCCCGGATCGTTCCTTCTGACTCTTGCTGGATCAGTTGGCATAGTCCTAATTTTCTTCTCTATTTGATCAGGAGATTCTTTTAAAGAAATCGTATTATTATAAGATTTAGACATTTTTTGGCCATCTAGACCAATCATTTTTGATGTAGGAGTTAATTTATGTTCTGGTTCAAGTAAAATTATCTTACCTCCTCCCTCTAAAAATCCTAGCAAACGCTCCCTATCTCCTAAGCTTAAATTTTGTTGCTCATCAATTAAAGATTGAGCCGCCTCTAAAGCTTGATCATCACCTTCTTCTTGATAAGCATTTTTAAGCTCCCTATAAAGTCGTCCTTTTTTTGAACCTAATTTTTTAATAGCCTCCTCTGCTTTCCCTTCGAAGCCTTTTTCCTTTCCATAAATATGATTAAATCTCCTTGCAATTTCTCTTGTAAATTCAACATGAGGAACCTGATCCTCACCTACAGGAACTTGAGTTGCTTTATAAATTAAAATATCAGCGCTTTGCAACAATGGGTAGCCTAAAAAACCATAAGTTGATAAATCTTTAGAAGATAATTTTTCTTGTTGGTCTTTATAAGTTGGCACTCTTTCTAACCAACTTAAAGGTGTAATCATAGAAAGTAATGTATATAATTCTGCGTGCTCAGGAACTTTTGACTGAATAAAAATGGTTGCTTGTGCTGGATCAATTCCAGCGGCAAGCCAATCAATCACCATCCCCCATATATTTTCTTCAATAATTTCAGGAGAATCATAATGTGTAGTTAACGCATGCCAGTCCGCTACAAAAAACAAGCAATCATGCTCATGTTGCAAATTAATCCAATTTTTAAGCACTCCATTGTAGTGACCTAAATGTAGACTTCCTGTGGGTCTCATCCCCGATACAACTCGTTCTATTGCCATTTTTATGGTTATCCTTAATTAAGCAAAAATACTAAAAATAAAGCCCTGAGTAACTCTAATCAAAGGAAATAATATAACCCCTAATATACCTGTAACAAGCATAAATAATAAAATAAAAAACCCGTAACGTTCTAAACTTGCTAATTTATTTGACCATGGATAAGGTAATAAACTTACGGCCACTCTCCCCCCATCCAACGGAGGAAGAGGTAAAAGATTTAATACCATTAAAACAGTATTTATTTGTATCCCTGCCAAAGACATAACATTTAAGAAAGACTGAGAACTCTCTGGGAAAAGATGTTGTTTAGCAAAGATAATTGTCCAAAAAATAGCCATAAATAAATTTGCTGCAGGGCCAGCAAGTGCAACCCATAGCATATCTTTTTTGGGATTTCTTAATTTTGAAAAATTTACCGGTACTGGCTTTGCCCAACCAAATATAAAGCCTGCTTGAGTAACAAACAATAAAGCCGGAATAATAATTGTTCCCAATAGATCAATATGTTTTATCGGATTTAATGTAATTCGATTTAAATAATGTGCTGTCATATCCCCAAAATATTTAGCAACATAACCATGTGCAGCCTCATGCACTGTAATTGCAAAAATAATAGGTAGTGCATAAGCAGCAAT
>JBBWVM010000035.1:0-11613 GCA_050256215.1 Methylophilaceae bacterium
TCCTATGACAGAATTGAGTTCATCTATATTTCCAATTCCTTCAATTCGTGCATTAAATTTTTCTACCCGCGTTCCATTAGATAGACTAGTTTTGCCAGTATCTCCAGTTTTTGTATATATTCGTGTTAATCTATTGGCCATAAATTTCCTATATCCTTATTCTACATTAACCTAATTTAATTTATATTTTTATCTCTATAATTGACTTATGAAAAATAATACTCCTATTGGAATTTTTGATTCGGGCGTTGGTGGTTTATCCGTGTTATCAAATATTCATAGATTATTGCCAAATGAAAGTTTTGTTTATGTGGCTGACTCCCTTTATGCTCCTTATGGAGCAAAGAATTCACAAGTTGTTATAGATAGATCCATTGCTGCGACTGATTTCTTAGTGAATCAGCAAAATGCTAAAATGGTAGTTGTAGGATGTAATACGGCAACTGCGACTGCGATTAATCAATTACGCACTTCTTTTAAAGTACCTATTATCGGTATGGAGCCAGCTGTAAAGCCGGCTACTCAGGCAACTATTGTTAATAAGGTAGGCGTTTTGGCCACAACGGGCACTTTGGAAAGCGCTAAATTTTCGGCATTATTAGCGTCTCATTCAGAGGAGATTGAATTTTATATTCAGCCTTGTCCAGGTCTAGTTGATTTAATTGAACAAGGTTTATTAAATGATTCAAAACTTTATCGATTACTTAAAACCTATTTAGAACCTTTTAAAAAAAATAATGTTGATACGATTGTTTTAGGTTGTACTCACTATATTTTTATTAGAAAGTTAATTGAAGAATTAATGGGGACAGAGGTTAAAATTATTGATACTGGAAATGCTGTTGCAAAACAGGTCGAAAGAAAATTAATAGAATTTAATCTACAAAATCATACACTTGATGTACAGAATAGTATTTGGACTAATAATCCTGATAAAGATTTTAAAAAAATAATTCAATTGTTTTTAACTAAATCAAATTTTAGATATAAATTTTTTTCTAATTGGTCTTAATTCTTTAAGCGATACAATTTTCCGCAGTATGGGCAGGCTACCTCATAATTTTTATTTAAGTCTAAGAAGATCTTTGGATGCATTGACCATGAGTTTGAATTTTTTGGTGGGCAAAAAATTGGCATATCTATCTGACTAATTATGCTCACTTCCTTCTGTTTTTTTTTTAATCAAGATATGTTAACCAGTGATCGTATTTATTATTAATCCCTTTAACAATATCAAAATAGATTGATTGAATCTCATGAGTCATAGGACCCTTGCTTCCCAAGCCTATTGTTCTTCGATCTAATTCTTTGATTGGTGTTACTTCTGCGGCGGTTCCAGTAAAAAAAGCCTCATCCGCAGTATAAACTTCATCACGTGTTATATTTTTTTCAAGAACCTCTATATTAAGATCTTTTGCTATTGTAATAACGGTGTCACGAGTAATTCCTTCAAGTGCGCTCGATAACGTAGGAGTGAGTAGCTTCCCATTCTTAACTAGAAAAATGTTTTCTCCCGATCCTTCGGTTACTAATCCTTGAGTATCTAATAACAAAGCTTCATCATATCCATCAATCGTCGCTTCTTGATGAGCCAATATAGAATTCATATAATTACCATTGGCCTTGGCTTTACACATAGTCACATTAACGTGATGTCTTGAAAGAGAGGAAGTTTTGACTCTGATACCAGAATCAAGGGCGGCTTGCCCCATGTAGGCTCCCCAGCTCCATGCCGCAACAATCACATGAGTTGATAGCGTTCTAGCTGAAATTCCCATTGCTTCTGAACCATAAAAAGCCATTGGCCTAATATAGGCAGAGCGTAGTTTGTTTTTTTTAACTGCTATTTTTTGAGCTTGATTTAGTGTTTCTTTGTTATAAGGTAGTTTCATGCCTACAATATGTGCTGAATTAAATAATCTTTGCGTATGATCCTGTAGCCTAAAAATGGCTGGACCTTTTGCTGTTTCGTAAGCTCTAACTCCTTCAAATACCCCTAGTCCGTAATGTAGGGTGTGGGTAAGTACATGCGTTTTAGCATCTCGCCAAGGTACAAGTTTCTTGTCGTACCATATAAACCCATCTCGATTTTCCATTGATTCTGGAATTGTCATAATATCCCTCTTTTTATATCTATTGTAGCCATTTGAAAGAATAACCTTTATTACTAAAGTTAGCATGATAGAATAAAATTCAATTTTTGAGAAATATCTATGAAAAAAAGTTTAATAATTATTTTACTGTTGGGTCTTATTGTTTCGTGTATGAGTACAAGTGATACTAATTTTAATGGTTCAGATATTACTCAAGCTAATCTAAATCCGAATTTTGAACTGACTGATCATACTGGGAATAAAAAAAGTTTGACTGATTTTCAGGGGAAGGTGGTGGCTCTTTTTTTTGGATTTACTCATTGTCCAGATATTTGTCCAACTACAATGCAGGAGTTAAAGTTAGTTAAGGCAGAGTTAGGTGATCAACATAATAATTTTCAAGTTTTGTTTATAACGCTAGATCCAGAAAGAGATACTGTTGAGATTTTGAAGGAGTATATACCCTCTTTTGATAGTTCATTTATTGGATTAACTGGGAATAAGGTAGATATTGTGAATATCACCAGACAATACAAAGTTTTCGCCCAGAAGGTAGGTGATGGAGACGATTACACAATTGATCATTCTTCAGGGATTTATATTATTGATAATGAAGGAAAGATTAGAGTTCGGCATCCTTATGGGGCAACCCCTTTAAGCATAGCAGAGGACATATTGCGTTTAATTTAGTCAATTGAATATAATTGAAAGCCTTTTTCTTTTAAAATTTTTTCAGCGAATTTGTATTGTGGATATAAATGTTCAACTTGCACCCAGAATTGTTTTGAGTGGTTCATAAATGATAAATGGGCGAGCTCATGACAAATTACATAATCAATTACAAAGTTGCTAGTTTGGATTAATCGCCAGTTTATCCTAACTTCCTTTTTATTATTACAAATACCCCATCGAGTTTTAGCATTAGATAATAAAATATCTTTTGGGGAAATATTGTATTTTAAACATATTTTATTAGCCCTCTCAATAAAGTGTTTAAGTGCATAATTTTTGAGCCACTTGATAAAAAAATTTTTTATTTTTTTATCTTCGGTTAAATCTTCAAAATAAATATAACATTCATTATTTGTTAATGAGATATTTCTTTTACCGAGTAGCAATTGTATTGTTATGGTCTGATCTAATATTTTAAAAATTTCACCATTCTGCATGAGCAATCTTTTAGGGGCTGATGAAAGTATTTTTAATTTACTTTGTATCCATTTTTTCTTAGAATCTAATAATTGATTAATTCGATTCTGGGTCATTAGTAATGGCGCACTAACTACAAGCCCCGATGATGTTACTCTTAACGTTATCGTTTTTTTGTTTTTTTTAATTAATTGATAGTTAATGAATGATCCATCTGGTAAAGATAATTGCGCATTTTTTTTTGAAATAAAATTAAACATTAAAGTTTTATCATTTCACTTTCAATCCATTCTTTTGTTTTCTTATTGACTTCTTCTGGAGAAAGCTTGGCTGTATTAATCTCTGGTCCAATTGACACTGAGATTATTCCAGGTTTCTTTATAAAGGAATTTTTAGGCCAGAAGGAACCAGCATTATGTGCTACTGGAATTACTTTTAATTTTGCTTGGGTTGCTAACCAGGCACCACCAATATGATACCTACCTATTTTTTTTGGTTTTATTCTTGTGCCTTCAGGAAAAATAACAATACAAAATCCTTTCTTAATTCTATCTAAGCCTTGTTTGAGCATTTGATCTAATGCTTTACGACCAGATTTTCTATCAATCGCTATAGGTGAGGTCATTGCTAGCCCCCAACCAAAAAAAGGGAGCCATAGCAATTCTCTTTTAAGAACCCATACTTGAGGCGGAAATATTATTTGAAAGGCGAGGGTTTCCCAGGTAGATTGGTGTTTTGATAAAATCATAAATGGTTCATTTGGGATATTGGAGGTGCCTTTAATTTTAAATTTAATATTGCAGGTTAACTTTAACCAGCTGAGGATTATTTTTGCCCATAAAGAAATAAATTTATAACGATTTATCGGGGAGAATGGAAAGGTTAATGTGGCAAGCAAGGTAAATGGAATAGTGAAAAGCCACATCCCTATTTGAAAAAATAATGACCGAATTATTATCATGATTAATATTTTTTTATTATTTGTTCAACAGCTTCTGCAAGATTATTAAATACCCAAGTGTTTTTTGGATACATTCTAGCCAGTGCTGTTTCTTGACCCTTTCCAGTCTTGACTAGAATAGGTTGTGCCCCTACTGAATGATAGGCTTCAAGATCTCTTAATGCATCACCAACAGCAGGGACATTTTTTAAGTTTGTTTCTAGGCGTTCACTAATTTCATTAAGCATTCCAGTTTTAGGTTTTCTGCAATTACAATTATCCTTTGTTGTGTGTGGGCAATAGAAAATCGCATCAATATGGCCACCAACTTTTTTTAATAGTTTAAGCATTTTTTCATTAATATTATTCATGGAAGATATATCAAAAAGACCTCTGCCAATCCCAGATTGATTGGTAGCAATTACTACGTTAAATCCATGTTGATTAAGGGTGGCTATTGATTCAAGACTTCCAGGAATTGGAATCCATTCGTTAGCACTTTTAATAAAATTCACACTATCTTGATTAATTACTCCATCTCTGTCTAAGATAACTAATTTCATTAATTAATTGGCCAATTTAGAAATATCAGCAACGCTATTTAAGGATATATGAAGTTGTTTGAGTAGGTTATGACGATTTGCTTTGACTATGGGGTTTTCTGAATTAACCATAACTTTTTCAAAGAAATTATCAATTGGATCCTTTAGCTCAACTAGAATAGTTAGCGCCTCAACGAAATTATTATTCATTATGAATTTTAAAGCAATAGGTTCTAGCTCGATTAATTTTTCGTATAGTTGAATCTCAGCTTGCTCTTCGAATAATTTAATATTCACTTTTTCATTATGTGATGATTTATATTTTTTTAATATATTTGAAACTCGTTTGTTTGCTGATGCGAGTTCTTTGGATTGATTGAGCTTTGCAAAGGAGCGCAATGCTATAAGGCGTTCCTTTAAATCATTAATAAATGTTGGTTTCGATGAAATTACAGCATCTACTTCATCAGATGAATAATTTTGTTCTTTTAAATAATTGAATAATCTTTCATAAAAGAATTTTTGTAAAGTGACTTTAGCATCTAAATTTTTATTTGGCATAAAATGATTAATAAGTGCTGTAATATTTAAGGAAATATTTTTTTCTATTATTATTCTTATAATTCCAATTACATTTCTTCGTAATCCAAAAGGATCTTTTTCTCCTGTTGGATTTTCATTAATTGAGAATAATCCAATTAATGTTTCAAATTTATCTGCAAGGGCTGCAATATCACCTAATATATCTTGAGGTAATGAATCTCCAGAAAACCTGGGTTTGTAATGATCTTCTATTGCATTTGCAAAGCTTTGAGATTCATGAATATGCATTGCATAGTAGCGTCCCATTGTTCCCTGAAGTGCAGGAAATTCACCTACCATTTGACTTAACAAATCTGCTTTTGAGATGAGAGCTAAACGCTCAAAATCAGTCTTAATCTTTAATTGAAGTTCTGTATTTATATAGCTCATAATTTTAGCTACATTTTTAGCTCGATCTTCTTGTGTTCCTAATTTGTTATGGTAAATAATTGTGTTTAGTTTTAATGAAAATGACTCAAGTCCTTCTTTTTTATCTTGCTCAAAGAAAAATTGAGCATCAGCCAATCTTGGGCGTATTACTTTTTCATTCCCTTCTATGATATTTTTTGAATTTGAAGGGGTTAAGTTAGACACAATAATAAATTTGTTAGAAAGAATATTTTTATCTGTGAAAAGTGGAAAATATTTTTGATTTGATTTCATTGTGAGTATGAGACATTCCTGTGGTACTTCTAGGTATTTTTTTTCAAATGTACCTATAAGTATATTTGGCATCTCAACTAATGCAGTAATTTCATTTAATAAGTTTTCATCATCAATAATATGTAGGTTTTCATTTAAAGCCTTGGCGGCTTTATCTATCTCAGATCTTATTTTCTCTTTTCTATCATTAAAATTAACTATTACTCTCCCTTGATCCTGCAATATTTTTTCATATTCATCGGCATGACCAAATTTAATTTGAGATGATTTAGATTCAAATCGATGCCCCATTGTTTGGTTATTAGCTATAAACCCAAGAGCTGACACATTTAATACTTTGTCGCCATGAAGTACTAAAAGGTTTTTTGCTGGCCTAACAAAGTTAACGGTTGTCCAGCCATCCTTGAGTTGATAGGCCATTACTTTCTTGATTGGAAGTTGATTTAAGCTGGTAGCTATGATATTTGATAATTCAGTTTCTAATGATAAGCCAATAAACTTTTTTTCAAGGTATATAATCTTTTGATCTTTTTCATTCTGTATTTTAAGTTTAGTTAGTTCTATGTTATTTTCATCAATTGAAGTAAGTTTTTTTAATAATGCTTGAGTAGGTTTATTATTTTCACTAAATCCTATTCGGACAGGCATTAACTTAATTAGTCTGTCTTCATCCTCTGCCTTTTCTTTAACCGCCATTATTTTGACTCCCAATCGACGCGGAGTAGAAAATATTTGAATATTAATTGAGTCAATGAGATTTTTTAAAAGAAGTTCATTGGCAATTAATTCACCAAACTTGGAGCTTAACTCCTTTAGGGAGTTAGGTGGCAGTTCTTCTGTTAATAGTTCAATTAAGAGATTATCTTTGTTCAATTTTTATCACTTTTTTTATTTAAAGTTTGTATTACTTCTGCTGCGTGTTCTGGGTTGGCGAGAGGAAACCCAAGTTTTTTTCTGCTTTCTAAATAAGAGTTTGCAACTGCACGAGAAATTTTTCTAATTTTTCCAATATAATCAGCTCTTTCAGTCACGCTAATAACACCTCTTGCATCTAGTAAATTAAAAGTATGAGCTGCTTTTAATACTTGCTCGTATGCAGGTAAAGCTAGATTATTTTTTACAAGATAGCTGGCTTGTTTTTCATAAGCTAGAAAAGCTGAGAAAAGAAATTTTACATTACTATATTCAAAATTATATGCACTTTGCTCAATCTCATTCTGAAGGAATACATCTCCGTATTTGAGATTTTCTGTCCATTGAATATCATATATGCTATCTACATTCTGTATGTACATTGCTAATCTTTCCAAACCATATGTAATCTCACCGGTAATAGGCTTGCAAGCGATCCCTCCTACCTGTTGAAAATAAGTGAATTGGGTAATTTCCATTCCATTTAACCAGACTTCCCAACCTAACCCCCATGCCCCTAAAGTAGGATTTTCCCAATTATCTTCAACTAATCTCACGTCATTTATTTTAAGATCAAATCCAAGATTTTCTAAAGAGCTCATATAAAGATCAACTATATTTTCAGGAGATGGTTTGAGTGCTACTTGAAATTGATAGTAATGTTGTAGTCGATTAGGATTTTTACCATAGCGACCATCTTTTGGTCTACGACTGGGCTGAACATAGGCAGCTTTCCAAGGCTCTGGTCCAATGGCTCTTAAGAAGGTGGCAGTATGTGAAGTACCAGCTCCAACCTCCATGTCATATGGCTGAATAATGGCACAATTTTGATTGCTCCAATATTTTTGAAGATTAAATATAATTTCTTGGAAAGTTAGTTTCATATATTTAGCTTAGTTATCAATTTGGCATTTTACTGCTTTTTTAAGTCACTTCAAAGAATTACACCCTTACAAATCAATTTATTTATAAATTAATTTTTTAAGAATTGGTATTATAAGAATTAAGAAGCATAGTATTATGAGCGGATAATTACCAAGGATCACGTAAGGCGTTGAGCCTCTGTATCCTTGAATGTTATGAGTAAGTGATGCGGTTTTGAATTGAGGGAGTGCTTTTATAACTTTTCCATTAACGTCAATAAAAGCAGTAACTCCTGTATTAGTTGCTCGTAACATCATTCTTCCAGTTTCTATTGCTCTTGCTTGAGAAATTTGGAGATGTTGGCTTGCTGCTATCGATGCTCCATACCAGGCGTCATTGCTCATATTTACTAATATATTAGCTGTTGGTAATTGGTTAGTAATTTCATTTCCAAAAACATCTTCATAACATATATTTATGCCAATATATTGACCATTTAGATTAATTGGTAAAGGTTTTTTTGGTCCTTGTGATAAATTATTAAAAGGAATATTAAGCCAATTTTTATAGATATATCCTAAATATTTTCTAAGAGGTATAAATTCTCCGAAAGGTACCAAGTGATATTTTCTATATATTTGTTTGGTGTCTACACCAATTGAAAATGCTGAATTATAAAAATCATTATTTTTTCTTTCAATAGCACCTAAAATCACATTCCCATTGACATGAATCATTTGATTTTTAATGTTATTTAAAAATTTTTCAGGTATTTGCTCTAGGGTTATTGGAATGGATGTTTCAGGCAAAATTACGAGCGAGGAATTACTTTTAGAGATTAATTGTGTGTAGCGATCAAGGGACTCATTGATCATATTGTTGTCCCATTTTTTATCTTGTGTAATATTACCTTGTATAAGAGTGGCGCTAAAAGTCTTACCTGATGATTCTGTCCACTCAATATTTTTAAGTATTTGTCCTCCTAGCCATATTGCAATTAATGATATGAGTAAGATTATTTTTTTATCCGAATCTTTTTTAAGCAATCTAAAGATTAAAATGGCAGAGAGAATTACAAGGAATGTGATTCCATGGATTCCAATTATAGGCAAATATCCTGATAAAGAACTTTCGGGAACTTGACTATATCCTAGGGATAGCCAAGGAAACCCTGTAAATATAAAACTTCTCAACCATTCGCTGAGTGTAAAAAGAGCTGGTATAAAAAAGATCTTAGTTTTGTGTCGATTGAATAAAGCAAGTGGTAAGAAAAAAAGAGAAAGAAAAGCACATAACATGAGTGTGAATACTATGGCCATTATTGCAGGCATCCCACCAAATTTCTGGAGGCAAATATATATCCAATAAATACCAAAAGTAAAAAAACTAATGCCAAATATAAGGCTTTGAGTAATGGCTAATTTTCTATTGTTTATTAACAAAAGCAACCCAACTATAGATATCAGTATGATTGGGAAAAAGTTAAATGGAGAAAATGAAAGCACTGAAAGTGCCCCTAATAAAAAAGGAGATAAATATTTGAATATCATTGGGAAGGACTTAATCAAAGCGTTACAATTTAATTTTCAGGAAAATTAATGTTAATTAAGATGGTGTGAACCTGCCGACTATCTGCTCTGAGTATTGTTATATCAAAACCATCAAATGCTATCTTTTCATCTTTTTCTGGAAGATATCCAAATCTATGGGTGACTAGACCACCAATGGTTGAAAATTCTTCACCACTGTATTCTGTACCAAAGTATTTATTGAAATCAGTAATATCTGTACTTGCTTTTACTCTAAATTGCCTTTCTTTTCCCTCAATAATATTATCTTCTGTTTCATCGTAATCATATTCCTCTTCAATATTACCAACAATTTGTTCTAAAACATCCTCAATGGTAACCATGCCCGCAACGCCTCCATACTCATCTACAACAATCGCAATGTGATTTCGGTTTGTTCTAAAATCTTTTAGTAATACATTTAGTCTTTTTGATTCTGGAATAAAAATGGGTGGTCTAAGCATGTCACGCACTTCAAACTCTTGATTAGCATTATATTTTAATAAATCCTTGGCTAATAAAATACCGATGACATCATTCATGTTTTCTTCAATTACTGGAAATCTTGAATGGGAAGTTTTAATTACAAATGGTACAAATTCTTCGGGAGTTTTTGAAATATCAATAACGTCCATCTGAGATTTTGGGATCATGATGTCCCTCGCCTGCATTTCAGAAACATTAAGTACGCCTTCGAGCATCATCAATGAGTCTGCATCAAGCATATTTTTATCAAATGCAGATTTAAGTATATCGGCAAGTTGCTCTTTGTCTCTGGGGTTAAGTAGAAATTTTCTAATTTGGCTGATGAATTGTATTTTTTTATTTTTCATTTAATTAAAGTATGTTGTTTAAATATGGATCTTTAAGCCCCAATGTTTTTAATATTTCCTTTTCTCTCCCCTCCATTCTAATAGCATCCTCTTCTTTTTCATGATCATAGCCTAAAAGATGTAGATATCCATGTATTAAAAGGTGTGCATAATGATCTTTTATTTTTTTATTTTGCATTTTTGCCTCATTTTTTATTATTGGATGACATAAAATAAGGTCACCTATAATTGGATTATCTGAAATTAAAAAGGATAAAATATTAGTGGCATTATCTTTTTTTCTGTATTGTTTATTTAATGTTCTAGATTCTTTTTCCGTAACTACCCTTACTGTTATCTCTGCTTTTTTATTCGATACAGAACCTAACCAGTTGTAACAATCACGAAGTTTTAATTTTTTCTGTTTATGTAGCGTATCTTGAATATGAATGGAAATATGGCTTTTAATTTTCATAAATCTATTTTGAATTAAGATCATATTTCTCATAGGCAGTGATAATCTTCTGCACTAATGGATGTCGGACTACGTCTGCTGAAGTAAATTTTGTAAATTTAATACCTTTAACATTTTGAAGTATTTTTTGGATTTCGATTAATCCACTGAGTTGAGTTTTTGCAAGATCAATTTGAGTTACATCTCCGGTTATTACTGCTTTTGTTCCAAATCCAATTCTAGTTAAAAACATTTTCATTTGTTCGGGGGTTGTATTTTGTGCTTCATCCAAAATAATAAAGCTTTGATTTAGCGTTCTTCCTCTCATGTAGGCGAGGGGGGCTACTTCTAAAATACCTTTATCAAACATTCTTGTGACGTTGTCATAACCAGCTAAGTCATATAATGCATCGTAAAGTGGTCTTAGGTAAGGATCTACCTTCTGTGTTAAATCTCCAGGCAGAAAACCTAATTTCTCTCCTGCTTCAACCGCAGGGCGTACTAAGACTATCCTTTTTACTTTTTCTCGATTCAATGCATCAACAGCAGAAGCGACAGCAAGAAATGTTTTTCCAGTCCCGGCTGGGCCAATGCCAAAATTAATATCTTGTTTTTGTATATAATTAAGATAAATTATTTGCATCGGAGTTCGACCTTGAAGCTCATCCTTAAGTGTCAGTAGCTGTGGCGATTGATTAATATCATCGTTATCAATTTTATTGATTTCAACTAGGCTTAATTGTATGTCTTCAGGGTTAATAGGCCTTGTAGCTCTTGTGTAAAAACTTTCAATAAGCTGGGAGGCTAGCTCCACATTATTTTTGTGCCCTGTAAAAACAAAATTTGAGCCTTTCCTATTAATTTTTATATCAAGTCCGACGCCAACCTGAATAAGGTTTTCATCAAGAACACCACATAAATTGGCAAGTTTTTTATTGTCATCGCTAGGAAGGCTTAATTCAACTTTCATGGATTTATTATTGTACCAATAAGATTTTTATTTAAAATTTCTGTAATTTTGACTTGAACAAATT
>JBBWVM010000036.1:0-12757 GCA_050256215.1 Methylophilaceae bacterium
TATTTAGATTATATATATAATCTAAATTATATATAGTTATGACAATAATGCAACACTCTTGACTTGAATAAAAATGGATTTACCTTGCTTAAGGTTTAGTAGGTCAGCAGACTTACGTGTGATACATGAAAGTATTGGCGTCCCTTTTACCATTAATCGTATCATCACATGTGAACGCCCTTCTGTAGTTATTTCTGTAATGATGGCAGGAAAAATATTAAGGATGCTGGTACCTGATTGATGATCTTTGGTGAGGCTAACGTCTCGTGCTATAACCCTTAAACGCACCGAGTGACCAACCGGCAATGCTTGATGTGCAACAGTGAAACGCCCACCTGGAAAACCAATATAGGTCAAATCAAATTTATCGTCATGACCTATAACTTCGGCCTCAATTAATGATGCAGCATTGCTACCATGTGCCATTGGAAGGTCAGAACGTGTCAACATGTCACCGATTGCACCACTACCTTTAACCATACCATTCTCAAGTAAAATTAGATGGTCTGCTAAACGTGCCACCTCATCTGGTGAATGACTGACATAGACTAGAGGAATATCCAGCTCATTACGCAATGACTCTAGGTAAGGCATAATCTCACTCTTACGCTGCATATCTAGTGCCGATAGAGGTTCATCCATCAATAAAATTTTTGGGCTAACGGCTAAGGCCCTGGCAATAGCAACCCGCTGTCGTTCACCGCTGGAAAGCTGTATTGTTTTGCGTGCTAGCAACGGCTCTATACCTAATAATTTAATTGCACGATTAATTGACACCTTACGCTCTGCCTTGGGAACACGATTGATACCATATTCAAGATTATCCTGTACATTTAAGTGCGTAAATAGACTAGCCTCCTGAAAAACGTAACCTATTGAACGTTTATGGGGCGGAACAAAACGAAGATTATCCTGCCAGATTGAACTACCAATCTTAAGAAATCCATTACTATTTTTTTCTAACCCAGCCATTGCTCGTAATAAAGTGGTTTTGCCGCATCCTGATGGACCAAAAATTGCTGTAATCCCGCTGTCTGGAATAGCTAAATCGACATCCAGAACAAAATCATCTCGTTCTACCTTAAATCGACACTTAATGGTCATGTCTACCCTGCTGTATTAATGAAAAACGACGGTTAAAAGTATAAATGGCAACCAGCATAAGAAATGAAAGTAATAACAGCCCTCCTGAGAGTAAATGTGCATGAGCATATTCAAGCGCATCTACATGATCGTAGATTGCGATGGAAAGCACTTGGGTTTCCCCAGGAATATTACCGCCAATCATTAATACCACACCAAACTCTCCTACTGTATGTGCAAATCCAAGCACGGTAGCTGTCACAAAACCAGAACGAGCCAGTGGTATGGCTACAGTAAAGAAACGATCTAATGGAGAAGCTCGGAGTGTAGCAGCGACCTCCATAGGGCGAGAGCCTATAGCGCTAAATGCATTTTGCAGAGGCTGCACAACAAATGGCATTGAATAGATAACAGAACCGATCACTAACCCTGTAAAGGTAAATGCTAATGATTGCCCGCCAAACCATTGCAGGGCCTCACCAATTGGTCCATGCGGCCCCAAAGCCACTAACAGATAAAATCCTAGCACTGTGGGTGGTAATACTAATGGAAGGGCAATTATCGCCTCTAGGATCGGCTTAAATTTCCATTGTGTATGTGTCATCCACCATGCAAGAGGGGTTCCTAATAATAATAGTATTAACGTGCTGATTCCCGCCAACTTTAGCGTAACAACAAGAGCTAATAGATCGTATTCGTTAAACATTAAGATGTACCGTACCCAAATCCTCGGATAATCTCAAGAGATTCATCGCTTTTCATAAAAGAGAGAAAGGCTCGTGTGGAATCTCGATCATTCAGAAGCACTGCTTGTTGCTCGATAGGCGAGTAAAGTGATTGTGGAACCTTCCAGAACGAACCCTTGACAGAAAGATCTAGCCATTTTATTTGTGAATAGGCTACAAAACCCAATTTTGCATTACCACTATTGATAAACTGGAAGGTCTGCCCAATATTTTCACCACGCACTATGCGCTTACTTAACGGGCTCCATATTTTATAATATTGCAGTACTTCTTGAGCAGCTCGGCCGTAAGGAGCTAGCTTTGGATTAGCGATGACAAGATGACGAAAATCACCTTCTTTGATCACTCGTCCTAGTGAATCAACATAATTCTTATCCAGACTCCAGAGAACCAGCGTTCCGATAGCATAGGTAAATCGACTGCCTGATTGAGCTATCCCCTCTTCTTCAAGTAACTTGGCTCTTTTAACATCAGCAGCGAAGAAAAGATCAAAAGGCGCTCCATTCATAATTTGAGCATAATGCTTTCCGGTAGATCCAGGAATTACGATTATCTTGTGACCAGTTTTCTCTTCAAAACGATCTGCAACTTGTCTGATAGCATCAGCAAAATTACTTGCTACTGCCACAAGGACATTATCAGCTACTGCTTGCTCTATAGGTAATATCAAAATGCATATTGTGATTAGTAAACGAAATAATTTGTGAAAAAATTTGCTCATATATGGTATTGGTTTCTTTTATCTAATTAAATAAAAATTTATTTTTTAATATTAATTCATAATGTAGTAGAATAACCGCTTTCTAGCATGTCCCCATCGTCTAGAGGCCTAGGACACTGCCCTTTCACGGCGGCAACAGGGGTTCGAATCCCCTTGGGGACGCCAATTAAGTCAATTAAACCTAACTTTTTTTCTTATTTTAAATCACTTTAATCCAAAAGAATGTAACCTAAAAGGATATAGGGTAAAACAAACTAAAAATTTGTTGATATGAAAAAAAATCTAATAAAAACGGCACAAACACAAGAAAAAAATGGTGACCTAAAAGGCGCTATTAAATCCTACCAAGCAGCTCTTAATAAAGATCCAGAAAATATCATTATTGCCATTGAAATAGGCAATCTATATGCGACCCTTAAACAATACAACCAAGCTGTCGATTGCTTCAGAAGCGCTCATAATACCTTAAAAGAAAATAATGAAATTAAGAGAGCGCTATGCTTTTGTCTGAATGAGATAGGTAATCAATATTATAAGTTAAGGCAGTTTGATCAAGCTGAAGCAGCATTTAAGGAAATACTGCAATATGATTTATCCAATTCAAGTTACTTATTTAATTATGGCAATGTATTGTTTTCACAAAACAAGTTAAATGATGCGCTTCTGGTATACAAAAAAGCTCAATTAATTAAGCATGATGATGCTGACCTTTTGAATAATCTTGGTAATACCTACCAACGACTTTCAAAACCAACAGAAGCAATAGAATGTTACCAACAAGCCTTAAAAATCAACCCACAACAACTCCATACCTTTATTCAACTTATTCATCAAAAACAAAATATTTGTAAATGGGAGAGTCTTGATGAGGACTTCAAAAGAATTCAAAGCATCATTAAAGGTAACATTCACGGAAAGATCTCACCTTTCACTCTTTTTTCTATACCAACCATAAGCAATCAAGAGCATCTAAAAGTTGCTAATGAGTGGATAAAAAGCAGTAAAATTCACTTAAATCCTATATTTGTGAATAATAAAGAAAATAAGAAGACAACTATAGGCTACCTTTCCTCAGACTTTAGATTGCATCCACTGTATTACCTAGTTAGGGATATTTTTAAATTTCATGATAGAAACAAGTTTCAAATTAAATTATTTTATTCTGGTCCGCCAGAAGAAACAAAGGAGAGTGAAGAGTTCAAAAGTATAGGTGATGCGTACTTTAATATTTCACGACAGAGTGATGCTGAAGCTGCCCAGTTAATGCATGAAGAAAATATTGATTTAATGGTGGATCTAACAGGCTTTACGCAAAATAGTAGATCACTGATCGCCGCTCTAAGGCCTGCTAAATTTCACATTAACTGGCTTGGGTACCCAGGAAGTATGGGATTTATTGATAAAAAACCTCTTTTTGAATACCTCTTGGCTGATTCTTATATCATCCCTGATAAATCAAAAGAGGACTATGCAGAAAAAATACTTTACCTCCCCGATTGCTATCAACCGAATATAGAATATAGGCCTGAATTAAAAAAAAATTCAAGGCAAGAGTTTGGTCTTAAAGAAGATGTATTTGTCTTTGCTTCATTTGGGCAATCAATAAAAATAACTCAAACAATTTTTAGGCTATGGATGCAGTTGCTCACACAAGTACCAAACAGTATTTTATGGCTACTATCCTCAAATAAAGAATGCGAAAAAAATCTTATAGCGTATGCAGTATCACTTGGCATTGCTGGTGACCGTCTATTATTTGCAAAAAAAATTAGTTTTGATCAGCATATGCAAAGACATCAAGTAATCGATCTATTCTTAGACACAAATCCTTATAATGCTCATACCTCAACAAGCGATGCGCTATGGGCTGGATGTCCTGTATTAACACTGTCTGGCGAAACATTTGCTAGTAGAGTTGCAGGGAGCTTATTAACAACAATAGGATGTGAAGAATTAATCACAAATACTTATGACGATTATCTTAAACAAGCAATATATCTAGCTAATAACAGACAGGATCTAAACAAGATAAAAAATAAAATAATGAGGAATCGAATCACTTCATCCCTATTTGATGCTAAAAAATTTACTTCAAATTTAGAGGGTATTTACGAATCAATTCTTTCTAGATGAGACTAAAACACTAAATACAATTAACATCCCACCTAAGAATATTTGAGTTGAAATAACCTCCCCCGCCCATAGATAAGAAGAGATTGCTGCAACAATAATCTCAAATAAGAAAATTGGACTTGCACGAACGGCTTTAATTCTTGTTAAACCATATTGAACCGTTAATGTAGTTACTAATAAAGTAATCGCAATAAAAATTAGGATAATAAAATTATCAATTGATATGTTTATTAATTGAATTGAGTAAGCATTTCCATAAAAAAATACAATCGCTATGCTCACTAGAATCACACCCAACCATATAGCAATAGATTTTTGTTCAAAAGTTAAGTGAGTAAATCTTCGTGCTAAAACATTTGTCATTGAAAAACCAACACCGGCAATTAATGCGTAAAGATCACTCGCTGAGGTAATGCCAATGATATTGCTAGGATTATATAAAATGATAATAGCCCCAAAAACACTTAACAATGCAGCGATATAATGTGTCAAAGTTGCACGTTCTTTTAATAAAAATAATGCTAATAACATGGTCCATAGGGGTGATAAAAAAAACAACAACATAACCCTAACTACTTCTCCATGAATAACAGCCATCACATATGCAATATTTGTTATTCCTCCAAAAAAAGCATAAATCAAAAAACTTTTATCAAAAAAGAAACTTTTGTCTTGAAATTTATGAATAAAAAAGCTTAAGAAAAAAGTTATTGAAAAGCTGATCATGCTTGAATGAACGCCAGTAACACCATCGATGTTAAGCAATCTGTAAGGATACCAAATAGTCCCCCAAACTAGTGTCCCAAATAGCAAACATAAAATAGCTTGATTTCTAAATACTAGTTCTTTAAGAATTGTTTGATTTCCTTTTTAACACTTGATTGTATGTTTTTGTCAAAAGGGTCAAATACGACAAGATTATGCATACCCCTTATCCAAGTTAACTGTCTTTTTGCCAACTGCCTTGTAGCCACCGTAATTTTATAGGCCAAATCCTCTTTTTGTATTTCACCCAATATAAATCTATAAGCTTGCCGATAACCGACAGATCTGAAAGAAGGATAATGATCAGATAACTCCCGATGTGAAGCCATTAAGCCTTCAACCTCAGATAATAAGCCATTACTCAGCATGTCCTGGGTTCTTTTTTGAATTTGATCATGCAGTAAGGATCGATCTGATGGCACCAAAGCAATCTTTAGAATCTCATGAGAGAGTTTAATTTTTTCTTTATTCTTCTGGAATGAAGATAATGGCTTACCTGAAAGATAAAAAACTTCTATGGCCCTTTGTATCCTTTGTTTGTCTGATGGATTAATCCTTGTTGCAGCTACTGGATCTATTATTTTAAGTTTTTTATACAGCACATCCAAACCGTATTGCGTTAATTCTTGATCAACTTTTTCTCTGATTTCTGGGGTTGATGTAGGAATATCATCTAACGAGTACTCAAGGGCATTAAAGTACATCATCGTTCCCCCAACTAGCACTAAATTTTTAGCGTTAGCTTGAGCTTCAATTGATACTTTCTCAACATTCTGCCTAAATTCACTAACCGAATAACGTTCTAAGGGATCTTTGATATTAACTAAGTGATGAGGGTATTTTAAGAGCTCTTTATCACTTAGCTTTGCCGTTCCAATATTCATTCCACGATAGATTTGAGCTGAGTCTACACTAATTAATTCAACCTCAAAGTGATCATAGACATATTTGGCTAATTCAGTTTTGCCTGATGCAGTCGGTCCAAGAATAAATATTTTTTTTATCACTGACGATCTGATTGGTTTAAATTAAAAGCAAATGAGACGCCCGATTCTATATACTTTTTAATTCCTCTCAAAATACCCTTAGCTAATTTAGTTTGGAATTTTTTAGATCGAAGATTTTTTTCCTCCTTAAGATTACTTAAAAAAGCAGCTTCAACTAAAATGGAAGGAATATCAGGAGCCTTAAGTACCGCAAACCCTGCTTGCTCAACTCGTTTTTTATGCAATTTATTAACTTTCTTTATTTCCTTAAGCACATAATTACCTAATCTTAAGCTATCATTAATTGTTGCAGATTGAGATAAATCTAATAAGGTTCTTGCTAAAATGGGCTCTTTGTCGTCAATACTTACCCCTCCAATAAGATCGGACTCATTCTCTTTATTGGCCAAAAATTTAGCGAATGCACTGGTTGCTCCTCTCTCAGACAAAGCAAATACAGAAGATCCTCTGACGCTCCTTTTCCTAAATGCGTCAGCATGAATTGAAATAAAAATATCAGCCTTCACTTTTCTTGCTTTAGAAACGCGTTTCTTTAAAGGTATATAATAATCACCATTTCTGATTAAAACAGCCTTCATATTTGCCTCTTGATCAATTAATCTCTTTAAGATTTTAGCAATCTTCAATGTAATCTTTTTTTCTTTAGTGCCCTTTCTTCCTTTAGCCCCAGGATCTTCTCCACCATGTCCAGCATCAATTGCTACAACAATAAACTGTGTTACTTGTTTTTTTTCTGGAACTAAAAGCTCTTTTGGAGTCAAAACATCATTTTCATTAGTGCTCAAACCAATCTTTGGAGATATTTTTTGACTACTTTTTGTTTGCTTATCTGCAAGCTGTTTTAATAAGTTTGCAATATCATCTTTATCTTTAGGATAAATATCAATAACTAAACGATGTTGATATGGTGCGATTGGAGGTAAAGAAAATATTTTCACGTGCGCGGAGCTCTTCAGGTCAATCACTATTCTAGAAACTTTTGGGTTAAATTGAGCAACTCGAATTTCTTGAATATTTGGATCATCTGGTTTTATCTGCCCCATCAAACCCTTTAATGTTTGAGTCAGCCTTATTTCTTTAAGATCAATCACAATTCGATCTGGATTTTGAAGCATCATCTGATCGTTATTAATCTTAGATGAAGATTCTATTGTAATTCTTGTGTAGTCCGGTGCAGGCCAAATGCGTGTTGCCTTAATATTATTTGCCGCAAATAAATTGCTGGCAAAAACTGAAATACATATCAGTAATATTAAATTAATTCTAAGCAACATTGAGTTCCTTTTTTGGTTAAAGCAACAATATTAATTCTACGACTAGATTCACCTTCATATAAAATCTCGAGAGATATATCTGGATCACATAAGACACCAGATGCCTTTTCAGGCCATTCAATTAACGTAATATCATCATTATTAATATATTCATTAAAACCTGCTGAAATCCATTCCTGAGGACTATGAAAGCGATATAAATCAAAATGATTTAAAGTTACTGCTTCAAAATTATACTGCTCCAGTAGACTATAAGATGGGCTTTTAACACGCCCTTTATAACCTAATGCAATCAACAACCCCCTTACCAAGGTTGTTTTACCAGCACCTAACTCCCCTTTTAAAAAAATCAACAACCCTTTTGAGAGATTTTTAGATAGCTTATAACCAAGCTCTAGTGTGCTTTTTTCGTTCGCTAATAAAACAGATGTAACTTTAATCATAGTTTTAGTTTATTATTTTTTCTTATGAATGATAAGTTAAACATGGAATTAATTGCTAAAAAAATTAAAGCTTGGGGTATTGGCCTTGGCTTTAATCAAATCGGTATATCAGATATTGATTTAGAATCAGCTAAAAAACCTTATTTTGAATGGATTAATTCAGGCTTTCAAGGTGAAATGAGTTATCTTAATAAACATAAGACACTCAAATTTAAACCTGATTCATTAGTTCCCCAAACCATTAGAATTATTTCAACAAGACTCGATTATCTTCCTAAAGAAAACAATACCCAAAAAATTCTACAAAATAAAAATAAAGCGTATATCTCAAGATATGCTTTGGGTAGAGATTATCATAAAGTAGTAAGGGGAAAATTAAAAAAATTAACACAAAAAATTCAAAATGAGATTAAAGACCTACCAGTCAATTTTAGGGTGTTTTCTGATAGCGCACCAGTTTTAGAAGTGGAGATTGCAAGTAAATCTGGTCTAGGCTGGAGAGGAAAGCACACACTACTTATCAATAAAGAGCATGGGTCATGGTTCTTTTTGGGTGAAATTTATATTAATTTACCCTTGCCAATTGATAAAAAGGTAGTCAATCATTGTGGGAGTTGTAGCGCATGTATTGATGTATGCCCTACTAAAGCAATTATTGCTCCATATCATCTCGATGCACGCAAATGCATTTCATATTTAACTATAGAACATAAAGGCTCGATTCCTATTGAATTTAGGAAGGCTATAGGTAATAGAATTTATGGATGCGATGATTGTCAGCTAGTATGTCCTTGGAATAAGTATGGAAAAATAACGAAAGAACATGATTTTATGATTAGAAATAATCTTCATAACCTTTCTCTAATTGAGAGTTTTGAAATTAATGAATCACAATTTAAAAAATTGTTTAATGGTAGCGCCATTTTGAGAATCGGTTATGAACAATGGTTAAGAAATATAGCTATAGGTTTAGGAAATGCACCAAAATCAGATAGAATCATCAGAGCATTAAAATCAAGGTTAACAAATACTACGAAACTAGTTCGAGAGCATATTGAATGGGCACTTGAACAACATAAAAACTAAATCTATTAAGTGAATGGTATAAAAATTTGCTACAATAAGACGCTTAATAAATTTTTTAAAGTTCACATCTTCATATGGCATCAATAACAAAAAGTTCTTCCTGGCAAGCATTAGAAAAACATTTCAAAGAAATTAAAACAACTCATATGCGAGATTTGTTTGATCAAGATAAAGATCGATTTAACAAAAATCATATCCAATATGATGATATTTTAGTCGATTTTTCTAAGAATAGAATTACAGATAAAACCATAAATTTACTTACAAATCTAGCTAAAGAGGCTAAATTAGAAAGTTGGATAAAAAAATTATTTGATGGTGAAAAAATTAACTTCACAGAAGATCGTTCAGCTCTTCATACAGCATTAAGAAATAGATCTAATACTCCCATATTCTCCAATGGCAAGGATGTTATGCCAGATGTAAATAAGATTCTTAAGAAAATGAAACTTTTTTCAGAGTCTGTTAGAAATGAAAAATGGAAGGGCTATACAGGGCAACCAATTAAAAGCATTGTTAATATTGGCATAGGTGGTTCTGATCTTGGTCCAGCAATGGTTTGTAAAGCCTTAAAATCATTTGGTTCAGATAAAATAACACCTTTTTTTGTTTCTAACGTGGATGGTACAGATTTAGCACAAGTACTAGAGCAATGCGATCCCAAAACAACGCTTTTTATAGTTGCCTCTAAAACTTTCACCACTCACGAAACAATGACAAATGCATTTTCTGCTAGGCAATGGTTAATTAATGGACTTCAAGATAAAAAACAGTCCGCACCTGCTTTTAAAAAAAATCTAGCTAAGGAAGCAGTTAAGTATCACTTTGTTGCTTTATCTACAAATATACATGCTGTTAAAGATTTTGGTATAGACCCTGAAAATATGTTTGAGTTTTGGGATTGGGTTGGAGGTCGATATTCACTTTGGTCTGCTATTGGACTTACGATTGTAATATATATTGGAATGGATAATTTTGAAGACCTTCTATCGGGTGCGCATGATATTGACCAACATTTTAGAACAGCCCCGTTGGAACAAAATATTCCTGTCCTACTTGCACTGCTAGGCATTTGGTATATTAATTTCTTTAAACTTAATACACACGCTGTACTGCCTTATGATGAAGGACTGTCATTGTTACCATCCTATCTTCAGCAAGCTGACATGGAAAGTAATGGAAAATTTATGGGTCGTGATGGAAAGGATGTCTGTATACATACCGGTCCCATTTTGTGGGGAGCTTCAGGAACGAATGGGCAACATGCTTTTTATCAATTAATTCACCAAGGCACTGATATAGTTCCATGTGATTTCATTATGCCAATTCATTCGCAATATAAAATTGGTTTAAATGGAAATGACCATCAAAAGATATTAATTTCAAATTTTATTGCCCAAACAAGATCATTAATGGTGGGAAAAACAAAGGAAGAGGTGCGTGCCGAGCTTGTTCGATCAAAAACAGATATAAGTCACATAGAGGAGATGATTCCACATAGGGCATTTGAAGGAAATCGCCCTTCAAACACAATAATATTTAATGAACTTAATCCAAAAACACTGGGTAGACTTCTTGCTATTTATGAGCATAAAATCTTTACACAAGGAATTATCTGGAATATCAATTCATTTGATCAATGGGGAGTGGAATATGGAAAACAAAATGCAAGGATTATTTTTCCAAAATTACTAGATAATAAAAAAACTAATGCGTTTGATTCATCAACAAATAGCTTAATAAATTACACTAAAAAAATTATTTAACTAATTAATTTAAAACAATATTTTGCTTTATATTATTAATAAAATTCTGCCCTATAGATAAACCAATTCCTGCCCCAATTTTTTCAGCAAATCGTTCAGAAAATGAATCGTAATGGGTAAAGTCTACCACTTCTTTATGCCCTACTACTTCTCTAACGACGTAATCTACGCTTCCAAAATGGTCTGCTAAGCCAAGATTAATTGCAGATGCTCCATTCCAAAATAAGCCTGAAAAGATCACTGGGTCTGATGATAATTTATTGCCCCGCCCTTGCTTAACAACAGCAATAAATTGTTCATGAATTTCACTTAACAGCTCTTGAACAAAATTGTTTTGTTCTGGGCTTATAGGTAAAAAAGGATCCATAATCCCCTTATTTTCCCCCGCTATCATTAATCTTCTCTCAATTCCTAATTTCTGTATCGCTTCCTCAAAACCAAAGCCATCCATACGCACACCTATTGAACCAACAATACTAGCCTTATTAACAAAAATTTGATCGGCAGCAACTGCAATGTAATAACCGCCCGAGGCACATATATCTTCAACTACCGCATAAACAGGTATTTCTGGATACAGATCTTTGTACCTCAGGATTTCGTCATTAATCATTCCTGCTTGGACTGGGCTTCCACCTGGACTATTGATTGATAATATAATTGCTTTAACTCCAGGAGCATTATAAGCATCTTCAAGGCTACCAATAACGTCTTCAGCAGTAACTGCTAAATTACTACCGATTAAACCATTGATATTAATTAGAGCTGTAAAATCTCCACCTCTAATTAGATTCTTATTTGTTGAAGCTATAATAGAAAACAAAATAATTCCTAAATAAAGCAACGTAAGAAGTTTAAATAAAATACCCCAACGCCTTGATCTTTTTTGCTCTGCAATGGCACTCATTGCAATTTTTTCTATTGTTTTTTGTTCCCAATTATCATCTTTTTTTTCAGTCATTTTTTTCCTTAAGCTAATATTTTTAATATACTTTCAGTTTCTGTAATTTTCAAAGCCTTCAAGTAAGCTCCCAAACAAGGGCCAGCAATACACTCCCCTGTGTCAGGCTTATATAAAGCTCCATGAGTAGCGCATATTATAAATTTCTTTTTTTCTTCAAAAAATTCATTAGGCTGCCAGTCTAATTCTACATTTAGATGCTTACATTTATTCATATAAGCATAATAATTTCCATTATATGATACAACAAAGCCCTCCATCGGGACCCCTTGTAGCTCAATAGTAAATTTAATTGTTGATATTTCTTCTAAAAAATCATTTTTTTTAATAATAATAGAATTATCCATATCTACCAATCCATTCAAAAACTTCATACGGACTATCCATATAATCTAACGTATTATAGCCCTCCAATTGATCCTTTACGTGTGACCCATAAGTAACTGCCAATGAAGAAACTTTTGCATTCATAGCCATTTGAAGGTCATAACCTGAATCTCCAACCATTAAAGTCCTTTCTGGTTCTATCATCAAACTATCTAGTATTTCCAAAATCATTTGCGGGTGAGGCTTAGAAAGGCATTCGTCTATTGTCTTTGTTGAACTAAAACAATTTTTTATTGATGTCTCTAAGAGAGTCTTATCTAAACTGCGCCTACTGCTTCCAGTAGCTATGCTTAATAGATAGCCTTGTCTTTTAAGTTCATTAATACCTAACTTTACACCTTCAAACAATTGTATTTTATTATGATTTTGGCGATAAATCTTAGTA
>JBBWVM010000037.1:0-17468 GCA_050256215.1 Methylophilaceae bacterium
TTGATTCTACTCCGTATTCTTCAAACTTTTTCGCTAATTCAATCACATTATGCCCGGTGAGTTTTGACCAACCATTAATGGCTACATCACCATTCTTAGCATCTAACCCTACAATAATTTGACCTGGAAATGCATAACAAGCCTCATGTAGAAATCCAGGATGAGTAACTGCCGCAGTACCAATAATAATTGAATCGACTCCACTATTTAAAAATTGTTCAACAGTATCTAAATTTCTAATACCACCACCTAGCTGGATTGGTATTTCCTGACTAACTTCGTTAACAATCGATTTAATAGCATTTTCGTTGACAGGTTTTCCAACAAAAGCACCATCCAGATCAACTAAATGTAATTTTTTTGCACCTAAACCAACCCATTTTCTAGCCATCTCAGCTGGATTTTCTGAAAAAATAGTTGATTCACTCATTAAACCTTGCTTAAGACGAACACACTTTCCTTCTTTAAGATCAATTGCCGGAATAATTAACATAATATAAAACTAAATGCTCCATGAGATAAAATTTTTCAATAATTGTAAACCTGATTCGGCACTCTTTTCTGGATGAAATTGCACAGCAAAAATATTTTCTTGCGCAATAGCGCAAGTAAAATCATGCCCATGATGCGTAACTCCCATTACCAAATCCTTATTTTTAACTTCAACATAATAACTATGAACAAAATAAAATCTATTATTAGATTCTATATTTTCCCACATAGGATGGGAATGAAATTGACTCACATTATTCCAGCCCATATGGGGAATTTTAATTCTTTCGGATTTATTTGATTGAAATCGTTTTACCCTTCCCGGTATTAAACCTAAGCCATTAACATCCCCTTCCTCACTTACGTCAAATAACATTTGAAGGCCTATACAGATGCCTAAAAAAGGCTTTTGTTTTGCAGCTTCAATCACGGCTTGCCTAAGACCCCTCTCTTCCAACTCTCGAATACAATCTGGCATGGCTCCTTGTCCAGGAAACACTACCTTATCTGACCGTAAAATAGCGTCAGGGTCACTTGTAATAATTGATTTAGTTTGTGGAGATATAAACTTAAAAGCATTAAGAACTGATTTTAAGTTACCCATTCCATAGTCAACGATTGCAATCATAAATTAAATCTAATGTGAACGGTTTAAAGTGAACCTTTAGTTGAGGGCGTTATGCCTTTAATTTTATCATCTTGCTCTACCGCGACTCTAAGAGCCCTTCCAAAGGCCTTAAAGATTGTTTCAGACTGATGATGGGCATTTTCACCCTTCAGATTATCAATATGCAAAGTAATATTTGCATGATTAACAAAGCCCTGAAAAAACTCATGAACAAGATCAACATCAAACTCACCTATTCTTGCTCTAGAGAACTCTGCGCTAAATTCTAGCCCTGGTCTTCCAGAAATATCAAGCACTACTCTTGATAATGCTTCATCAAGAGGAACGTAAGCATGTCCATAACGACGAATACCCGATCTATCTCCAATCGCCTTAGTAAAGGCCTGACCTAAAGTGATACCAATATCTTCAACGGTATGATGCGCATCAATATGTAAGTCTCCTTCAGCCTTGACAATCAAATCAAACAAGCCATGACGAGAAATTTGCTCGAGCATATGATCCAGAAAGCCAATACCGGAATTTAGTTCAGATACTCCCTTTCCATCAATATTAATTTCTACGAAAATATCAGTTTCTAGAGTTTTTCTTGTGATTTTTGCTGAGCGAGTCATATATAGTAATTTCTTAATTAATCTTATGGTTATGTATTCTAACCTATAGCGAAATGAATGAATATGCTGATATTTTGTTTATTCTAATATTTTTTTCAAAACTAAGACCAATTGCTTCATCTCTTCCGTAGTTCCGATAGTGATTCTTAAATACCGAGTAATTCTTTTTGGTTTATTAAAGTGGCGAACTAAAATACCAACATCCCTTAACTTATTAAAAAGTTCCTCAGCATCTACTTTATTATGTTTAGTAAATATAAAATTAGCTGCAGATGGAAGTATTTTAAAATTCATCTTACTCAATTCCTGCATTAAAAATTCTCTGGCCTCAATAATTGCATTTCTCGTTTTAAGAAAATAACTACTATCCTTAATTGCTGCAATACCAGCTTCTTGGCCTAATCTATCTAGTGAATAAGAATTAAAGCTATCCTTAACGCGAACTAAAGCCTGAATCAGTTCCTCATGAGCCAAAGCACAACCTAACCTTAGTCCAGCTAATGATCTTGATTTTGAGAAAGATTGAGTGATAACTAAATTATCATATTTTTTAATTAATTTTACAGCCGATTCAGCTCCAAAATCTACATAAGCCTCATCAATAACCACAACACTATTTTGATTTCTTTTTAAGAATTGTTCGATATCAAATAATGATTTTGGAATAGCAGTTGGTGAATTAGGATTTGGAAAAATTACACCACCATTTTCATATAGATAGTCGTCCAAATTAATATTAAAATTCTTATCTAAAGATATAGTGTCATATTGAATTCCGTAGAGGCTACAATATGTGGGATAGAAACTATAAGTAATATCTGGAAATAAAATAGGTAAATTTTTCTTTAGAAGTGATTGAAATATGAATGCAAGAACTTCATCCGAACCATTTCCCACAAATACAAATGACTTAGGAATATCATAATAATCAGCTAGCGCTTGCTTTAATAAATTACTTTCGGGATCGGGGTACAATCGTAGATTGTCCCCAGTAACATTTTTAATTGCATCAATAACCAACGGACTTGGACCATAAGGATTTTCATTTGTATTGAGTTTTAATAATAAACGATCTTTTGGTTGCTCCCCAGGAGTATATGGAGTAACTTGATAAACTAGATCACTCCAATATTTATTCTTATTCATTTTCCAATTTTTGTTTTTTTATAATTCTATATTTTGCTGAACTTGCATGCGCATGTAAGCCTTCACCGTGAGCTAGAACTGAAGCAATCTTACCCAAATCACTTGCTGTTTCTGGAGTCAAGAATATTAAGCTAGATCTTTTCTGAAAGTCATAAACTCCCAATGGCGAAGAAAATCTTGCTGTTCGAGATGTAGGCAAAACATGATTAGGCCCAGCGCAATAATCACCTACGGCTTCGCAAGTGTTTCTTCCCATAAATATAGCCCCTGCATGATCAATGCCTTTTAATAATTTTTCTGGATCTTCTACTGAAAGTTCTAAATGTTCAGGTGCTACAAAATTTGATATTAAAGCAGCCTCATCTAAATCCTTAGAATAAATAAAAATACCTCTGTTTTTAAGCGAAGTAATAATTACATCCTTTCTGGGCATATCATTAATTAATCGTTGGATGCTACTCATAACCAGATTTAGGAATTGTTCATCCGTTGATATCAGAATAGATTGAGATAACTCATCATGTTCAGCCTGAGAAAAAAGATCCATGGCAATCCAGTCAGGATCAGTTTTTCCATCACAAATAATTAAAATTTCGGATGGTCCAGCAATCATATCTATTCCTACTGTTCCAAATACTTTTCGTTTGGCTTCTGCTACATATGCATTTCCAGGACCTACAATTTTATCAACCTTTGGAATTGTTTGAGTCCCATAAGCCAATGCAGCAATCGCTTGCGCTCCACCTATAGCATAAATTTTATTTACTTGCGCAATCTTAGCAGCAGCCAAAACTAAATCATTTTTTTCGCCATCAGGAGTAGGGACTACCATAATTAAATCTTTTACGCCTGCAACCTTCGCGGGAATAGCATTCATTAAAACAGAAGATGGGTATGCTGCCTTTCCACCAGGCACATACAGCCCAACTCGATCTAAAGGTGAAATTTTTTGACCGTACGAAGATCCTTGTTTATCAGAATATGACCAAGATTCAGCTTTTTGCTTTATATGATATTCACGAATTCTTTGTGCAGCAATTTCAAGGCAATGTTTAGTTTCCTGTGAAATATTATTTAATGCCTGAGTTAATTCATTTTGACTAATTTCCAAATCTGAAACAGCATTACAGCTAACTCGATCAAATTTATTTGTAAACTCTAAAAGAGCCTGATCGCCAGAGTTTTTGACTTGATTAATTATCTTAGTTGTCGTCTGGATAATTTCATCATTATTTTCATCGTCAAAAGCTAATAAATTTTCAAGATCATTATAAAAATTATTATCGGTTGATTTTAATTTTTTAATATTTACCATTTATCTTAATTACTGCATTCGAAAATTTATCAATCATTGGCTGAAGCACTTCTCTATTAATTTTTAACGATGCTTTATTAACTATCAATCTCGAAGTTATTTCTCCAATCTCTTCAATTGGCACTAGATTATTTGCCTCTAAAGTTTTACCCGAGCTTACTAAATCCACAATAACATCAGACAACCCTACTATTGGAGCAAGTTCCATCGAACCATATAATTTAATAAGATCTATATGAATACTTTTTTGTAAAAAATACCGCCTTGCAGCATTAACGTATTTCGTAGCTACTTTTAGTCTTGTTCTTTTTTTTATGCTTTTTTGATAATCAAAATTTTGTTGAGCAGCTACCATCATTTTACATTTACCAATACCAAGATCTAAAGGCTGGTATAGCCCCTCGCTTTGATATTCATCCAACACATCCTTTCCAGCAATTCCCAAATCTGCACCACCCCATTCCACATAAGTGGGCACATCAGAAGCTCGCACTATAATAAGTTGCACCTCTTCATTATTAGTTTTTAGAACCAATTTACGAGAAGTTTCAGGATCTTCTTTACAAAAAATTCCTGCCCCGTTAAGAATTGGCATCGTTTCTAAAAAAATTCTACCTTTTGATAAGGCAATAGTAATCATTTATTGAACCCTCTCAATACGAGCTCCAATTTGATTAAATTTTTTCTCCAAATTTTCATACCCTCTATCCAAATGATAAATTCTATCAACAACAGTTGTGCCTGTAGCTACTAATCCAGCTAAAATAAGTGATGCTGATGCCCTCAAATCAGTTGCCATAACATTGGCTCCTTGCAAGACCTTACTTCCTTTTATGATGGCTGTATTGTGCCTAATATCAATATCTGCTCCCATTCTTATTAGTTCTTGTACATGCATAAACCTATTCTCAAAAATTGTTTCAGTGACCTCACTAACGCCATCAGCAATAATATTAAGCGCCATAAATTGTGCCTGCATATCGGTAGGAAAGGCTGGATAGGGTGCTGTTCGAATATTAACGCTATTAAGTTTTTTATTACTTTTTATTACAACAGAATTATCCCTTTCAACAATCTCCACACCAGTTTCTTTTAATTTTTGAATTATAGCTTCCATTTTTTTTGGTTGAATATTATTACACTTAACTTCACCACCTGTCATTGCTACAGCCACCATATAAGTACCAGCTTCAATTCGATCAAACATAATGCGATGCTCAGCACCAATCAATGAATGGACACCTTTTATGCTAATCGTATTAGTTCCTAGACCTTCTATCAATGCTCCCATTTTAATAAGACATTTTCCTAGATCAACGATTTCTGGCTCTTCTGCTGCATTTTCTAATATTGTTTCTCCTGTCGCCAAAACAGCAGCCATCATTAGATTTTCAGTGCCGCCTACCGTTACTTGGTCCATAAATATCTTGCAGCCAATTAATTTTTTTCCAGGTAAATGCTCAGTTGATGCATTTATATAGCCCTGATCAATGCTGATCTTAGCTCCCATTGCCTCCAATCCCTTAATATGAATATCAACTGGTCTTGAACCGATAGCACACCCCCCAGGGAGAGAAACTCGTGCTTGACCAAACCTTGTTAATAGTGGGCCTAATACCAAAATAGATGCCCTCATGGTTTTAATCAAATCATAAGGAGCATCAAATTGGCTAATATCTTTTGCTCTGAGACGTACACTCGAATCACAACTAATAATTTCAACACCAAACACCTTTAATAATCTTAAAGTAGTTTTAATGTCACGTAGATTAGGTACACCTTCCAACTTCAACTCATCTGCAGTTAATAAAGAGGATATCAGAATGGGGAGTGCAGCATTTTTAGCGCCAGAAATATTTACTTCGCCTTTTAATTCATTCCCACCATGAATAATCAATTTATTCAAGCTATGCTTGAGATATAATTTTAGTTAACTCACCTGAGTCATGCATTTCACGCATAATGTCCGTTCCACCAATGAATTCGCCCTTAATATATAACTGAGGAATTGTTGGCCAATTAGAATAAACCTTAATGCCTTCTCTGATTTCAGGATCTTGTAATACATCTACAGTTTGATAAGAACATTCTGTTGCCTCTAGAATTTGACAAGCTAAACTTGAAAATCCACACTGAGGAAACTTTGGGCTACCTTTCATAAAGAGGAGAACTTCGTTTTGCTCCACCAATTGTTTAATTTTTGTATTTACTGTCATATCTTATCCTTTATGTTTAATGAAATTCTTTCCATTGCTCAGGTGTATATGTTTTAATTGATAAAGCATGTATTTCTTGCTTCATCATCTCTCCTAGTGCTTTATATACTAACTGATGTTGCTTAATCATAGATTGATTTACGAAAGAATCGCTAACAATAATCGCTTCAAAATGTGTTCCATCGTCCCCTTTAATCTCAATAAATAGGCAATCTAAATTTTTATTAATAATAGTTTCTATTTCACTTGGGCTTAACATTTAATTCCTTAATTTGTAGCCAGATTTTAACATTCTGATAGTAATAAAAGCCAAAATAATAAAAAACAAGGTTACTATGCTCAAGCTAAAATAAGGGGAAATATCTGACTGACCAAAAAATCCATATCTAAAACCATCAATCATATAGAAAAAAGGGTTTAAATGGGATATCGTTTGCCAAACCGGTGGCAAAGAATGTATAGAATAAAAAACTCCTGATAAAAAAGACAAAGGCATAATTATAAAATTACTAAATGCTGCCATTTGATCAAAACGTTCTGCCCATATTCCAGCAATAATTCCAAACGTACCCAAAAGCCCTCCTCCCAACAATGCAAAAATTAATACCATCCAGGGATGCTGAATAGGTAAGTCAATATATATAATTGCTAGCAAATATATGCACCCCCCCACAAATATCCCTCTAACAATTGATGCAACTAAGAATGCAATAAATAACTGAAGATAGCTTAGTGGAGTTAATAATAAAAAAACGATATTCCCCATAACTTTTGATTGAATTAAGCTTGATGAGCTATTTGCAAAAGCATTTTGCAATAATGACATCATAATAAGACCTGGAATCAAAAATGAAATATAAGACACATTCTCATAAACTTCTATACGACTACCTAAGACATGAGAAAAAATAACCAAATATAATATTCCAGAAATAACAGGAGCGGCTACAGTTTGAAAAACGACGCGCCAAAATCTCAGTAATTCTTTCTTTAGAAGTGTCCACATACCTAACATTTGTGATTCAAAACTATTCATCTAAATTTTTTTTCCAGTTAATTTTAAGAAAACATTTTCTAAATCAGAATCAATGGTTTCCATATCTAATATCTCAATATTCAACTCACGCAGTTTTTCAATAATAATGGTTATCTCTGATATTTTTTTTAACTTAAAAGTATACAAATCTCCATCAACTTCATAAATGATATTCTCAATAAAAGTAGGCATTTTTTTAGACTTTTTCATATCTAACCGAAGCCTTAAATTCTTAGCAGAAAATTCTTTAAGTAAATTCTTTGTTGTATCCAGCGCAACCACCTTCCCACTCCTTAGCATAGCAATTCGATTACATAATGCTTATGCTTCCTCTAGGTAATGAGTAGTTAAAACAATAGTGTGCCCTTCCCGATTCAACTCTTTAATAAAATCCCACAACCTTTGTCTTAATTCAACATCAACCCCTGCAGTTGGCTCATCTAAAACAATTACTGGGGGGCGATGGACTAGAGCTTGAGCGATTAAAGCTCTTCTTTTCATACCTCCTGAAAGCTGTCTCATATTAGTAGATACCTTATCCACAAGATCTAAACGCTCAATCACCTCATCAATCCAAGCGTTATTACTTTTCCCCTTGCCAAAATATCCAGCCTGGAAACGCAACATCTCTCTGACATTAAAAAAAGGATCAAAAACAAGCTCCTGTGGAACAATCCCAACAGAATGTCGGGCATTCTGATAATCTTTTGATACATCAAACCCCATTACAGAAATTAATCCAGAAGACGGCTTAACTAACCCTGCTAACATATTAATCAATGTTGATTTCCCAGCGCCATTAGGCCCAAGAAGTCCAAAAAATTCTCCCTCTTCCACAGACAAAGAAACGTTGTCAATTGCTTTAAGTTGACGAAAATTTTTTTTTACATTTTTAAATACTATGGCTTTTTTCATGAAATCCGAATAAATAATAATTACTTAGTGAAGAGCTAGGTATGCTCTAATGCGATTTTACAATAAACTCCTCCACCCCATAAAGCTTAGCAAGCTTTATTAAGTTTTCCGGGGGGGATTTAATATCCAAAAAATATCCATTTTTTTTTGCTTGTCTTTTCCATTCAAACAATATTCCCAACAATGAAGTATCCACATCCTCAACCCTAGACAGATCCACAATCATTGATTTTTTCCATTGATAATTATTAATTAATTTAATTAAAGTGGGGATTTTATCAAATGTTATAGGGCCTTTTAACATCCAAATATTATTTTCTAATTCAATTGTTTGCATTATTCTTTTTAACTAATTTTTGTAACAACTTATCAACACTACTTTTCCTAATTTCTTCAGAAAACTGACTGCGATAATTAGTAATCAAACTTACATGTTCGATCACAATATCAAAAATCAACCAATGACCAGTGCTATTTGATAATACATAATTCACAGCAATAGGTTGCGATCCATTCTGAATAATATTGGTTTTAACAGTAACTATCTTAGCTGAATCTTTCTTTCTTAATGGCTTGAACACAATAGTTTGGTTAGTATATTTTGACAATGCAATTGAATACGTTCTTATTAAAAGATATTTAAATTCAATAGTAAATTGATTTTTTTGAGCATCTGACATTGACCTCCAATGCTTACCCAGTACTAAACGACTAATTCGTACAAAATCAAAATTTGGTAATATTTTTTTTTCTATTAATTGATAATGTATTTTTTTACGATCTCCCGATTGTGTATCTTTATTTTTTTTAAGATCATAAATTACATCATCTGTCATTTTTCTCACCAAAGTATCTGGTGATAATTCAGCAAATGCTAACGATGATATTACCAACATCATTAAGGCCAATAACCAATTTTTAAAATTCAACCTACTTCCCCCCTTCCGAAGCGCTGTTATATAAAAACTGACTGATAAGCTTTTCTAGCACTACAGCATCTTGAGTTTGAGTTATTCTATCACCTGGAGCCAAATTTTCTAGATCACCCCCCGCCTCTAATGCAATGTATTGTTCACCCAATAACCCCGCAGTATAAATATTTGCAAAAGTATCTTTAGGAAAAACATAGCGCCCATCAATATTGATGTTCACAACAGCATGATAGGCTTCGGTGTCAAATATAATTGATTGCACCCTACCCACTACCACACCGGCACTTTTAACAGGAGCCCTCGGTTTCAATCCTCCTATATTTTCAAAATAAGCATTAATTGAATAAGTATTTTTTATATTATTGGATGTAAGATTACCTACCTTTGTAGCAAGTCCAAACAGAGCTACAATGCCAATAGCAACAAATATCCCTACCCAAACATCCAATTTAATTTTATTCATAATCTATTTTCCTATATTTTCTTCTATTTTCAAACAAACATAAATGAAGTAAGTACAAAATCTAACCCTAACACTGCCAATGAAGAAATTACAACAGTTCTTGTTGTCGCATGGCTCACGCCTTCAGCGGTAGGCGGTGCATCAAACCCCTCAAATAAAGCAATCATTGTGCAAGCAAAGCCAAAAACAATACTTTTAATTACACCATCAACGATATCATTACTGAAATCAACATTCGCTTGCATCTGGGACCAAAAAGCACCATCATCAACCCCAATGATAGGAACCGCTATAAGATAGCCTCCCAACACACCAACCATAGAAAAAATAGAAGCTAAAATAGGCATGCTAATTATTCCCGCCCAAAAACGTGGTGCAATTATTCTAGCAACAGGACTTACAGCCATCATTTCCATTGCAGATAACTGTTCAGTTGCTTTCATTAATCCAATTTCAGCAGTGATAGCAGTTCCTGCTCTTCCAGCAAATAAAAGTGCAGTTACAACAGGACCGAGCTCTCTCACTAAAGCCAAAGCCACAAGAACTCCTATAGCTTCAGATGAACCGTATTTTTCAAGCGTATAGTAACCTTGTAATCCTAATACCATGCCAACAAAAAAAGCAGAAACAACAATAATCACTAAAGAAAGAACACCAGTAAAATAAATTTCTTTAATAATTAAATGAATACGCTTAAAGCTATCAACAGAATATATTAGTATTAAAAAAAATAATCTTGTACCTGCCCCCAGCCGAATCATTCGACCCCTGAATGCATACCCAAGACGTTCAAAAAAATTTAATAAATTGTTCATAATATATTGTCTATAAAGCTAAATCGGAACGATAATTTGGCGCTTTAACATGAAAGGGCACAGGACCGTCTTTTTCAGAATGAATAAATTGTCTAACAAAAGGAAGTTTGGAAGCTAAAAGTTTCTTGGGCGGTCCCTCCGCTGCAACTACTCCATCAGCTACAAAATAAATATAATCAGCAAATAAGAAAGTTTCAGCCACATCATGAGTCACTATAATTGAAGTAGCTCCGAGAGCATCATTTAAAGTTCTGATCAAATCACAAATAACTGCCATTGAAATTGGATCTAAACCCGCAAAAGGCTCGTCATACATAATAATGTCTGGATCAAGTGCAACTGCGCGGGCTAGCGCCACTCTTCTTGCCATTCCGCCTGACAACTCTGTGGGCATCCTACTATGCGCCCCTCGTAACCCCACTGCATTAAGCTTAAGTAGAACAAGATCCCTAATTATATTCTCAGATAAATTTGTATGCTCTCTCATTGGAAAAGCAACATTTTCATAAACGGATAAATCAGTAAATAACGCACCGTGCTGAAACAGCATCCCCATCTTACGTCTTAATTGATAAATCCCTTTTCTGTTTTGTTCGTGAACTACTCGACCTTCAACTACAACACGACCTGCATTTGGAGCTAATTGCCCTCCAATTAGCTTAAGGATTGTAGTCTTTCCACATCCGCTTGCTCCCATGATTGCGGATACTTTTCCTCTGGTAAATTGCATATTGATATCTTTATGGATTAAATTTTTATCATACCCAAAAGAAAGATTTTCAATAGAAATTAGATTATTAGACATAACACTAAACTTAGATGAATTTACACAAATCGTACTTTAGATTAATTGACATTGCAACTTATAACTCGCCATAAGAATGAAGTCCAGATAAAAATAAATTCACCCCAAGAAAGGCAAATGTAGTAATTAATAATCCTATAACTGACCACCATGCAAGTATATTACCTCTAAGCCCTTTGATTAGTCTTAAATGAAGCCATGCAGCATAATTTAACCAGACAATAAGAGCCCAGGTCTCTTTAGGGTCCCAAGACCAATACCCTCCCCAAGCCTCTGCAGCCCAAATAGCACCCAGAATTGTAGCGATGGTAAAAAAGATAAATCCAATAGCAACCGCTTTATAGGTCATGTCCTCTAAAATAGCCATCTCAGGTAATTGACTTTTTAAAATGCCTTTATCAGCTAAAAGATAGGCAACTGAAATCATTGCGGCAATAGAGAAAGCACCGTATCCAATAAAATTAGCAGGAACATGAATTTTCATCCAATAAGACTGAAGAGCAGGCACTAACGGTTGAATTTCATCAGCACCCTTAGAAAAGGTATACCAAAGAATAAATCCTACTGCTGCAGAAATAATAATCAAAACAAAAGGACCCATTTTTTTAGTATTCATTTTCTGTTCGTAGTGAAGATATAATAATGATGTAATTAAACAAAAAAGGATAAATACTTCATATAAATTACTGATTGGTATATGGCCTATATCAATGCTAATCAAATATGACTCAAACCAGCGAACTAATAAACCAATAAATCCCATCATAGTCGCAATCCAAGTCAATCTTGACGCCAAACTCCCAAAAAAAGATTGCTTACTAAATAAAGAAACCCAATAAATTATTAGGCTCAATGGATATAAAGCACTCATCCACATAATTGCAGCCTGACTCGAAAGAAAGTATTTTAAAAAGAAACTAGTTTCTGCTTGTGATAAATTGCCTTGATAAATAAAAATAGATAAAAAACTTAGTCCCAAAACTGAAATGAATAACCGACGAAAGTTTGCCCATGCTTTACCTAACCAAGCAAAGCCAATGGCCGAACCAATCAAAATTGCAATTTCATAATAATCCATATAATTATGAAATTTCAAAATTATGGAAATAGATAGAATAATTAATATCGGACCTAATCCATAAGTTAAAAATTTATCTATACCTCTATTAACCATTTCATCTCCTTATCAACTTAAAGTTCGTTTAATTTTATCTTTTAGGTTTATAGCATACTGATCAAATTCATGATGATGTCTATTGGTTGTGAGAGAAATAATTAAGCCTTTTGTGTGTTTTTTCCTTAAAATCCATAAACGCACTTCCTGAATATAAATCATACAAAAAATTCCAATAACTAACATCAATGAGCCGATATAAACCCAGACCTGTCCAGGTGACTTAGTTAACTGTAGTCCACTAGCCTGAATATGCTCATAATCTTTTAACTCAAAAAAAACTGGGGTGCCGTAAAAGAAACTATCGCTATAAGCATTTAATGCGTTCTGAATAAATATTGAAAGATCATCAAACAAGAATAAATCATCATCAGGATGATCAAGCTGATAAGCCTGAATTACTTCTTGGGTCACTAAAAAAATAATTTTTATATAACTATTAGCAGCCTCCTCCTGACTTTCAAACGGAATGCCCTCATTAATTAATTTGGCAATCTGATTATAGCCACCCTTCAAAAAATTATCTACGATTTTAGTCACACTTACTTTAAAGATGTGGCTATCCTGATTTTGTGAAAGAAAAGATTTCTTTATTACTTTATTAATTGCATCGTTAATTTTTCTTGGTGATGTCATTAAAGACTTAAGAGTAATAAATCCTTTTAGCTCATAATTACTGTCAGCAGGAATCTTTAAATATCTAAATTCTTCTTGAGGTGTATTTCGCATACCACTCATAAAAAAAGAAGATTCATCTACCAACATAGGATATTGATATGTTTGGTACTCAATAGCCTGACCCGAATCATTTCTAATTTTATATCTAAAACTAGGCCCTACATTTGTTGGTTTCTGTTGCTCTCTTTTTCCTATTTCGAGAATATTAAATAATCTAAAATCTTCAAATTCAATAGTATATTTTTGATGCTCATAAACCAACTGATTTTTTTTAAATACCTCAGATGCCATAGTAAGGGCTGGTTCATTTGTGTGTAAATTCCAGACAAGCAAATCAAGCTTTGACCCTCCATCTTGAAAATCTGATTGATATATCGTAATACCTTCAACTGTAAGAGGTTTGTTTACACTAATAGTTCTACTAACAGACACTCCTGTTTTTTTATTTCTAACTACCAAGTCACTTTCAAATGATTTAGGTTGCCCCGTTGAATAATGCTTAATACGAAAATCCTTAAGGGTAACCGTAAAAGGTAATTCTTGAATCAGATAACCTTCTTTAACCCTTAAAACTGCCACTTCCTGCTTCTCTCCTTCTGCAATGAGCATTTGTGCCCGATAAGAAAAATTTGATTCTTGAAGGCGATTATTATTGGGAATTTTATTTAATGGCATATCTACCAGAATAATATTCTTAATGCCCAGTAATTCCTGAATTTTAAATCCAAAATTTCCATCCAAGAGCCCTCCTACACTAATCACAATAATCGCTAAGTGAGTAAAAATGTAACCAAGCTTTTGAAAGTCTCCCTTCTTAGCAACAATTAACTCATCTCCATTGCTCATTGTCTTTTTCTTGAATTTAAATTTATTTTTAGCTAATAGTTTTTCTACTTTATCGACATCAAATTTATCATACGAAATGTTATAGTTATGCTTAAAAGCAAGTAACGATTTTTCTTGAATACCATCTTGAAATCTCCTGTACCCTTTCAGAATTGTTGGGGTATTTCGAGATAAACAAAGCGACGTTGAAATAACTAAAAAAATTAAAATAAGTAAAAACCAAAAAGCCTGATAAATATTGTATAAACCAATAATTTCAAATATATCAAACCAAAACTGGCCAAATTTAATGATGTAATTTTCATAAGGTTCATTTTGTTTAAGAACAGTGCCGATAATAGATGCAATACCTATGAAAGAAAGCATCATAATTGCAAAGCGCATCGTGCTTAATAAATAAATAAAACTTTTAAAATTTTTAGTGGATTTTTGCAAGATCTTTTTTTATAAAATAAACTAAACTTTAATAAATTAAATTTTCTAAATCGTTTAATCTATTTACAAAAAAGCTAAGTCCTTTCAGGAAGAGTTTATATAGTCTCATCTTAATCCTTGAATGTAATCTGAAACAGCAATCATTTCTTTCTCGGTTAATTTCTGTGCAATTATTTGCATCATTAAGCCTGGTCGCTCTTCTAGCCTAAACAAATTTAACTGTGCAGTCGTATACTCAGCATGCTGTGCATTAAGCCTTGGGTACAAATCAGGAATGCCATGTCCCGCAGGTCCATGACAACTTGCACAGGCCGGAACACCTTTATTTTTTATACCAGAACGAAAAATCTTTTCTCCTAAAGACCCTTTACCATTTTCCTTGGCTTTAGATAAAACAAGCGATTGTTCAGAAAAATATATACTTAAATTACTAATATCTTCAGAACTTAAATTAGATACCATACCAGCCATAATCACATTCTTTCTAATGTTAACTTTAAAATTAATTAATTGTTTAGCTAAATAAGCTGAATGTTGATTTGCAATTTTTGGATTGGCTGTAATTACACTATTGCCATCTACGGAATGACAAGCAACACACACCCCTTTAACAATTTTCTTAACTGAAATCAGTTGTTTTTCAGTTAAGATAGTCTGAGCAGATAAAGAAAAACAGAGAATTAACAAAAATACGCCAACAAATTGAACTAATTTAAACATATATTTTCCATATTAAGTCACTGTGCATCGAAACATTTTAACCAAAATAGTTAGAACGCGATAGCATTAACTCAAGTAAAATACCAAGTATGTCTCTTTTACAAAAAGCTTCTTTTATTATTTCAGCAAATCATTTCAATGAACTTCCAAAGGATGAAGGATTTGAAATTGCTTTTGCTGGCAGATCAAATGCTGGTAAATCAAGTGCAATTAATACACTCTGCAAACAGAATAGACTTGCTTATGTTAGTAAACAGCCAGGGAGAACACAATTAATCAATTTTTTTAGTATCGGGAAAGATAAATCTTTGGTTGATTTACCAGGGTATGGTTTCGCTAAAGTTCCCTCGGCTATAAAAACACATTGGCAAAAAATACTACCTCGCTACCTTCAAGAAAGAAACAGTTTGATTGGGTTAATAATTGTTATTGATATACGTCGCGCGCTCACAGAGCTCGACATTAAAATGCTAGATTGGTTTGCTCCTCGCCAAAAACCCATACATCTATTACTTACAAAAAGTGACAAACTTTCAAAAGACACTGCAATAAGAACACTTAAAACAATTGAAAATCAAATAAAAACAAATTGGGGGGATTTTTATCAAACTCCATGTTCAGCACAATTATTTTCAAGCTTGAAAAAACAAGGGGTGAAAGAGGCGGATAATATTATCCAAAAATGGTTATCTCCTAAGAAAAATTATATCCCAAACTCGATGACCTAACCTCAATCCACGATTCTCGTATTTAGTATTAGGGCGATATGATGGTTTCTGGGTTAAATTCTTATTTTTAATTTGAAATTCATGTATATCCTCAAATACCTCCAAGATCCATAATGCATAATCTTCCCAGTCAGTTGCAATATGGATATACGCATCCTTCTTTAACTTTAATGCCACAAGATCCAAAAATTCCTTTTGAATGAGCCTTCTCTTATTATGTCTCTTTTTATGCCATGGATCAGGGAAAAAAATATGTAAGCCATCTAAGCTCGCATTTGATATCATTTTATCTAACACTTCTACTGCATCATGCTGAATAATCTTTATATTACTTATTTCCTGCTCATGAATTTTATTTAAAAGCTTACCAACACCAGGGGAATGAACTTCTATTGCCAAAAAATTATACTGAAATAATTGCTTTGCAATTTGTGCTGTAGCATCGCCCATTCCAAAACCAATTTCCAAAATAATTTTATTATTACTTTCTAAAAATAATGGGCCAAAATCTACAAGACTTTCTTGAAAGGGAATAGAAAATTTCGGGGAAAGCTCTTCAATGCCTCTAGCTTGGTGTTTTGTTAAGCGCCCTTGACGCAAAATATAACTTCGAATAGGCCTTATTTTTTTATTCATAATATTTATAATTGAAAAGATTTATCATTTCTACTAAACCCTTTAGAAGTACCTTCTAAATTTTTACTTAAACCTAAAACTTTTATTAAATCACCCATTTCAGCCGGCGAGAATAATTTATGAACTGCAGAGGTTTTTTTTGTAAATTCAAAAATATCGGATGGATCATATTTATTTAATAAGTTAATTATGCCCGCATTAATTAAAAAGTTCGCTTGTGAAGTAAAACCATCAATATCCATTTTATTCTTTATAGCTATATCTGCCACTTGAGAAAAATTTATATGCGTCGTAATATCCTGACAACCCAAAAAAATAAGAGGATTTGTATGAGCAAAATGCTTGTAATGACACATTAATGTACCTTCATGCCTGTCATGATGAAAATATTCATCAATTGCAAAACCATAGTCAACAAAAAATATTTCGCCTGTATCAAGACAATTACAAACTTTTTCAATACATAATATTAATTCATTTGAATACTCATATATGTATCCAGGTAATTTCCCGAGCAGTTCAAATTTATTGCTTAAGCCTTCTGAATAATTTTTTGCATATGCCCAAGCTAAAGTATTTTTATCTAGTGTTATTTTCTTCTCATACACACCGTCTACTTTAATCTCAAACAAATCTATTGGGAGCGCGTCAAGAAATTCATTTGCAAATATTACTCCCTTAAATTTTTCTGGTAATTCAGAGATCCATTGAACTTTTTTAAAAGCATCGCTGGATAATGATGACTTTAAGAAAGTTTTTTGCTTTTTAATGGAGTGCTGACTGATCTCAAGAATATAATAAGTATCAATATGTATAGCACTCAGTTCAGCTGACAATAATAAATCTTTAGCAAAAAAAGCGTTTCCAGCACCCA
>JBBWVM010000038.1:0-3937 GCA_050256215.1 Methylophilaceae bacterium
CATTGATTTTAATTTCGCCATTGAGTATTCTTGAATTTTCCATTTATTGGCTTTGGCTAATTGTTTGATTCTGTTTCTATAAAGAGTCGGAGTTAATTGATTGGGAGGAGTTATGGTGAGTTCACGAGCTAATGTATTTCCAGTGACAGCCGCCTCGATTGTTGTTAAATCAAGATCTGAATTAACACCAAACAATTTTAAATGTTTCAACTTCTGCTTCTTAGTTGATTTCTTCAAGGAAGGTAGTTCTTGTGAATTTAATAAAGCAACATAAGTTGCAGCCGCGGCCCAAGTATTTTTCAACTTATTATCTAGTTGCAAAATAACAGAAATAGCACCAGGGCACTCATTCAACAAAACAGCAAGCCCATTTCTTAAGAGCGTATGGATTTGAAATGTATCAAGCTGATCCGAAGCCATCACCCAACTCACCACTCCACCACCTTCAGTCTCAACTGTTATGGGCATTTTTCTAAGATCAGTTAATTTTTTCCCAGTACGTCGTAATTTAAGCTTTAATAAATCTTGAAATGGAAATTTTTTTTGTTTTTCATCAAAAATATATAAGTTATGACTATTTTTTTTAAGCATATTTTCACTAGGAATTGTACTAATTTTCTCAATTTTTGTTTGCATTAAATAACCTTATAATTTTTATATAAAAAACAATGAGTTGGGCTATATATTAACATGTAGCAGAGCCAAATAACACTTGACCAAATCCAATAAAACCTTGAAAATTATGCCTTATGGATTCATTTAATCAGACTTAGATTCATCAAAATAATTCTAATTGATTTACTTAAACTGTTAAAGAATTATTAACATTAACTCAAATTCACTAAGGTAGGTCTTATATGGATTCATTTCCAGACACTGATATTCAAGAAACCCAAGAATGGGTAGATTCGTTGGACTCTGTAATTAAAGCAGGAGGTACTGAGCGCGCCCATTTTCTAATCGAGATGATGATTGATCAGGCTCGTCGATCAGGATCTAATCTTCCTTATAATGCAACAACAGCCTACGTCAATACAATACCGACTCATCTGCAACAAAGACATCCAGGAGACCCTGGAATTGAGCGACGAATTAGAGCGTTGATAAGATGGAATGCCATTATGACGGTATTGCGAGCCAATACAAAATCACCTGGTATTGGTGGCCATATTGCGAGCTTTCAGTCTGCTGCCACACTTTATGATGTTGGCTTCAATCATTTCTTCCGTGCCGCCAATGATTCATTTGGTGGAGATTTGGTTTACTTTCAAGGCCATGCATCCCCTGGTATCTACGCGAGAGCTTTCCTAGAAGGTAGGATAAATGAAGACCAATTAAGTAATTTTAGAATGGAAACTAAAGGGAACGGCTTATCTAGTTACCCACATCCTTGGTTAATGCCCGACTTTTGGCAATTCCCAACCGTGTCAATGGGGCTCGGTCCTATCATGGGTATATACCAAGCCCGATATCTTAAATATTTACATAACAGAGGCATTGCAGATACCTCGGATAGAAAGGTTTGGGTGTTTTGTGGAGATGGTGAGATGGATGAACCCGAATCACAAGGCGCAATTTCATTGGCTGCGCGTGAAAAATTAGATAATCTCATTTTTGTCATTAATTGTAACTTGCAAAGACTAGATGGCCCCGTTCGAGGCAACGGTAAAATCATCCAAGAACTTGAATCAAACTTCAGAGGTTCAGGATGGAATGTTTTAAAAGCCATTTGGGGATCCTATTGGGATCCACTATTTGCTATGGATAAAGATGGTTTGATGAAAAAACGTATGGAAGAATGCGTTGATGGTGAATACCAAAACTACAAGGCAAAAGGTGGCGCTTATACACGTGAAGAATTTTTTGGTAAATACCCAGAATTAAAAGAACGAGTAGCTGCTATGTCAGATAATGATATTTGGCGTCTCAATCGAGGTGGGCATGATCCGCACAAAGTTTATGCTGCCTATGCGGCAGCCGCTTCCCATCAAGGGCAACCGTCTATCGTATTAGCCAAAACAGTTAAGGGTTATGGTATGGGAGATGCAGGAGAAGGACAAAATATCACGCACCAACAAAAAAGTATGGATATAGAATCCCTTAAGATTTTTAGAAGTCGGTTTGATCTTCCGATTAGCGATGAAGAAGTAGAAAAATTATCCTTTTACAAACCACCAAAAGATTCACCTGAAATTCAATACATGATGGATAGAAGAAAAGCTTTAGGTGGATTTTTACCTGCAAGAAGAAAACAAGGCAATACTCTTTCAGTACCTAAATTATCTGCTTTCTCAAATCTCCTCACAGATACAGGCAAGAGAGAAATATCCACTACAATGGTTTTTGTGAGAATGCTCTCTGCCTTGATTCGTGATAAAGAAATAGGCAAATACATTGTTCCAATTGTCCCTGATGAGGCAAGAACTTTTGGTATGGAAGGCATGTTTAGACAGTTAGGAATTTATTCCTCAGTTGGTCAACTTTATGAACCACAAGACTCCGATCAAGTAATGTTCTACAAAGAAAAAAAAGATGGACAAATCCTTGAGGAAGGTATTAATGAAGCAGGATCATTTTCCTCATGGATCGCCGCTGCAACCTCCTATAGTAATTCAGGAATCCAAACGATACCTTTTTATATCTTTTATTCAATGTTCGGTTTCCAGCGGATTGGAGATCTTGCTTGGGCTGCTGGTGACTCACGTGCCAGAGGTTTTTTGCTGGGAGCGACAGCGGGTCGAACCACATTAAACGGAGAAGGCTTGCAACATGAAGATGGGCACAGCCACCTTCTTTCAGCAACTATTCCAAATTGTGTCTCTTACGATCCCTGCTATTCATATGAGCTTGCCGTTATTATTCAAAATGGCTTAGAGCGTATGATTCAAAATCAAGAAGATATTTATTACTACATTACAGTGATGAACGAAAATTATCATCACCCTGAGATGCCCAAAAATGTAGAAAAAGGAATTATACAAGGCATTTATGCACTATCTAAAAATAAGAATGAAGGACCCAAGGTGCAGCTCATGGGAAGCGGTGTGATTCTAAGAGAGGTTATAGAGGCTGCAAAGTTACTTGAAAAAGATTTTAATATTAGATCAGACGTTTATAGCGTAACAAGCTTTACAGAGCTAAGACGTGAAGCTTTGGATGTGGAACGTTGGAATCTCATTAATCCTGATAAGCCTGAAAAGAAATCAATTATTCAACAAACCATAACAGACCAAGAAAGCCCTATAATTGTATCGACTGATTACATGAAGTCTTATGCAGAACAAATTGCTGTATTCTTACCTAATACCTTTATTTCTCTCGGAACAGATGGTTATGGTCGCTCTGATAGCCGAGAAGCACTCAGGAGCTTTTTTGAGGTAGATCGATATTATGTTGTCATTGCTTCTCTTAAAGCATTGGTTGATTCTGGCAAAATTGAAAAGCCTATACTCAGTAAAGCAATCAAGCAATATAAAATAGACGGAAATAAACCTAACCCAGTATCAATATAAGGCTCATATATGGCAACAGAAGAAATTATAATTCCTGATATTGGTGATTTTGATAGCGTTGATGTTATTGAAATAATGGTCAACACAGGTGATGCTATAACAAAAGAAGACTCACTGATTACAGTAGAATCAGATAAGGCTTCTATGGATATCCCAGCTACCCAAGATGGCATTATTAAAGAAATAAAAATAAAAGTAGGAGACAAAGTCAAACAAGGGAGCGTAATAGGCATAATAGATGCTTCATCTAGCCCTGAAAAAAGAGCAGTAATAAAAAAATCAAACACCGTCTCCACAAAAAAGATTGAAAAATTAATTCCAGAGCCCTCAAAGCCTGCACCAGAGCCTCCAGCCAAAATACAACCGAAGGCTGATCCCTTGCCTGTTGGAGAAAGTGCACTCACAAACAGTGATAAATCAAGTCA
>JBBWVM010000039.1:0-8636 GCA_050256215.1 Methylophilaceae bacterium
GCTTTATCGATGATTTTATTTTGATACATTTCATAGAATGTACTCCCTTTTTTTTGACTTATCGAAATCCATCGAATCATATGTAGATCTCTTAGTCCGCCAGGACTTTCTTTGATATTTGGTTCTAGTTGATATGCTGAGGCTCTATATTTATTGTGACGCCTTAATTGTTCTTCATTTTTTTCTTTGTAATATTTTTTTATTGATATAGTTTTATCAATGACAGACTGCATTTTGACAAATAATTTGTTTGAGCCACAAATTAATCTTGATTCTGTAAGATTAGTGGCTGTAGTGATATCAGCATTAAATTCTTTCTTAACTTCCGATAGGTCTCGAACGCTATGTCCAATTTTTAGACCCAGATCCCAGCATGCAGTAATAAATTGACTAATTAATTTTTCGATTTGACTTGTTATTATATCGTTATGAAGAATGAGAAAATCTATATCGGAAAATGGGAATAGTTCTTGTCTTCCATAGCCTCCAACTGCTATTAAAGACATATTGTCTGTCAGATTATTTTTGAGCCATATTCTCCTTAATAAACCATCAACAAGGCTTGAGTGCTTTGTAAGGAAACGTGAACTATGGTGGTCTTGAAGAAATTTCTGACAACAGAGATCGAACTCAGTTTGATACCTTTTTTTTTCTTGATTTATATCTACGGCTATCATGAATTATAAAAAAGGCTCAGGCGTGCCATTTGATACAGTAAGTACCTCATATGATGAATCTGTTACAAGAATGGTATGTTCCCATTGCGCAGACAGGCTTCTATCTTTTGTTACTATTGTCCACCCATCTGGTAGCATTCTAATTTTTCGTAGACCAGCATTGATCATTGGCTCTATTGTAAATATCATCCCTGTTTTTAGCTGGAGTCCATTGCCAATTTCGCCGTAATGAAGCACTTGTGGTTCATCATGGAATACTTTGCCGATGCCATGCCCACAAAATTCCCTGACGACACTATATCCGTTTGATTCTGCATGGGTTTGAATGGCATGCCCGACGTCACCTAAAAACGCACCTGATTTAACTTTTTTTATCCCAATCCACATTGATTGATAAGTGATTTCACAAAGGCGTTTTGCCTGAATTGAGGGCTCACCTACATAAAACATCCGGCTTGTATCTCCATGGTAGCCATCTTTGATCACTGTAATATCAATGTTGACAATATCACCTTTTTTTAGGATTTTAGGGCCAGGTATCCCATGGCATATTTGATTATTTACAGACGTACATATAGATTTTGGGTATGGACTATGACCGGGTGGTGCATAATTGAGTGGGGCAGGAATAGTTTTTTGTTCTTCAACCATATACTTGTGACATATCTGATCAATCTCATTAGTAGTTATGGTTGGCTTAACAAAAGGTGTTATATGGTCAAGCACTTCTGATGCAAGTCTCCCAGCCACTCTCATTCTTTTTATATCATTAATCTCATTGATGGTTATTGACATTTAAAATAGGCTTTCATATGAGTTCATTATAGTTTAAATATGTTATCATGCTCGAGTTGTAAATTTTCCATTAAGTTTATTTAAGGGTGCTAATTATTATTTAATTGTTAGTCATTTTTAAACTTAATGTTGTTAATAACCCTTATTCAGGAGATAAATTATGTCTGTCACAATGAGACAAATGTTAGAAGCTGGTGTTCATTTTGGACATCAAACCAGATACTGGAATCCAAAAATGGCCCCATATATTTTTGGGGATCGAAATAAAATTCATATTGTTAACCTTGAAAAAACATTACCTATGTTTCAAGAGGCTCTTACGTTTATTAAAACTCTTGCTGCAAACAAGGGGCGTATTCTTTTTGTTGGCACAAAGCGTCAAGCAAGGGAAATCATAAAAGAAGAGGCATTAAGAGCTGACTGTGCTTACGTTAATTATCGTTGGTTAGGTGGCATGCTAACTAATTTTAAAACTGTTAAGAAATCCGTCAAAAGATTAAACGAATTGGAAGTTATGCTTGAGGATGGTAGTTTAGATAAAATTATTAAAAAAGAAGCGCTTAGTCTAAAGCGTAATTATGAAAAACTTGAGCGCTCTATTGGTGGGATTAAAAATATGACAGTATTGCCTGATGCAATATTTATTGTTGATGTTGGTTATGAAAATGGCGCGGTTGTTGAAGCAACTAAATTGGGCATTCCTATCATTGGTGTTGTAGATACAAATAACTCAACAGAAAATATCGCTTATGTTATTCCGGGTAATGATGATTCTAGCAGAGCTATTCGTTTGTATGCTCGAGGTGTGGCTGATGCCGTATTGGAAGGAAGAAATCACGCGCTAAACGAAATGGCTAAGATGGTTTCTGAAGAGCCTAAGGCAGAAGCATAATTAACTTATTTTTGTTATTTATTAGTTTAATAACAACTAAATATAAATTAAAGGAGTTTTATAAGAATGGCTGAAATTACAGCAAGCATGGTAATGGCCTTACGGGGAAAGACTGATGCCCCTATGATGGATTGTAAAAAAGCATTAACAGAAGCAGAAGGAGACGCACAGCGCGCAGAAGAAATATTACGAGTTCGTTTTGGAAATAAAGCATCAAAGGCGGCAAGTCGAATTGCTGCAGAAGGTGTGATTGCTTCATTCATAAATGCAAATAAGTCGTATGGTTCAATGTTGGAAATTAATTCAGAAACGGACTTTTGTGCTAAAAATGATGAATTTATTAATTTTTCTACTAAGTTAGCTCAAGCGGTTGTAACACAAAATATATCAAATATAGATGAACTAAATAATGCAGATATTGATGGTACTAATGTTGAAGGGTTGAGAACTCAATTAATTGGTAAGATTGGAGAAAATATCACACTTAGAAGATTGGTTCACCTTAATGCCAAAGGATCTTTATATGCTTATATTCATGGTGCTAAATTAGGAGTTATTCTTGATATGGAAGGTGGCGATGATAAGTTAGGTAAGGATATTGCTATGCATATTGCTGCAACGAAACCTAAGGCACTTGATCGGTCTGGCATAGAAAAAGAGATTATCGAAACTGAAAGGCGAGTTGCTATTAAAAAGGCTAAGGAAGCTGGAAAGCCTGAAGAGATGTTAAGTAAAATTGCAGATGGTACTGTGCATAAATTTTTAAAAGAAGTTACATTGCTTAATCAGCCTTTCGTGAAAGACGATAAAGTAACTATAGATCAATTATTAAAGAAAAATAACGCCAATGTTCATTCATTTCAAATATTTCTGGTTGGTGAGGGGATAGAAAAGAAAGAGGTTGATTTTGTAGCGGAAGTTGCTGCAGCAACGCACTAGTAAATGTAAGGCTGTTTAAAAAAAGGATTGTTGTTCAATCCTTTTTTTTGGTTAAAATAAGCTAAAATGACATTACAATTTATATAAGATAGATTATGGTAGATTTAAAATATAAGCGAGTTTTATTAAAGCTTTCTGGCGAAGCGCTGATGGGGAATGATTTATTTGGAGTTAATTCAGAAACAATTAATAAGATTGTTAAAGAAATTCAGATTGTTACAAAGTGGGGAATAGAATTAGCTATTGTAATTGGTGGAGGTAATATCTTCAGGGGTGTTGCATTGGGTGCTGCTGGTATGGATAGGGCAACTGCTGATTATATGGGTATGTTAGCGACCGTCATGAATGCATTGGCTCTGCAAGATGCGATGAAGCATGCTGGAATCGTAAGTAGAGTACAATCAGCAATTAATATTGAGCAAATAGTTGAACCTTATATTCGAGGTAAGGCCATTCGTTATTTAGAGGAAAAAAAAGTTGTAATCTTTGCGGCAGGTACTGGTAATCCATTTTTTACAACTGATACTGCAGCAGCATTGAGAGCAATGGAAATGAATGCTGAGATAATGATAAAAGCCACCAAAGTAAATGGGATTTTTTCAGATGATCCAGAAAAAAATGTGCATGCAAAGTTATATAAAAAAATAACTTTTGATGAGGCCATTAATAAAAATTTAAAGGTTATGGATGCTACCGCCTTTACTTTATGTAGAGATCAAAAATTACCTATTGCGGTTTTTAATATATTTAAAAAAGATGCCTTGCAAAATATACTTTTGGGTAAAGAAGAGGGCACTTTAGTCTCTCTAAACTAAAGGGAATTAAAAAATGGATGAGTTAATGGAAAATGCTAAAAATAAGATGCAAAAAAGCTTAGATTTGCTTCAGTCTAATCTTTCTAAAATTAGGACGGGAAGAGCTCATGCAGGAATTCTTGATCACATTACTGTTGATTATTATGGATCTGAAACGCAGTTGAATCAAATAGCCAATATTAATGTAGCAGATGCAACTACGATTAATGTTCAGCCATACGAAAAAAGCATGGTTGCAATAATAGAAAAAACTATTAGGAGTAGCGATTTAGGTTTGAACCCAGCAGCAACTGGTGATGTAATTCGTGTTCCAATGCCAGCACTTACTGAAGAAAGACGACGTGATTTGATTAAACTTGTAAAGTCGGAGGGTGAAAATGCAAAAATTGCGATTCGAAATATTCGGCGAGACTGTAATGAATCCTTAAAAAGGATGACAAAAAATAAAGAAATCAGTGAAGATGAAGAACGAAAATCCCAAGAAGAGATTCAAAGAATAACAGATCAGTTTATTCTTGATATTGATAAAATTATTTTGACTAAAGAAAAAGATTTACTTACTGTATAAAATAAGAGGTACCCACTGCTTTATTTTTTTAAAAAATACTTATTAAATCCAAATAAAATTCCAAGGCATATTGCAGTAATAATGGATGGAAATGGTCGTTGGGCAAGTAAGCGATTTTTACCAAGAATTCATGGTCATAACCGAGGTCTTTTATCCACTGAAAAAATCATTGTATTGGGGATTAAATATAAGATTAATACGTTTACTTTATATGCCTTTAGTACTGAAAATTGGCGTCGCCCAGCGTCCGAGGTGGATGGGTTAATAAATTTAATTTCAAACTCTATCGATGAACAATCTGATAAATTAGATAAAGCTAATGTTCTTGTGAGATTTATTGGGGATATTTCTACCTTTCCAGTATCTCTTCAAAAAAAAATAAAAGCATTGGAGAATAAAACATCTAAAAATACAGCTTTAACTGTGAATATAGCTTTAAATTATGGGGCACGTGCTGAAATTGTGAGAGCGGTAAATCATTTTTATTCCTTCAAGAAAAATAAACTAAAAAAAATTACTGAACATAATTTAAGTCAATTGCTTTACACAAAAAAATCTCCTGAGGTAGACCTTTTAATACGAACCGGCGGACAAAAAAGAGTCAGTAATTTTTTGTTATGGCAGATTGCTTATGCAGAACTATTTTTTACCAAAATTTTATGGCCAGATTTTAATGAAAAAGTCTTGGTCGAAGCTCTTTATTTTTTCCAGAGTACGGAAAGAAAGTTTGGTAATTTAGCGGGTATTAAAAATCATGCTTAATTTAAGAATTATCTCTTCTTTTGCAATGCTTTCTCTTTTTTTGGTTTTTTATTTTTTGTTAGAACCTGTTTTTTTTCAAGGATTAATTTTAGTTATAGGTGGTTTGTTATTATTTGAATTAAGTAAATTATTAAAATTAAATGGTTTATTTTTAGGAATTTACTGGTTTTTTTCTGCTTTGTTTATTTTTTTGTATTTCACTTCTAATATTAATTACAAATTATTTAGCTATTTAAGTTTATTTTTTTGGTTTTTCTTTGTTCCAATTGACCTCTATTTAAGAGCCTTATTGCCTAATGTAGTAAAAATTTTTTATGGGCTATTATTTATCACTCCTTTATTAATTTCTGTAGATCATCTCTTTCATTTCGATAAATTATTTTTGTTGATTTTAATTACCATGATATGGGTTGCTGATATTGGAGCATATTTCTTTGGCAAGAAATTTGGCGCTATCAAGTTAGTTAAAAATATAAGCCCAGGGAAGACTCTGGAGGGTGTTTATGGTGCAGTAATTAGCAATTCTTTATTTTCATTTCTTCTTTATCATTTTTTAGATTTAGATTTAATAAATACCTTGATAATTGCTTGCATGGTTACATTGCTAAGTATTTATGGTGATATTTACGAATCTTTATTGAAAAGGAAAGTTAATATTAAAGATAGTGGTAATCTTATTCCAGGTCACGGAGGATTTTTGGACAGGATGGATGGTTTTTGTTCTACGCTACCTATTATTAATTTTGTTTGTTTAGTTTTCCCAAGCCTAAAAATAATTTAATGAAAACAATTTCTATTCTTGGGTCAACTGGAAGTATAGGCTGTAATGCTCTCGCGGTTATTAGGGCCCATCCTGATAAGTTTAATATTTTTGCATTATCTGGATATGAAAATATAAATTTATTATTCACTCAGTCATTAGAATTTAAGCCATCTTATGCGGTAACTAAAAATGAAGCCTCTCAAAAACAGCTTTCTGATTTATTTAAAGATGCAAAATTAACCACTAAGGTTTTATTTGGTGATGAGGGGTATAAATTTATTGCTGGTCATGAAAGTGTTTGTACAGTTGTTGCAGCTATTTCCGGTTCTTTTGGATTAATATCTACAATGGAGGCCGCCATCAAAGGAAAGAAGATTCTTTTGGCCAACAAAGAGTCAATGGTAATGGCTGGTGATATTCTGATCAAGCAAAGTGAAAAAAGTAATGGATTAATTATTCCGGTAGATAGTGAACACAATGCTATTTTTCAGGTTATACATAGCCAAGAAAATAAAGATGAGATTAATAAAATAATTTTAACTGCATCTGGTGGCCCTTTTAGGCTGCATAGTATGGATGCATTAAAGAGCGTGACGATTCAAGATGCCTTAAATCATCCTAATTGGAAGATGGGTAAAAAGATTACAATTGATTCGGCAACTATGATGAATAAGGGACTTGAAGTTATTGAAGCGGCATTTTTATTTGGAATGAATTTCAATAAAATTGATGTTCTTATTCATCCGCAAAGTATTATTCACTCACTTGTAGAGTTCATTGATGGAAGCACCCTTACGCAACTTGGAATGCCAGATATGAAAGTGCCAATATCCTATGCATTAAGTTATCCAGATCGAATAACATCAGGTATTCAAGGTATAGATCTTTCAAAAGCGCATGACTTACAGTTTGAGAAACCTGATTTAGAAAAATTCAGATGTCTTAATTTAGCTTACCAATGTTTAAAGGAAGGTCGAAGTTCTGCAATTATTCTCAATGCGGCAAATGAAGTTGCTGTCGAAGCATTTTTAACAAAGAAAATATCTTTTATTCAGATATCAAAATTGATAGAAAGGGTGTTGGAGCAAACATCTTTATTAGAAGTCAGTTCAATAGAACAAATTTTTGAAATTGATCATAAAGCAAGGATTGATACTAATAGTTTGTTGATAAATATTTAATTTTATTAAAAAATTTTTGAAAATGTAAGTTCCAATGACATATTCCATATTACAAAATATATTTTAAGTCATTCCTGTTTTTTTTATTACTTTAAGAGACTAAATATTAGATATCAAATCCACATGAAAATGATGAATAATTTATTTTTATACATTTTTTTAAAATGTAGTAAGAAAAAATAATTAAATAATTAAATAATTATAAATGCTTTAGGATACTAATTTTAGTACTGATATTAAAGATTGCAGTATATAATGAGCTCTTTTAATTTTAACGTTATCACATCACTTTAAAATGCAAAAAAAACTTTTAATTTTAATTTTAATTTTTTTTAATTTTTCTGTCTACTCTGCAGATGGTCATATCGTGCGTGATATTAAGATTGAAGGACTTCAAAGAGTAGATCCAGGTTTTGTTTTCGACAATATTTCTTTTGAAATAGATGACCTTATTGAGGAAGTAAATTTTTCTCAAGCAATTAATCTTTTATATAAAACAGGGCAATTTAAAGATATAAGCATTGAATTAGAAGGTAGAGACATTATTATTGTGGTTAGTGAGAGACCAATTATTTCACAAATTCATTTTCATGGAACTGAAACATTTCAACCAAAAAGACTTATTGATGGAATAGCTTCAATGAATATTGCATCTGGTTTAGTTCTGGATAAATCCGTCTTAAAAAAAGTCGAAAAAGAATTAATTAATCAATATTTAAGTTATGGTAAGTATTCAGCTAGTATAAAAACAATTGTTACGCCTCTTCAAAGAAATCGTGTTGATATAGATTTCTATATTGATGAGGGCACTAATTCACGTATTAAGGAGATTAGCATTGTAGGGGCTACTAAGTTTAGTCAGGAAGACTTATTAGGTCTGCTTGAACTTCAGACAACTAGTTTTATGTCCTGGTGGAATCAAGACGATCGTTATTCAAAACAAAAGCTCACAGGGGACCTTGAAAGAATTAGATCTTTTTATATGAACCGTGGATATATGGATTTTAGTATTAAAAATACCACTGTTAATATTTCTAAATCAAAAAGGAATGTATATATAACAATTATTGTAGAGGAAGGTTTAAAGTACACATTTGGCGAAACTAAAATCAGTGGAAATTATTATCCATTAAAAGAAAGTGATCTACTTGACAGAATTCAAACTAAAAAAGGGAATGTTTTTAATAGGCAAGAAGTAACTAAATCTACAGAGGCAATCAATGAGAAGCTTGGTAATTTTGGAT
>JBBWVM010000040.1:0-50971 GCA_050256215.1 Methylophilaceae bacterium
GATTATTACAATCGTACGGTTTATGAATGGGTGACAAAAGATTTAGGAAGTCAGGGCACTGTTGCTGGTGGCGGGCGATATGATTATCTAGTGGAGAGTTTGGGAGGTGATAAAACACCCGCATGTGGTTTTGGAATTGGCATAGAACGTATTATTTTACTTTTAGAAAATAACTTACCTAATTTGTCGATCAACCCTGATGTATATATTGTTAATTTGGGTGAAAAGGCGAGAACTTATGCCTTTAATGTTGCTGAAAATTTAAGAAATCAAGATGTGAAAGTTAGTTTAAATATGGAGGGTAGTAGCTTTAAATCACAAATGAAAAAAGCTGATAAATGCAATGCTCAGATTGCAATTATTATTGGTGACAACGAAGTTGAAAATAAATCAATTCAAGTAAAACTTATTCGTAAGGACGGATCACAGAAGAGCGTTGATCAAAAAAATATCATTTCTTATGTTACTGATATTTTATAAATATGAATGATAATATACTTAAAATAAATAAGTTAGAAGTATTTCCTACTAAAGATTTTAATTTAAAATTAGTGAATAATATTTCCTTGGATATAAAAAGAGGAAAGACCACCTGTATCGTTGGAGAGTCTGGTAGCGGTAAAAGTCTAACGGCACTTTCAATTATTCAATTATTATCTACTCAGCTTTCAATGTCGGGTGATATATTCTTTAATAATGAAAATTTATGTGAATTAGACGCTGAGGAAATGAGAAAGAAAAGGGGGCAGGATATTGCTATGATTTTTCAAGAACCCATGACCTCGCTCAACCCCGTTTTGACAATCGGGTATCAAATCCAAGAGGCGATAAATGTGTATCATGACCTATCTAGTCTTGATATGAATAAAAGAGTTAAAGAGCTTTTAGGTTTAGTTGGGATTCCAATTCAAAGATCTGAAAGTTATCCAGATGAACTTTCTGGGGGACAAAGGCAACGCGTTATGATTGCGATGGCAATGTCATGCAATCCAAAACTTTTAATCGCTGATGAACCTACTACTGCCCTTGATGTCACGGTACAGGCTCAAATTTTAAAATTATTAAATGAATTAAAAAATAAATTTAATATGTCTATGCTATTTATTACACATGATTTTGGTATTGTCGAAGATATTGCTGATAATGTTGTTGTAATGTTTCAAGGGAAAATTGTAGAACAGGGTAATGTTAAATCTGTACTTTCTAAACCAAAACACCCGTATACAAAAGCATTATTAAACTGTGTACCCGATATTTTGGGTAAAAAGAAATTAAAACCTATTGATTATGACGAGCTTAGCTTATTGATGGCAAAGCTATGAAGGCCCTGTTAATTGCAAAAAATTTGTCAAAACAATATATTCAAACTCAAGGTTTTTTTTCAAGAACGAGAAGTATTATTCATGCTTTAGATGATGTATCCATTATTATAAAAAAAGGGTCAACTCTTGCTGTTGTTGGTGAGTCAGGTTGTGGGAAGACAACTCTTGCAAAAAGCCTAATAAGATTAGTGGAAGTTGATAAAGGAAATATTCAGTTTATGGGATCTGAGATATTAAGGGTTCAGAGTAATCAACTGAAAGAAATTAGAAAAAACATACAAATGATTTTTCAAGATCCATATGCATCTTTGAACCCGAGAATGAAGATTTATCAAATTATGGAAGAACCATTAATAATTCATAAGATCGGGGATAAACAAATAAGACGAGACAAAATTTATAGTATGATTGAGCGGGTTGGTCTTAGTATTGTAGATTTAACTAAGTATCCACATCAGTTTTCAGGAGGTCAAAGGCAAAGGGTCGGAATTGCTCGTGCGTTAATTTTAGAACCTCAATTAGTTATCTGTGATGAACCGGTCTCCGCATTAGATGTTTCAGTTCAAGCACAAATCATTCAATTATTAAAAAATCTTCAAGAAGAATTTAAATTGACTTATTTATTTATTACCCATGATTTGAGAGTGGTTAGATATATTGCTGATGAAGTAATTGTTATGCGGCATGGAAAGTTAATTGAACAAGGAAAAACTGATATAATTTTCAAAAATCCAAAGAGCGAATATACGAAAGAATTACTCGCATCTATCCCGGGACATATTTCAAAAAGGAATTAAAGAATGGCAGTTGAAACAGATGAGCAACAGGCTGAGCAAATCAAAATTTTTTGGAATGCTCATAAGATTAAAATAATTAGTGGATTTGTTGTTTTGTTAATTATATTTTTTACACAATATTTTTATAGACAATATAATTTGAAGAATAGTGAGGAAGCATCACAGCTTTATCAAGAAATATTAATTGAGAAAGTAGAAAATTTTAATACTATTGAGGAAAGTGTTGCATTGTTAAAGAGGGATTATAATTCCACACCTTATGCTGCTCGTGCTGCTATATATTTCTCAAAAATTTTGGTAGATCAAGCTAGTAATAATGCTGCAATAGAAGAGTTAATTTGGGCTGGTTCAAATTCACCTGAAAAATCAATAAAATCTATGTCTTATTTTTATTTATCAAATTTATACTTGGCTGAGAAAAAACTTGATAAGGCAATGGATGCTGCTAATAAAATAATCACAAAAGGTTATGTTGGTCTTGTTAATGATCTAAAAGGTGACATATATAAGGCAATGGGTAATAAAAAATCTGCGAAAGAGTTCTACCAAAAAGCATTGAATTACTTTCAGGGGCGGGGTGAGTTTTATAAAGTAATCCAAAATAAAAAAGATGCTCTTGGCCAATGAAATATATTCCATTAGGAATAGTTCTTTTCTTTTTTACAGGTTGTTTTATTGGTCCGGTAGGAGATTTGGTTGAACAGGTAGGAGATCAATATTTTACTGATGAATTTTCGGACGTACCATCTGCCTTAACCCCAATAGAAAATACTGTTTCAACCAAGCTTCTATGGGAATCCAATATTGGGAATCACAATGGATCAGAATTCAATTTAGTTATTTTGGATGAGTTTATTGTTGCTGCCACAAGTGACGGTACGATTAAGAAGCTTAATATCGAAAATGGTGAGCAGGTCTGGGAGAAAAATATATCTTCTTCTATTGTTGCTGGTGTTGGAGGTAATTTTGAAAATTTACTTGTAGTTTCAGGTGATGGTTACCTTTGGTGTTTAAACCAAAATGGTGATGTTATATGGAAGACTTTTATGCCGGGTGAAGTTTTTGTATCTCCTGTTATTTATAATTCTGAGGTATATGTCCGGATTGGAAACTATGAAATTCTTCAATTAGATTTGAAGCAAGGAGAGATTCAATGGAGGTTTAAAAAATCTGTTCCTTCATTAACTTTAAGGAAAACTTCAAGATTAAGTTTTTCAGATAATGTGATTTATGCTGGATTTCCTGCGGCGAAAGTTATTGCTATACATGCTGAATCTGGAGGATATCTTTGGGAATCAAAGATTTCTAAAATTAAAGGTGTATCAGAAATAGAGCGTTTGAATGATGTAGTTAGCAAACTAATTATTAATAATTCAGTTATTTATTCTGTTTCAACAAATGGAAATATTTCATCAGTTGATCGAATAAATGGAAGGGTATTGTGGACAAGTGATTTATCAAGCTTTAATGACTTAATTTTTGATGGATACGATATTTTTGTTATTAATAAAGTCGGCACAATACATTCGTTAAGGAAAAATAATGGTAAATTAAATTGGAAATTAACGGATCTTCAGCATAGAAGAATAACTAATGGTTCCTTGATTAAAGATTTTTTAGTTGTAGGTGATTTTGACGGATATATTCATTTTATTGATATTGAGCAAGGAGTATTAAAAGGCAGAAGCCAAATATCAGGCGGGGTCCAAATTTTAAATAATATTTCTACTATAAATGATACATATATGGTAAGTATGGATAAAGAAGGCAATATTTTTTATTTTAAGATAAAAGAAGAAAAGTTATTAATTAACAATGAAAATATTGAGCCTGAAGTTTTGGTGGATGAGGTTTTGATTGAAAAGGCTAAAGTTTCACTGGTTGATATGGGTGATCAAGTAATTAATTATAGGTACTACAATTGAAAACTATTGTTCTTGCGGGCCGGCCTAATGTTGGAAAATCAAGTTTATTTAATCGATTAACCAAAACAAGGGATGCTATTGTTGCCGCTTTACCGGGTCTCACTCGCGATCGCCACTATGGGCAATTGAATATTGAAGAGAATCGCTTTTTGTTGGTTGATACAGGTGGATTTGAGCCGACAAAAAAAAGTGGTATTCCAAAAAAGATGGCAATTCAAACAATTCTTGCTATTGATGAAAGCGATATTATTTTATTTGTAGTGGATGCCCGATTTGGTTTGCATCCAATTGATGAGCATATCGCTGATATTATTCGTAAAAATGATAAGCAAAAAATATTACTTGTAAATAAAGCAGAAGGAATTTTTGAAGATAAAGCCTTCGCAGAATTTTATTCCCTTGGGTTTAAAAATATCATCAAAATCTCTTCTGCACATGGTGAGGGAATATCTACCCTTAAAGATTTTTTGGTGGAAGCTAATACTCACTTAGAAGATTTTGATTTACCGTCAAATTCTAATACAAGGATATCAATTGTTGGTCGTCCTAATGTTGGCAAATCAACACTTATTAATTCGCTGTTAGGGGAAGATCGTTTCATCGCATTTGATGAACCTGGAACAACAAGAGATGCAGTATCTGCTGACTTTAATTGGGGAAAAGATAGATTTATTTTAACTGACACGGCGGGCATTAGGAAAAAAGGAAAGGTTTTTGAGGCAGTAGAGAAGTTTTCGGTTATTAAAACATTAAACGCGATAGAATATTCTCATGTAGCCATTTTAGTGGTTGATGCTCAAGATGGCATTTCTGCTCAAGATATGCATATTTTGGGATTTATAATTGAATCAGGGAAAGCATTAGTAATTGCTCTTAATAAGTGGGATGTTCTTTCTTCTTATGATCGTGAGATAATTAAAAGTCAAATTGAAAAAAAACTCCCATTTGTAAATTTTGCCGAAAAAGTTTTTATTTCTGCACTTAATCAATCTGGATTACCTGAGTTAATGAAGGCTGTCATAAAAGCGCGCAGGTCCAGTGAAACTAAATTTACTACCCCACAATTAAATTCAGTTCTTGAAAATGCATTAATTAGTCATCCACCAAAAATTATTCGAGGAATTCGACCAAAGATGAAATATGCTCATCAAGGCGGAATGAATCCTCCTACTGTTATTATTCATGGCAATCATCTTGATGACGTTAAAAAAGATTATCTTAGATTTTTAGAATCTTTTTTTAGAAAGGCATTTAATCTAATTGGTACTCCAATGAGAATTGAATTAAAAAATTCTGATAATCCATTTACTAAAGAAGAAAAAATTAAACCTAAAAAAACAGGGCTGGTAACAAGAAGAAGGATTGAGACGGCTTTTAGAAAAAAAATGAAAGCAAAAAAAGATACTTAGTTATATAAGTTTTCCCAGAATTTCCACCAATTTTTTTTATTTTTTGTTATTTTTTGTTTATTAAAAATACTGTTCGGGTAATTAAGCATGAGTATTTTCTCAGCATCTTTTTGGAGGTCTTTTATACCAAGATATTCATATCCGCTAACTAAAATAACTAGTGCTTCTTCTTGGTGGATTGTATTTGGGTAGTTATCGAGAACAAATCGAGCTCTATTGATTGCAGCAACAAAAGCTTTTCTTTTCATATAATATCTACTTACATGAAGTTCATGTTCTGCAATATTATTCATTAAATATGTCATTCGATTCACAGCATCATCGTAATATTTGCTATTTGGAAATAAATTAATAAGGTCTTTTAGAGCATTAAAACTGATGCGTAATTGATCAACATCGCGATCGCTAATTTCTTGCTTTGTGACTTTATCAAGAAGGTTCCTATCCTGGAATGTCACTACTCCCTTTAAGTAGTATGCATAATCAGCCGTAGGGTGATTTGGGTACAATTTTATAAATTTATTTAGCATTGCTATTGCTTCTGGGGTCCTAGAAAACTTATAGTAAGCGTATGCAAGATCGAGTTTAAATTGTGGGGCGAATGTCGTATTGGGAAATCTTTGTTCTCCTTTTTCAAGCACAGCAATTGCTTGAGGCCAATTTTTACTTTCAGAATACAACTGGGCTCTATTAAGTACCCATGCTGGCGTTTGTCCTAAGGTCTCGTCATACTCTACTGGTTCACCAAAAATGGCACAACCTGTTAGTAATGCTGATAAGATAAAGACTAGAATATATTTCATAATAAATATTATTGATGATGATTACTGCAAAGATTATACCTGATGACTGATAATACAATAAAAATTATTGTGCCTGATTCTTTTTCTGGAAGGCGGGCGGACTCGACCATTCATACATTAATTCCTGATTATTCTAGAGCTAGAATTCAGAAGTGGATTAAAGAAGGATTTGTTTTAATTAATAATAAAAAGATTACTTCTAAAGAAAAATTAACCGGGGGTGAGTCAATTAGTATAAAAATACAAGTTGACGAACAGTCTAAATATTATAATCCTGAAAATATTTCATTAAATATTATTCACGAGGATCAAGATATAATAATTATTAACAAGCCTGTTGATATGGTTGTTCATCCAGCCGCGGGAAATTGGTCAGGAACATTATTAAATGGCATTCTTTTTCATAATCCTGATAGCAATCGTCTTCCAAGGGGGGGTATTGTTCACAGATTAGATAAGAATACTTCAGGGCTAATGGTGGTAGCGAAGAATGAAATTGCACAATTAAATTTAGTTAAGCAACTTCAATCAAAAAAAGTATATCGGGAGTACAGGGCGATTGTATGGGGCCAGGTTTGGAAAAATAATACTATTAATGAGCCAGTAGGACGGCATCCAACAGTAAGGGTAAAGATGGCCATTAATCACGTTAATGGAAAAGAGTCGATTACTCACTATGAAGTATTAGAAAGGTTTGGAATTCATTCTTATTTAAGATGCAGACTTGAAACAGGTCGTACACATCAAATAAGAGTGCATATGATGCATAATTTATCCCCTATTGTGGGAGATCCTACTTACGGACTTAAAAAAATTATCCCAACCAAGGATATGTCTGATGTATTAAGAGAGGCAACGGTAAATTTTCCTCGGCAAGCACTTCATGCAATTTCATTAGGATTAATTCACCCTTCAACAAAAAAACAAATGAAATGGGAGATTGGTCTACCTGGAGATATGAAAAGTTTGCTGGATCTTATTCGTGCTGAGTCTCATGTAGCTGAAAAGGAATTTAAGATTGATAAATCTAATTTTTTTGGAGGGCGTGATGATTATTTGGAGGAAGATTTAGAATTTGAAGATGAATGATTTTCTTATTATTCCGAACTGGCCTATTCCTTTAAATATAAAAGCAATACAAACCACACGAAAAAATGGTTTTAGTTGTAAGCATTTTAACTCATTTAATTTAAGTGAAAATGTGGGAGATGAGATTGGTTTAGTAAATAAGAATATAAAAAAATTAATGCAACATCTTCCGGAAAGACCTAAATGGTTACATCAAATTCATTCAAATTTATCAATTCGGATTCCTAGTAACAGTATTAATGCAGATGGAGCTTTCACACGGGAAAAAAAAAATTATTTGCGCTGTTAGAACTGCCGATTGCTTACCAATTTTAGTAACAGACGAAGAAGGAAGTTGTGTTGCAGCTATTCATGCTGGATGGAGGGGGTTGGGTTCTGGAATTATTGAAAATTTTTTTCAAAAAATTAAACTAAAAGGTCAGGCAATTGTTTGGCTAGGTCCATGTATCAGTCAAGATGTTTTTGAAGTTGGATTGGATGTTTATGATTTTTTTATTAAGCATGATTCAAGAATGGCTGCAGTTTTTAATTATAAAAGAAAAAATAAGTTTTATTTAAATCTTACTCGCGCAGCAATAATAAAATTAAGAAATATAGGTATAAAAAATATATCTACGATAGAAGATATCTGTACATACAGAGATTCTGAACAATTTTATTCGTACCGCCGAGATAAAATTACAGGACGGATGGCTTCTCTGATATGGATCGATGATTAGACCTATCCTTTCGATCAGTAACAATTTATAATGACAACTCTTTATTTTTGGTAACTTTATGACTCTTATTTGGATTGTTGGTGCTTGCTTTATTGGTGGGGTAATAAGCTTGCTACTTACGATATTCATATCCTCAAAAGCTAATCAAGGTTTAATCACAAACTTAGTAAGTCTTGCTGTTGGAACAATGTTAGGAACTGTTTTTCTAGAATTACTTCCTCATGCATTTGAATTATCCTCAAATTATCATCGTACGATGTTTTCCGTTCTTGTTGGAATCTTAATATTCTTTATATTGGAAAAGCTTTTAATTTGGCGGCACTGTCATGGGAGCCATTGTGAAACGCATGCGCCGGAAATAAGCCCTAAAAATAAAAAAGGTAGTTTTGTTTTAATGGGAGATATATTTCATAATTTTGTTGATGGGGTTTTGATTGCAAGTGCTTTTTTGGTTAATATTAATTTGGGGCTTGTAACTGCTTTAGCAATTATTGCTCATGAAATCCCTCAAGAGATGAGCAATACCTCAATTCTTCTTCATTCAGGTTATTCAAGATCCCAAACAATTACATTTAATGTGTATACAGTGTTTGCAACTTTATTTGGGGCTGTGATTTCTTACTATATTTTAGATATAGTGAGTAATGCTATCCCCCTGATATTGGCACTAGCGGCTTCTAGTATGATTTATGTGTCTGTTTCAGATCTTATACCAGGGCTGCATAAGAAGACTGAGGCGAGTGATGCATTTTTTCAGGTAATTTTAATATCACTAGGTGTTTTAATTATTTATGTTATCCATTTATTTCTTCATTAGACAAATATTCATTTGAATACAATTCTTCAGCCTAAAATAGGTTTTGTATCATTAGGATGCCCTAAGGCAGGCTCTGATACTGAAAAAGTACTCAGTCAGGTGCGCGCTGAAGGTTATGATATTGCCGGTAATTATAAAGATGCAGAGCTGGTCATTGTGAATACTTGCGGCTTTATTGATAGTGCAATTGAAGAATCTTTGTCCGCAATTGATGAGGCAATCCAGCAAAATGGTAATGTAATCGTTATGGGATGTCTTGGTGAGAAGAAGGAGATTATACAATCAAGATTTAATAATCTTTTAGCTGTAACGGGCTCAGAAGCCTTTTCTGAAGTTATGGATGCAGTTCATAAGCATGTTCCAAAACCCCACGATCCCTATTTAGATTTAATACCCCCACAGGGCGTGAGACTAACTCCAAAACATTATGGGTATATTAAAATATCTGAGGGTTGTAATCATAAGTGTAGTTTTTGTATTATTCCATCTATGCGAGGTAAGTTGGTGAGTAGGCCAATTGGTGATGTTATGGATGAGGCTGAAAAATTGGTTGCCTCTGGTGTTTCAGAACTACTAATTATTTCGCAGGACACTAGTGCCTATGGTGTTGATATAAAATATCGTTCAGGATTTTGGGGCGGCAAACCAATTAAATCTAATCTTTATCATCTTGCCCAAAATTTGGGTGATCTTGGTGTTTGGATTCGATTGCATTATGTTTATCCGTACCCACATGTGGACGAAATCATTAATTTAATGGCCGATGGGAAAATATTGCCTTATATTGATGTGCCGTTTCAACATGCTAATAAAGACATCCTTAGGGCGATGAAAAGACCTGCAAGCGTGGAAAATAATCTTGAGAGAATTCAAGCATGGAGAAATATTTGTCCGGAAATAACTATTAGAAGTACTTTTATTGTAGGTTTTCCTGGAGAAACCGAATCTCAATTTCAAGACTTGTTAGATTTTTTGGTGCTTGCTCAACTTGATCGTGTAGGTTGTTTTATGTATTCCAATGTTGAAGGTGCGACAGCAAATCAATTTGTTGATGCGGTCGATGAGGAAGTAAAGAAAGAGAGGTATGAGCGATTTATGCAGGTTCAATCTAAAATAAGTCATGATAAATTGAAGGCTAAAGTAGGAAGTGTTCAAACGGTATTGATCGATGAGATTACTTCTAAACATGCCATTGCTCGCTCTTCCGCAAATGCACCAGAAATTGATGGATATATTTATCTTGAAAGTCCGAAAGGCTTGCAAGTAGGGGATATGTTGGATGTAAGAATTAAGAGTGCGAAAGATTATGATTTATTCGCGGGACCACTTTAAATTAAAGGAAGACTTAGTATATGGAAGTTGTAACTCGTTTTGCACCTAGCCCCACAGGTTATCTTCATATTGGTGGTGCGCGTACTGCTTTATTTTCTTGGGCCTACGCTAAAAAAAATAAAGGTAAGTTTATTTTAAGGATTGAAGATACAGATATAGTCCGATCTACCCCAGAAGCTATAGAGGCAATTAAGGACGGTATGAAGTGGTTAGGTTTAGATTTTGATGGAGATATTGTTTTTCAAACACAACGCTTCGATCAATATAAAACATTTATCCAAACCTTACTTGATAAAGGTGATGCTTATTATTGTTATGCATCAAAAGAGGAACTGGATGAATTAAGAGTCAATCAAATGAAACAGGGCTTAAAACCACGCTATGATGGTCGTTGGAGACCTGAAAGCGAGAAAAATTTACCCTCACCACCAGAAAATATTTCTCCTGTAATTCGTTTTAAAAATCCAACCGATGGACAAGTTACTTGGCAAGATTTAGTAAAAAATGAAATTACTATTCACAATCAAGAGTTAGATGATTTTATTATTGCGAGATCAGATGGAACACCAACATATAATTTTTGCGTTGTAATTGACGACTGGGAAATGAAGGTGACACATGTTATCCGCGGGGATGATCACATTAACAATACCCCTAGGCAGATTAATTTATTGAACGCTTTGGGAGCGCCTGTTCCTCAATATGCGCATTTGTCAATGATCCATGGGTCAGACGGCCAAAAACTGTCTAAGAGGCATGGCGCAGTTAGCGTCACTCAATATAGAGATGAAGGTTATCTTCCTGAGGCAATGAATAATTATTTGGCTAGATTAGGCTGGAGTCATGGTGACGAAGAAGTATTTTCGATGAAACAATTATGTGAATGGTTTGATTTTGATCATATCACTTCATCAGCTGCGCAATTTAATACAGAGAAATTAGATTGGCTTAATGCGCATTATATTAAAATTAAAGAAGTAGATGTTTTAGTGAATTTAATTCAGTCTAGATTACATTCTATGAATATTTCTGTAAATAATGATGAATTGTTAAAAGGCGCGATTAAGCTTTATCGAGAGCGAGAAAATAATCTTAATGTTTTTGCAAAAAATATTATTTTCTTTTTTAATAAACCAATTCCTACCTTAGAGTTAGTAAATAAATATCTCAATCAAAAATCAATCAATAATATTCAAGAATTTATCGAAGGAATGTGTGATATTAAATGGTCGAATGAAGATATCAATCAATATTTAAAAGATTTTGTTAAGAAAAAAGAAATTAAATTTCCTGCAATAGCAATGCCACTAAGGGTTCTACTAACTGGAAGTGACCATACCCCAAGTGTGGGGAGTATAATTTATCTTTTGGGTCTTGATGAAACGAAATTAAGATTAAATAATTATTTGAATGATAATAGTTAAATAAATGGAGAAGAATGTTATGCACCTTCAGGAACTATTTTTGAATCAACTTATGAAAGATAATATATCAGTATCTATTTATCTTTTGAATGGCATAAAATTGCAAGGCCATATTGAGTCATTTGATCAATATATAATTGTCTTAAATGGTAATGTCCCGCAGCTTATTTATAAACATTCAATTTCGACCATCGTTCCATCAAAAAAAATAAACTTAAATGAATCATAAGCGCACTTATGTTTGATAGACCACAAGAAGGAGATAAAGCTATACTGGTGAGTCTTAATTTCGGAGATAAAAATCATCATGAAAATACGGAAGAGCTTGTTCAATTAGTTGCTAGTGCAGGTTTTGAGGTTGCTGAATTAGTTAAAAGTAATAGATCTTCGCCTCACTCAAAGTACTTTGTTGGCTCAGGGAAGGCTGAAGAGTTAATTCAAATTAAAATACAAACACAAGCAACAATACTGATCTTCAATCATGAATTAACCCCATCTCAAGAAAGAAATATTGAAAAACTTACTAACATGCGAGTTTATGATCGAACGGCATTGATATTGTATATATTTGCTATAAGGGCAAAAAGTCACGAAGGTAAGCTTCAGGTAGAGTTGGCTCATCTTAATCATTTGTCTTCTAGATTAATTAAAGGCTGGAGTCACCTTGAAAGACAAAAAGGAGGTATAGGAGTCCGTGGAGGACCTGGTGAAAAACAAATAGAGTTGGATAGAAGGATGTTGGGCTTACGGATAAAGCAACTTAAAGAAAAATTAAAGAAACTTCATCAGCAAAGAGGAATGCAACGTAGATCTCGAAGAAGGTCAAAAACTCTAACTATTTCTATAGTTGGCTATACCATTGCAGGAAAATCGACACTATTTAACAAATTAACGCACGAGACTATTTTAGTCGAAAATAAATTATTTGCGACTTTGGATACAACATCGAGGAAATTATTTATTGAACCCGGTCATAACATCGTTGTTTCGGATACTGTTGGGTTTATTAAAGATTTACCAACTACACTGATAGAGTCATTTAAATCTACGTTAGAGGAAGCAACGGAGTCAGATTTATTGTTACACGTGGTTGATATTAGTGATGCTTATAAGAGTGAACAAATTCTAGAAGTAGATAAAATTTTAAAAGAAATTCATGCTCATAAAATACCACAGATTTTAATTTTAAATCAGATTGATAAAATTAGCCTTAATGCTGACTATGATCGGGACGAATATGGTAAAATCAATAGAATTCAGTTATCAGCTATATCAGGCAATGGAATTGAATTTTTAAGGCAAGCAATAGTTGAATTTAGTCAAATGTTAATTAATCAAAGAAATGGAAATTATGCAAAATTTAGTCGGGAAGATTTTTTCAAAAAAGCCTCTTAGGGCAAGTAATGAGGGGCCACCAGATCTTGATGATCTTTTCAAAGATCTAAGGAATAAGATTAATAATTTATTTAGAACAGGCCCAAAAAGATTAAATGGTGGTGGAAACTTTAATCAGAATCAAGGGACTTCAAATAATGGTTCAGATAGGATTCCGGTTTTACCTATTATCATAATTGTCTTATTGATATGGATGGCTACTGGCTTTTATATTGTCGATCAAGGGTCGCGTGGTATTGAATTAAGGTTTGGTAAATATCTTCAAACAACCCAACCTGGTCCGAGCTGGCACCTTCCATATCCAATTGAAACCGTTGAAGTAGTCGATCAAGAACAAGTGCGAACTATAGAAGTAGGTTATCGTACAGCAGGGGGAGGAACTACACAGGAACTTAGAGAATCTTTAATGTTAACTGGGGATGAAAATATTATCGATCTTCAGTTTGCTATTCAATACAATTTAAAATCATCGGAAGACTATCTATTTAAAAATAGATCAACAGACAGTGCTGTTAGAGGGGCGGCCGAGAGCGCTATGAGAGAGATTGTAGGTAAAAGTAATATGGATTTTGTTTTGTATGAAGGGCGTGAGGAAATTGCATTAAGAGCTAAAGAATTAGTACAATCTATTTTAGATCTTTACCAGACAGGAATTAATGTAACTAGTATAACTATGCAAAATGCTCAACCACCAGAACAAGTACAGGCTGCATTTGATGATGCGGTAAAAGCAAAGCAAGATCTGGAAAGACAAAAAAATGAAGGTCTGGCTTATGCTAACGATATTGTTCCGAAAGCAACAGGGTCAGCAGCTAGATTAATGGCCGAAGCAAATGCTTATAAAGTATCTGTTGAGAATGAGTCCATAGGTAAGGCTAGTAGGTTCAGTCAAATATTAACTGAATATCTTCGAGCGCCTGTTGTAACGAGAAATCGTTTATTTTTAGAAGCTCAAGAACAAATTTTGTCGAGTGTTTCAAAAGTCATTGTGGACCAAAAAGGCTCAAATAGTCTCTTATATTTACCGCTTGATAAAATGATAAATAATCAGACAAGATCTTTAAATAAAGATCAATCAAGTCAGGGCTCAGTAGATTCTAGTAGCTCATCAGCAGCGGACATAATTAATTCAACAAAAGCAGATCGATCTCGAGGTACATTTCGTACTAGAGAACGTGATGCAAGATAGATTAGGAATAACATGAAAATATTAACAAGAACATTAGTTGCATTAACTGTAGGCTTAATTTTATTGAGCTTATCGACTTATACAGTAGATCAGAGAGAGTTTGCCCTTGTTTTTCGCTTAGGTGAGGTCATTCATGTTAAAAAAGATCCCGGTATTTTTTTCAAGTTACCGATGATCGATAATGTGAGATTTATTGAAAAAAGAATATTAACTTACGATTCGACAATACCCGATAGGTTTATTACGAGTGAGAAAAAGAACGTGCTTGTAGATTCATACATTAAATGGCGCATTATTGATCCCATGAAATATTATGTCTCTGTTGCTGGGGATGAGCGAAAAGCCGAAAGAAGATTATCCCAATTTGTAAACGATGGCCTGAGGGCTGAATTTGGTAAAAGAACAATTCAGGAGGTTGTATCTGGTCAAAGGTCGGAGATTATAGGCATATTACAACAAAGGGCAGATCGAGATTCAAGACAAATAGGTATTGAGATTTTAGATGTTCGGCTTAGAAGGGTGGATTTACCTAAAGAGGTAAGTGAATCAGTTTACCAAAGAATGGAAGCAGAACGAAAATCTGTAGCAAATGAATTAAGATCTAAAGGTTTTGCAGAATCAGAAAAGATACGTGCTGGAGCCGAGAGAGATAGAGATATTATCATTACTAATGCATATAAAGAAGCACAGATAATTAAAGGTGAGGGTGATGCTATAGCCTCTGCTATCTACGCTAAAGCTTATTCCCAGGATAAAGAATTCTATGATTTTTATAGAAGTCTTGAAGCTTATAAGAATAGCTTGAATGGAAAGGATGATATTTTAGTTTTAGATCCTAGTTCAGATTTCTTTAAGTATCTACGTGGCCCTAATAAAAAGTAATTGCAAGACACTATATTTCTAGCTATAGGATTAATGTTAATTATCGAAGGAATTTTTCCTTTATTTTTTACAGAAATTTGGAAAGATACTTTTGTTAAAATCACAAAACAAAGAAATGGCCAAATAAAGTTTTATGGGCTTTTATCAATGCTTTTGGGTATTATTATTATAACATTTATTGGAAATTAAATGCTCATGACCCAATGGCTACTCCCGGAAAATGTAGAAGACCTTCTCCCGCAACAGGCCCAACAGCTTGAGCAATGGAAGAGGTTGTTGCTTGACCTTTACCATGAAAATGGCTATCAATACATTATGCCGTCAATGCTCGAATACGTTGATTCGCTCAATGCACATGGTAAAGATTTAGATTTAGATACTTTTAAGGTTGTGGATCAGTTAACAGGTAAAATGATGGGGGTGAGTTCTGATTTAACGGCACAAGCTGCTCGTGTAGATGCTCAGATGTGTCATCAAGGACAAAATAAATTATGTTATGCGGGACCGATCTTAAGAGCTAAATCATCACCCAAACAATCACGTGAGTTATACCAAGTAGGCATAGAATATTTTGGTGAACCAAGTATTGAGGCTGATTTAGAAGTACATAATACATTAATTAAATCACTCAAGTTATTGGGAATAAAAGAAATTATCTTAGATTTTAACCATCTTGATGTTTATAATTTGTTAGTGGGTCAATTAAACTTAACACCACAAGAAAATGCAGAAGTTGCTGAGGCGGTGATTATAAAAGATAATGTGGCGCTCAAGAAAACATTAAAATCTCAAAATAATAAAGATGCTTGTAAGCAACTTCTTGAGTTGTTAAATCTTTATGGTGATGAGGGAGTTTTGGATGAACTAAAAAAATTAATTCCTGAAAATAATAAAATTCAATCCGTTATTGATTCATTAATTGTTGTGAATAATGCGCTTAAGTTATTAGACATTAAAGTAAGTTTTGATTTTTCAGATATTCGGGGCTATCAGTACCATAATGGATTGATTTTTTCCGCTTACGCACCTTCTTTTTCATCACTTATAGCCCAAGGCGGTCGTTACGATAATATGAATGAGGCATTTGGCGAGATTCGTCCAGCCACTGGTTTCTCTATGGACCTAAGATTGATTGTTAACACTTTAAATGAAATAGAAAAGAAATAATTATGGTAAAAAATGTGGTGGTAATTGGAACGCAATGGGGTGATGAAGGAAAGGGTAAAATTGTTGATTGGCTAACTGACCATGCAGATGCAGTGGTTCGATTTCAAGGTGGGCATAATGCTGGTCACACATTGGTAATTGGGCAAGGGTCTGATCAAAAGGAGTATAAACTTAATCTTGTGCCTTCAGGTATTATAAGAAATAACATTCAGTGTTTTATTGGAAATGGTGTTGTATTAGATATTAATCACTTGATGAAAGAGGTGAGGGGCTTGGAAGGGAATGGTATCTCTGTTAGAGATCGACTTTATGTTAGTCCAGGCTGTCCTTTAATCCTTGATTATCATGTTCAGCTTGATCAGGCAAGAGAATTAAAGCGTGATAAAGGCAAGAAAATTGGCACTACAGGAAAGGGGATTGGCCCTGCTTATGAAGATAAGGTGGCTAGAAGATCTCTAAGAGTCTACGACCTACAGAATCAAAATTTTTTAAAAGATAAATTAGAAGAGATCTTGGATTATCATAATTATGTAATTAGTAATTATTTTCAGTCAGAACCTATCAACCTTAATCAGCAATTAGATAAAATTTTAGAACAAGCAAGCTTTATAAAACCCTTTGTTTGTGATGTCTCTGATCGGTTGTATAAGCTTAATGCCGAAGGTAAGAATATACTCTTCGAAGGGGCACAAGGCGCTTTATTAGATATTGATCATGGAACTTATCCTTATGTAACATCATCGAACTGTATTGCAGGTCAGGCATCAGCTGGTTCGGGTGTAGGCCCACATATGCTAAATTATGTTCTCGGCATCACGAAAGCATACACGACAAGAGTGGGTGGAGGACCTTTTCCTAGCGAGCTAGATATTGATGACAATACATCGCCTGGCTTTCAAATGTCTCATAAAGGTAAAGAGTTTGGTACGGTCACTCAACGTAAAAGAAGATGTGGGTGGTTTGATGCTGCTGCCCTTAAGAGATCAGCTATGATCAATGGTTTAACGGGCCTATGTATTACCAAATTAGATATTCTTGATGGTATTGATACGATTAAGATATGTGTTGGCTATAAAATTAATAATACACAAGTTGACTTACTACCTCTTGGTGCTGATCAAGTTGAAGATTGTGAGCCTATCTTTATCGATATGCCTGGATGGCAAGAAAATACTTTTGGTATTCAAGAATGGGATAAATTACCTATAAATGCCCAAAATTATTTATTGAAACTTGAAGAGTTGTGCGGTGTGCCTGTGCATATTGTGTCAACCGGACCAGAGCGCGATGAAACAATTTTGATTAATCACCCGTTTGATTAATTTTTTTAAAGACTAGATAAAAATAATGGGATAACTTAAGTTTTGGCAGATCATTCCAAAAAAAATGCTAATGTAATTGTTTCTGCGACTTGGATTTTTACCGCAGATAATCAAGGTCGCTTATTAAAAGATCATTCCGTAGTGATCCAAGATGACATAATTATTGATTTATTATCTACAGAGTCCGTATTTGATTTTTATGACTCAAACGAAGTTTACTCTCTGTCGGGTCATATCTTAATTCCGGGTTTAATCAATACCCATACACATTCAGCAATGAGCCTATTAAAAGGGTACGCTAATGATCTTCCATTAGCACAATGGTTAAATGATTATATTTGGCCTGCTGAGAAAAAATATATAAATCCTAGATTTGTTAAAGATGGATCTATGATTGCTATCACAGAAATGATCAAAGCAGGCATAACAACCTTCAATGACATGTACTTTTATCCTGATTCAACCGCACAGGCTGCAACTGAACTAGGTATTCGAGCCAATATTGGTTTGATAGTAATGGATTTTTCAACAAATTATGCAAATGACCCACAAGATTATTTAACTAAAGGATTTGAGTTTAGAGATCAATGGCGGGACGCAGATTTAATTACAACCTGTATAGCCCCTCATGCACCTTATTCAGTTTCTAATGACGCTTTTGAATTAATTGGTACATATGCCGAACAATTAGATTTGTCGGTTCATACGCACCTTCATGAGACAGAGTGGGAGGTGAATGAAAGTGTGAGGCAGTATGGAGTCAGCCCCATTCAAAGGCTAGACGGGTTAGGTTTATTAGGTCCTAATCTCATGGCTGCACACTGTGTTCATTTAAATGATCAAGATTTTAATCTTTTAAGTCAAAATAATGTACATGTTATTCATAATCCATCATCTAATATGAAGCTAGGTAGTGGTATTGCGGATTTATCAACCATGATTGATCATGATATTAATATTTGCCTTGGTTCGGATAGTTCGGCAAGTAATAATCGTTTAGATATTCTTGAAGAAATGCGTCTTGCTTCCCTTTTGGCAAAAGGGGAAAGAATGGACCCTCAGTTCTTATCCTCCGAGCAAGTATTAAGGATGGCAACTATTCATGGAGCAAAAGCCATTGGGCTTGAGTCTAAAATTGGCTCAATTGAAAAAGGTAAAAAGGCGGATATAGTGGCATTAAATTTAGATTCGATCGAATGTCAACCATCATACGATCCGATTGCTACTTTGGTTTATAGTAGTAGCAGAGCTGATGTTAACTATGTTTGGATTAATGGAAAAATTAAACTCAAAGAAAATAATCTGGTTGGTATTGATACTGAAAAAATATTATATTTAGCAAAGTCATGGCAAACAAAAATACAAACAACGTAGATGTAAACGAAGTTCAAAAATTTAATTTGTTGGCTCATAAGTGGTGGGATGAGACAAGTGAGTTTAAACCGCTTCATGAGATTAATCCTTTGCGATTAAATTATATTAAATCAAAGGTTAATTTAAGTGAAAAAACAGTTTTAGATGTAGGTTGTGGAGGTGGCATTTTAACAGAAGCTCTTGCAAGAGAGGGGAGTGTGGTTACCGGTATCGACCAAGGTGAAAAAGTAATTCAAATTGCTAAACTACATGCAAAAGAATCTAAATTAACTATTGATTATAAGCATATGAATATAGAGAATTTTTTAAAAATTAATAAGGAAAAATTTGATATAATCACATGTCTTGAAATGTTGGAACATGTCCCAAATCCTCGGTCAATAATTAATGCATGTGCATCGCTTTTAAAGCCTGGAGGACATTTATTTTTTTCTACCATTAATAAAAATCCGAAATCTTTTTTGTATGCAATTTTAGGCGCGGAATATATTTTAAATTTACTGCCTAAAGGTACTCATGAATATAATAAATTTATAACGCCTAGCCAATTAAGAGAATGGTGTATTGAGAATGCATTGGATTTTAAGGATATTACTGGAATGACCTATAACCCACTCACTCAAAAATATCGTCTTTGTAATAATGTTTCGGTTAACTATTTAGTTGAAGTTAGATCACTGGATGGCTAAAGTTGTTTTATTTGACTTTGACGGTACTTTGGCAGATACTGCGCCCGATCTCGTTTTAACTACAAATGAATTGCTTGCCTCTTACGACCTGCCACCTATATCTTTTGAGGCTGGTAGGAAGGTAGCGTCTGAAGGAACGCGAGCATTTTTAAATCTTGGATTTAAAAATAAATCTATAAACCTTGATGATTTAACCAAGCAATTTTTAAGGATATATCAGAAAAATATTCTTAATCAGCCAATGTTGTTTGAAGGGGTGATTGAATTGATTGACTATCTGGATAAGAATAATGTTCGCTGGGGGATTGTTACTAATAAACCAAGAATATTTACTGAGTGTATTTTAAATTATTATAATCTTAAGAAAAGATATACGTTGCTTTTGTGTGGTGATGACGGATTCAGGCCCAAACCAGCACCAGATTTACTATTAGAGGCTTGTAGATTGTTGAAGATAACCCCGCTTGAGGTTATGTATGTGGGTGATGGTCAAAGAGATATTGAATCTGCTAAATCTGCGAAGATCCTTTCGGTATTAGCGTGTTATGGGTATTTAAAAATCTCGGATCGTATTGATGAATGGAATGCTGATTACCTAATTAATTCACCTTTAGAGCTGATTGATTTGATTGATTAGATTGTTTTTCTTTCAACTATTGCTTGGGCTAAAGTTCCGCTATCAACATATTCGATTTCACCACCCATGGGAAGGCCCCTTGCAATTCGACTAATTTTTATTTTTGTATCTTTTAAAAGTTCCTTTATGTATTGTGCTGTTGCATTACCTTCTACAGTAAAGTTAGTGGCTAAAATAATTTCATTGATTTCTGAATCTTGTACTCGTTTTATTAATTTACTAAGATGAATATCTTTAGGCCCAATACCATCTAAAGGAGAGAGTCTTCCCATTAAAATGAAATACAGTCCTTTGAAAGAATGTGTTTGTTCTAGCATTAAAAGGTCTGTGGGCATTTCCACAATACAAAGTATGTTGTTTTCTCGCTTTGAGGATCTGCAGATTGAGCAGATGAGTTCTTCAGAAAAATTATTACAAAGTTTACAATGACCTAGCTCCTCTAAGGCTTCAGTAATGGAGGTGGCTAAATTTTTCGCCCCTTCTCGATCTCTTTGGAGAAGGAAGTAAGTCAGTCTTAACGCAGATTTTGGTCCAACCCCCGGAAGGCAGTTAAGTGCATCTGTAAGTCTATTAAGGCTCGTGTTATTTTTCACAATTAGAAGGGTAGGTTCATTCCGGGAGGCACTAATCCACCCATCTTTTGTGATGTAGTGGACTCAACTTTTTGTAAGGCGTCTTTAAAAGCAACCATTATAAGGTCCTCTAACATCTCCTTATCATCAAGTAAGCTTGGATCAATCTCAATTTTTCTAATTTCATTCTTGCACGATATATTAATTTTTACTAAACCATTGCCAGCTGATCCTTCAACGTTGATATTAGCAAGCTCTGCTTGAGCTTTTTGTAAATTTGCTTGCATCATTTGTGCTTGTTTCATTAAGTTGCCCATACCACCTTTACTCATTTTATTTATCCTTTTTTATTGGTTCGATACTAGTGGGGATAATTTCTGCCCCAAATTCATTTATTAATTCTTTGACAAAATTATCTTGCATCATAGCAGATTCAGTTGTTTTCAATAATGTCGCTTTCTCATTTTTTTTAACGATAGCAGGGGTGGACATGACAGTCCCTATTGAAATATTAATCTTTATTCTTTTATTGAAGTAGTTTATTAACGTTTCTTCAAGTTTTTTTATATAGGCTTGCTGAGCTAGGTGCTTCTTTTTTTCATCTAGGGAAAGATAAAATACAAATTCTTTAAATTCTATTAATTCACACTCTTGAGCTAAAGATTTAGTGATTCCTAGTTTAAGTTGATCAACTAATTTATGCCAATCACCATCAAATATATTATTGTTTACTTGTTTGAGTAAGGCAGTATTAGTTGTTAAATTATTTTCTATTTTTGGCGGAATATTATCTGCTTTAGTTTCTATTTGGATGTTTTTTTTGTTACTTATTTTCATAGATGGAAAAAATGCCAACATTCTTAAGGTCGTCATGCTGAATCCAGTATGAGGATCTGGGGCAAGGTAAAGTTCTTTTCTACCATTAATACTAATTTGATAAAATAATTGTAGAGTTTCTGCTGAAAATAAATGAGCCAGTTGTTTTAAAGTTGTTTCATTTTCACTGCCTTTAAAGCTATTTGGAATAATTTGATAAGTTGATACTTCATAGATTAGCTTGGCAAGGTCTTCTAAGGCCACATCAAACGCGATATTTTTTTGATCCATTTCATGTGTGAGCGCCACTAATTGTTCTCCATCCTTACTTGCTAAAGCATTTAATATGTCTATCAAGAAGACGTCATCAATCGTCCCAAGCATCGCAAGGATTTTTTTAGCAGTTATCTTACCTCCAGCATAAGCAATTGCTTGATCAAGAATAGATAAGGCATCCCTCATACTTCCCCTTGCAGATTTTGCAATCAGCGATAATGCCTTTGTGTCAAATTCAATCTTTTCTGAATGTAGAATAAGCTCTAAATGCTTATTAATACTATCAATTGTCATTTGCTTCAAATTAAACTGGAGGCATCTAGAAAGAACTGTTACTGGGACTTTTTTAGGGTCAGTTGTGGCTAATATGAATTTAATATGGCTTGGGGGCTCTTCCAGTGTTTTTAACATGGCATTGAAAGCGCTGTTCGAAAGCATATGAACTTCATCAATAATATAAATTTTAAATCGACCTGAGGAAGGAGCGTATTGTGCGTTGTCTAACAACCCCCGCATTTCATCTACTTTAGTATTAGAGGCCGCATCAACCTCTATAAGGTCAACAAATCGGCCTGTATCAACGTCCTTACAGGCAGAGCAGGCGTTGCATGGTTTTGATGAAATTCCTTTTTCGCAATTTAAGGACTTTGCTAATATTCTAGCAAGCGTTGTCTTGCCGACTCCTCTTGTCCCTGTGAATAAATAAGCATGATGAAGCCGATCATGATCGAGAGCATTAGTCAGTGCTTGGACAGTGTTATCTTGTCCAATCAGTGTTTCGAATGTTTTAGGTCGCCACTTTCGGGCTAGTACTTGATATGACATTTATTTTTTTTATCGTTGATAAAATGGCGAGCCAGACCCCCGGCACTTACATCGTTAGTTGTGGCTGCTTGCTTCCGCATCTGACCAGGTTGGCTAAGTCGCAATGCGAGGAGGCCCGCCAGTTACATTTTACCTTAATTAGTAATCTTTATCGGAAATTTACCCACACTTTTTTACCGGGTGTTGTTTTAAATATTGCCATTCTTCATCTGTGTAAACTCTTGAGCGGATGATAAATCTTAGTCCAGTAGAGCCTTCCAATGAAAATTGTCCTCCTGTTCCTTTAACAACATCCAAGGTGAGGTGAGTATGTTCCCAGTATTCAAATTGACTCGCGCTCATATAAAAATGGACATTGTTAACGATCCCCACTTCAACGTCTGCATTCCCTAGATAAAACTCATCTTTTAAGTAGCACATGGGCGCACTTCCATCACAGCAACCTCCAGATTGATGAAACATTAATTCGCCATGAGTATTGATTAACTCATCTATTAATTCATCTGCAGCTTTAGTAGACGTAACTCTTGAAACCATAAGCAATAAAGGTGAGGTGACAGACCTTGCCTTTGTGTTAAATATTATTATCCGATTTAAAAGAAACCAAGTTTAGACTCTGTGTAACTAACAAGTAAGTTTTTGGTTTGTTGGTAATGATTAAGCATCATTTTATGTGTTTCTCTACCAATACCTGATTGCTTGTAGCCACCAAATGCTGCATGGGCAGGGTAGGCATGGAAACAGTTTGTCCAAACACGACCTGCTTGAATACCTCGACCCATTCTAAAGGCAGTATTACCATTTCTTGTCCATACACCAGAACCTAAACCATACAAGGTATCGTTAGCAATCTCTAGAGCTTCGGCTTCATCCTTGAAGGTGGTGACAGAAACGACTGGTCCAAAAATTTCTTCTTGGAAGATGCGCATTTTATTGTGCCCTTTAAATATTGTTGGTTCAATATAGTAACCGTCTGATAAGCTTCCACCGTGCACTGTTTTATTTCCACCAATTAAGCATTCAGCGCCTTCTTCTTTACCAAGTTTGATGTAAGACATAATTTTTTCCATTTGTTCATTGGAGGCTTGAGCACCCAGCATGGTTGATGAGTCAAGCGGGTTACCTTGCTTAATAGCCTTAACACGGACAAGAGCTCTTTCCATAAATTTATCATAGATAGATTCCTGAATAAGTGCTCTTGATGGGCAGGTACATACTTCACCTTGGTTGAAAGCAAACATCACGAAGCCTTCAAGAGCTTTATCAAAGAAGCCATCATCTTTTTCCATAACATCCTCAAAGAAGATATTTGGTGATTTTCCACCTAATTCTAAAGTTACAGGAATAATATTTTGAGTAGCATATTGCATTATAAGTCGACCAGTTGTTGTCTCGCCTGTAAATGCAATTTTTGCAATTCTATTAGAACTTGCTAAAGGTTTTCCTGCTTCAAGACCAAAGCCATTAACTATATTGAGTGTTCCGGGAGGAAGAAGATCGCCAATAAGTTCCATTAATAGAAGTATTGAAGCCGGTGTTTGCTCTGCCGGTTTCATAACAACACAATTTCCAGCAGCTAATGCTGGAGCAATTTTCCAAGTAGCCATAAGAATAGGGAAGTTCCATGGAATAATTTGCCCCACAACACCAAGTGGCTCATGAAAGTGATAAGCCATCGTGTCTTGGTCGATCTCGCCAATTGATCCTTCTTGCGCTCTGATTGCACTCGCAAAATACCGAAAATGATCAATCGCTAGAGGAATATCAGCGGCCATTGTTTCCCTGATGGGCTTGCCGTTATCAATAGTCTCAGCCAATGCAATGCTTTCTAGATTTTGTTCCATCACATCGGCAATTTTTAAAAGAATATTTGCGCGATCTGTTGTGCTTGTCTTGCCCCAGGCTGTTTTAGCCTCGTGAGCGGCATCAAGTGCTAACTCTATATCCTTTTCATTTGAGCGTGCAATTTTACAAAATGGCTTTCCTGAAATTGGAGTTATATTTTCAAAATATTTTCCATCAACAGGTTTAACCCACTTACCTCCAATATAGTTATCATATTTTTCTTTGTATGGATGTTTAATTCCTAAATCTTTCAGTGTAGTAAAAGTCATTATTATCTCCTTATGCTTCATATAGTTATTATATTTTTTATACAGTAGCTCTTCTAACAAATTTATTCAATGAATCCTGATATATTAAATGAGATATAATTGCGGGCGTGGAAGGGTGGATGAGTGGTTTAAATCGCACGCCTGGAAAGCGTGTTCAGGTTTATTGCCTGACGCGGGTTCGAATCCCGCTCCTTCCGCCATTTGGTCTCAATATATATCTATAAAATATTTATTAAGGATCATTATTATTATGCATTCTAAGTTGATCCAGGATAGCTGGATTTTCAAGAGTTGATATATCTGAGGTGATTTCTTCACCTTTAGCTAATGATCGTAAGAGTCTTCGCATGATTTTACCTGATCTTGTTTTTGGTAAATTTTCTCCAAATTTAATTTTATCAGGCTTTGCAATTGGTCCGATGTCTTTACCAACCCATTCTCGCAGTTCGTTAATAATTTTTTTGGCTTGCTCATCCTTTGGTAAGGGGCCTTTGAGCACAACAAAAGCAACGATAGATTCACCTTTGATGTCATGAGGTCTTCCAACAACCGCGGCTTCCGCAACAAGTGAATTAGCAGCTAATGATGATTCAATTTCCATTGTACCTAAACGATGTCCGGAGACATTTAATACATCATCTATTCTTCCCATAATGGTAAAGTAACCTGTTTTTTTGTCCCTTATGGCGCTGTCGCCAGCTAAATATAATTTGCCCCCTAACTCTTTTGGAAAGTAATTTTTTTTAAAACGTTCAGGATCTCCCCATATTGTTCTAATCATTGAAGGCCAAGGTTTTTTAATGACTAAAAAACCTCCTGTCCCCCAAGGAACCTCATTACCCGATTCATCGACAACGGTTGCTTGAATACCAGGAAAAGGGAGTGAGCAGGAACCCGGAATTAGGGGCGTGACAGGAAGGGGAGTAATAACATGCCCCCCAGTCTCTGTTTGCCAAAAAGTATCTAAAATAGGACAGCGATTATTTCCAACATTGTTGTAATACCACATCCAAGCTTCTGGGTTAATGGGTTCCCCCACTGAACTTAAGAGACGTAGACTAGAGAGATTATAGTTTTTTGGATGTACGTTTTGATTTATACTTGAAGCTTTAATTAAGGATCTAATTGCTGTTGGGGCTGTATAAAAAATACTTACCTTATGTTTTTCAATGATTTGCCAAAATCGACCTGCATCAGGATATGTTGGAACGCCCTCAAAGATAACTTGAGTTATACCTAGAGCAAGCGGACCATAAGCTACATAAGTATGTCCTGTTATCCAACCAACATCAGCGGTGCACCAGAAAACATCACTTGATTTTGCATCAAACGTGAGTCGAGTTGTATTCATAGCATGTAATAAATAACCTGCAGATGAATGTTGAACTCCTTTCGGCTTCCCAGTTGATCCAGAGGTATAGAGGAGGAAAAGTGGATGTTCAGCGTTCACCATAACAGGATTACAGCTGTCATCCTGATTAGCTATAAGTTCTTCCCAGGCAACATCTCGATTATTCCAACTAGTGTCAGCGTTTGTGCGTTTGAAAACAATAACTTTTTCAACACAATCACAATCTGGTGATGTTAATGCCTCATCAACTGCAGTTTTGAGGGGCATTGTTTTACCGCCACGGAATTGACCATCAGCAGTTATAACGATGCGAGCACCAGCGTCGTGTATACGTTCCCTTAAGCTTTTTGCTGAGAAGCCTCCAAAGACAATCGAATGAGTTAATCCCAGCCGAGCACAAGCTTGCATTGCTACTATAGCTTCAATTCCCATGGGCATGTAGATGACAATGCGATCACCAACATTAAGATTTAGGGTTTTCAGCCCATTAGCAAATTGACATACTTTTCCATGAAGTTCTTTGTAGGTAAGTTTACTTACATCTCCATTATCTGCTTCAAAAATGAGTGCGATTTTATTGGCATTTTTATCTAAATGTCGATCAATACAATTAAATGAAACATTTAGCTCGCCATCGCCAAACCATTTATAAAATGGTGCGCTGGATTCATCCAGGACCTTTGTGAAGGGTTTATTCCAAACAAGTAGTTCTTGCGCAAGTTTTGCCCAAAAACCTTCATAGTCTTGTTCCGCTTCTTCACAAAGTTTGTGATACGCTTCCATACTTGGGACTACAGCATTCTTTGTTATATCTAAGCTAGGCTCAAATATCCTTTCTTTATGATGAGTTGATTCAGTTGCTGTCACTCTATAACTCCTTTGTAATTAATTACTTAATGATTTCTAAATAAATAAAATGTTTTAACAATCTAGTTCGTAGTTGAATGTTCCTCTTTCCAGAAGAGATCAATATATTCATTTACAGATATTTTTTCAAATTGTTTCTGATCAAGACTTACGCTTAAAATTTTATGGGCTTGGCTCTTATTAAATTCTCTTGCTAGATTGGTTTTAAATTTTTCGATTAATTTCGGAATACCTTCATCTCTTCGAAGCTTATGTCCAATGGGGTATTCAACTACAATTTTTTTAGATAATGTGCCATCTTTGTAAAAAATTTGTATGGCATTAGTAATTGATCGTTTATCTACGTCAAGATAATCATGAGTGTATTGATTTAACTCTTCACAGATCATTTTTTCTCTTAATAAATCAATTTTTGGATCTTGAGCAGCCTGATTCTCGTAATCTTGTGCTGTCAAGTTGCCTTTGAGTAAACCAATGGCTACCATGTACTGAATACAGTGATCACGATCTGCTGGGTTATTAAGTGGTCCAGTCTTATCAATAATACGTATAGCAGATTCATGTGTGGTAATTATTATTTTGTCGATTTCTTTAATCTTATCGACTGTATTCATTTTGATAATTTCATTATCATGTAGTGTTATAGCGCATTCAATGGCGGTCTGTGCATGAAATTCTGCAGGGAAGGAGATTTTAAATAAAACATTCTCCATAACGTAGCTACCATAATCACGTTGGAATTTTAAAGGGTTACCATTAAATAAAACGTCGTAAAATCCCCATGTTTTTGCTGTTAAAGCTGTCGGGTAGCCCATTTCACCCTTCATGACCATCAATGCAAGTCTGACTGCGCGACTGGTTGCATCACCCGCCGCCCAGGATTTTCTAGATCCTGTATTGGGTGTGTGTCGATAGGTGCGTAGACTTTGACCATCAATCCACGCATTCGATAACGCATCAATAATTTGTTCTTTCGATGCACCTAACATCTTTGCAACCACAGCAGTGGAGGCAACTTTAACTAAAATAACATGATCTAAACCGACGCGATTAAAACTATTTTCAAGAGCAATTATACCCTGTATTTCATGAGCTTTAATCATAGCCTCAAGCACATCTTTCATTGCAAGTGGGTCTTTCCTTCAGCTAACCTTGTCCTAGAAAGCCAATCAGCAACCGCAAGGATACCACCTAGATTATCAGAAGGGTGACCCCATTCAGCCGCAAGCCAAGTATCATTAAAGTCAAGCCAGCGGATCATAGCGCCAATATTAAATGCAGCATTCACTGGGTCTAGTTGATAATTCGTACCAGGAACCTTGGCACCATTAGGGACCGTTGAGCCCGGGACGATCGGACCAAGAAGTTTTGTGCAAGCCGGATAACTTAAGGCTTCTAAACCACAACCTAGCGTGTCAATTAAGCAATTTCTAGCTATTTCAAAGGCCTCCTGGCTCCTTATTTCGAAGTCATAAACATAACTCGCAATATCTACATTCACCTGATCAGGTTGCTGGTTAAATTGTTTTGTTTCGTGTGACATTAAAACCCTTATCGTTAATTAACGTTCATTAATGGGGGGGATTGGACGATTATTGGGTCCGGTATATTCAGCATTTGGACGAATAATTTTGTTATCAATCCTCTGCTCTATAATATGGGCTGACCAACCTGCTGTTCGTGAAATTACAAAAATGGGTGTAAACATAAGGGTTGGTATACCCATAAGATGATAAGAGGAGGCGCTATACCAATCTAGGTTCGGGAACATTTTTTTTTCATCCCACATGACATGTTCAATGCAATCTGAGATGTTATAGAGATTCATATCCCCCGCATCTTTTGAAAGGTCATGCGAAACTTTTTTTATACATTCATTTCTTGGATCGCTAATGGTGTAAACGGGATGTCCGAACCCAATGATGATTTCTTTATTTGTCATACGACGTTTAATATCCGCTTTAGCATCATCAGGGTTCTTGTATCGCTCAATGATTTCCATTGCCGCTTCATTAGCGCCACCATGTTTAGGACCTCTGAGCGCACCAATAGCTCCAGTGATGGCTGAGTACAAATCAGATAAGGTACTAGAAATAACTCGACCTGCGAATGTCGAGGCATTAAATTCGTGTTCTGCATACAAAATCAACGAGATATTCATTGATCGTTCATGCAGGGCTGAAGGTTTTTTCCCATGAAGTAGGTGAAGAAAATGACTTGCAATATTATCCTCCCCTGTATTAAGGTCAATTTGCTTGCCTTCATGAGAAAACTTATACCAATAGATAAGAATAGAGCTAAAACATGAAATTAATCGATCTGCTAGTTCTTTTGTTCCTTCAATATCTCGATCAACTGACTCAGGCTCAAGAGTACCTAGCATGGAACAGCCAGTCCTCATGACATCCATAGGATGCACATCTTTAGGAATTTTCTCAAGAACAGCTTTTAGATTTTCTGGAAGATCGCGAAGTGTTTTTAATTTAGTTTTATATTTATCCAGTTGTGTTTGATTTGGAAGTTCAGCATGGATTAAAAGATGCGCAACTTCTTCAAAGGAACATTTCTCGGCTAATTCAATGATGTCATAGCCACGATAATGTAGATCATTACCAGTATGACCAACGGTACAAATTGCTGATGTTCCTGCATTAACACCTGCCAATGCGACACCTTTTTTTACTTTTACAATCATATTATTTTCCTTCTATCTATTTTTTATTTTTTAAAAAGCTGATCAAGCTTTTTTTCGTATTCGTGATAATTTAAAAAATCGTAGAGTTCATTACGGGTTTGCATATCACTGATTAAATGTTTTTGAGTTCCTTCTTTTTTAATTTCCTTATAAATTTTTAATGCTGCCTTATTCATCGCTCTAAAAGCGCTCAGTGGATAGAGGGCAATTGATATACCAGCTTCTTTTAATTCTGATGTGGAGAATAGGGGTGTTGCACCAAATTCTGTAATATTGGCAAGCACAGGCACATCAACTTTTTTAGTAAAAATTTTATAGGTTTCCAGGTTATTGATTGCCTCAGGAAAGATCATATCTGCTCCCGCTTCAATACATGCGCAAGCTCGATCAATCGCGGACTCTAATCCCTCAACGGCTAGGGCATCAGTTCTCGCCATGATGATAAAATCTGAATCATTTTTTGCATCAACAGCCGCTTTAATACGGTCAACCATTTCATCTTGAGTGACTATAGCTTTGTTGGGTCGATGACCACAGCGTTTCTCGTGAACCTGATCTTCAATATGAACTGCGGCGGCACCTGCCTTTTCAACGGAACGTATGGTTCGTGCAATGTTAAATGCACCGCCGAAACCAGTATCAATATCAACTAATAATGGAAGTGCGGTAACGTCTGTAATTCGACGGATATCAATTAACACATCTTCTAATGTTGTGATGCCTAAATCTGGTATCCCTAAAGATCCAGCAGCAACACCTCCGCCTGAGAGATAAAGCGCCTTAAAACCTGAGCGCTCTGCTAATCGCGCATGGTATGCGTTTATTGTCCCAATGACTTGTAAGGGCGATTCTTGATTAATGGCCTTTTTGAATTTTTTCCCTGGCATTATTTTCATGCTGGTTAAGCCTTATTAAAAAAAGCCTGATTAATTTCATCGGTTAGATTCATTCCCGATAATTTAGCTCTTTGAAGAATTTCCCAGAAATAGCGATATGTTGCTCGATCATGTAATTCGCCATCGTATTGAATGGGTCCCCAATCTGCCTTTTGGGCTTGTATTAAAATTTGTGCACCATCTTGAACCTCACTAAAGTCTGGTTTCATTGCATCAACAATGGCTTGAATTTGGGTTGGGTAAATACTCCACATTCTCAGAAAACCAAATTCTTGACGGGCACGTTTGGCATCGCTGTGAGTGACTTCAGTATTTTTTAAATCAAGTGTCACGTTATGAGCCGGCACGATCCCATGACCAATCGCTGCCGCAACCACTTCAGATTTTGCTCGGGCAAGCAACTGGTGATCAAATTGCCCTGGGCTTTTCATTGCTGATGCTGGAATGGCACCATGATGACTGCTAACAAAATCCATGAGTCCAAAATCTAATACTTGAACCCAATTAATAGTAGCAATATCTTGAATTTCTTTGAGTGCACCATGTGTTTCAATTAAAACATGAATGGGTATCTCCTTTTTTATATTAAGCGATGAAGCTTGTTGCTTAATATAATCAACCATCTCCTTGACTTGCTTGGCTTGAGTTGATTTAGGTATTGTAATGTAGGTTACTATATCACCAATTCCTTTTAGGATAATGTCAACATCCTGTTTCCAGGATAGATGTGTATAGTCATGAATTCGTACGCCAGCCATTTTATATTTGTTAAGTTCTGAACTTAAAATACGAACAATCATCACAGCATGCTCTCTTTCCTGTCCTGTCGCGGCACCGTCCTCACAATCACATGTAATATCAAAAATTGGACCTAGTTTATCTTGAAGAGCAAGGGCTTTGACAATTAATTTTTCACTTCCAGAAAAATGTTCACACGTAGGTATTGCAGGTAAATGTTTTTCACTTTGAAATAGTGCTTCGTTTGGATGAACTAATTGCATTTGTAATTTCCTTTAGGTAAAACGACGCTATAGTCGAGCTCCAAAACAACGTTTGGATCGTAAATTTTATTATATGAATTATCTTGGTAGATTGATTGTAATGATTCAGACGTTTTATTTTTAATCCCAATCATTTTTAGTTTTAACACACCTAAATCAGATCTTCCGGGAATTTTATCTTTAGCAGTAACAATCGTTTTAGTAAACAAAGTATCACCTGAAAATGTTGGGTTACAATGCTTTCCACCATGGATCGCACTTATTAACAAAATGTTCTCTAAGCCTTCAAAACTTAAGGAACGGCACAAAGAAATGATATGACCGCCGTAAACAAGGCGTTTTTTGAAGGGCGTATTTTTCATTATGTGGGCATTAAAGTGAAGCTTGGCATCATTTTGATATAGATGAGTTGCTAAGGTATGTGCGGTCTCATCAATCGTTAAGCCACGATCGTGATTAATAACTTCATTAACCTCATAATCATCCCATAGTTTTGTAGAACCAGTTAATGCGTAATTCAATTGATTTGTTTTAATAAATTTAGGAATATGCATTTGATTAACAGATACGGACAGCTTGATATCATTCGGTAATAACTCATTAATTTTTGCATTCTTATTTCTTTTTGGAATCATAACCCAGCGCTTCCAGCTTAAAATTTTCTCTTTATTTTGATTAAAACTGGATGAGTGTACATAAATAATTCCAGTTGTTTTATTTGAATTCTCTTTAATTCCAATCACTTTAGATTTGCTGGTAAGTGTGTCTCCAGGATAGACGGGGCGAATAAATTTAATTTCAGCATAACCTAAGTTTGCAATTGCATTAAGCGAAATATCATGAACAGTTCGACCAAAAGCAATATGAAATAAAAGAAGATCATTAACGGGGGAGGTGGGATAACCTAAATCTCTTGCAAAAGTATGAGCGCAAAATAAAGGATACCTCTCTCCGGTTAAGGCCAAATAAAGAGAATTATCTCCCTCACTAATTGTTCTAGGCACAGCATGTTCAATGACTTGATTATGCTGAAAGTCCTCAAGAAAATTACCCAATGAACTAGTCATAATTAAGCTCCTTTATCATATTATCAAGCACAAGGAGACGCTTGGCTGCATGGATATGATGATGTTCAACTAATCGATCGTTTACAACAACTGTTCCTCGACCTAAAGCGTTAGCATCTGCTAAGGCAGTAATAATTTCTTGGTTATTTCTTACCTCCTTGATTTTTGGGGTATAGGCATCATTTGCATAAGGAAGTTGGTTTGGATGAACAAGGGATTTTCCATCAAAACCCATATCTCGACCCACCCTGCATGCATATTCAAAAGAATCCCAATCTTTAAGGTTACTATGAATACCATCAACAACTGAACGACCATAGGCGCGTGCAGCAAGAATTACTGTTGAGAGACTATGCAAAATGGCAATACGATTTTGAGTGGTTCGGGCATGTAGTTGAGAGATTAAATCGCTGGTAGCAAGAATCATGCAGGCAATCCGATCTGACGCACTTGCAATTTCTTCTGCATGTAGCACTGCCTTGGGACTTTCTATCATAACCATAATAGGCGTCCCTTGACCACCAGCAGTATCAAGCTCATCAATTACCCTTAAGACATCCTCTTGTGATTCAATATTTGGAAACAAGACAGCGTCTACTTTTAGTTTTGCAACGGCTTTAATATCATTTAAGCCCCAAGGCGAATTAAAATCATTAACTCGGACAACAATCTCTCGTTTTCCATAACATTTTTGGTTTAAAAAATCGACCACATTATCACGTGAGACTTCCTTGGCATCAAGAAGGATTGGATCACCCAAGTCTAGTATCACTGAATCAACTTTCAGCGTTTTAGCTTTTTCAAGATAACGTCGATTGCATCCAGGCACATATAGCATGGATCTACGTGGACGAAAATAATGTAAATTTGACATAGTTGGTAATTTTAAGTGTTTGAATGGATATATGCACATGTTATATTATATTTCAAATATATGTCAAATCATTTTTTTATTCTTATGTAAGACTTATAAGACTTACATAAAAGATAAGTTGACTTAAATTTTAAAAATTGTTTTAAAACAGTATCTTAATATAACAAATATAAAAAAGTTGACTTTTTAATAAATAAAAAGAAGGTTGATTTATTTTTTTAACTCATATATATTATATATAAGACATAAAAAATTATTATATAGGCATATTTAAGATGGAACCGTTATATTTGAAAGTAAAAAAAAGAATCACCAAGTGTTTAGTTAGAGGGGATTGGAATCCTGGCGAGGTTATACCTAGTGAAATAGACCTTGCACATTTGTATGATGTAAGTCAAGGCACGGCCAGAAAGGCTATTGACGAACTTACTGATGAAGGAATCTTAATCCGTAGGCAGGGCAAGGGGACATTTGTTGCCTCTCATAATGAAGAAACCGTACAGCTTAGATTTTTAAGATTAACGTCAAACTTAGGTGTTAAAGAGCAATTAGATAATCATCTTGTTTCTTTTTCTAAAGAGAAAGCAAATAATCTATTAGCTAAAGCCCTTCAAATTAATACAGCCTCGACTGTTATATCTATAAAACGAGTCCTTATGTTTAATAAAAAACCTTTAATTTTAGACCTAATTAAAATTCCTGCGGTTTATTTTCGTGGGCTAACTGAAGAAAAGGTTATTGAAAAAAAAGGATCTATGTACAGAATGTACGAGACAGATTACAGCATTCGAATGCTTCATGCTGATGAGAAGATCAAGGCTGTGACAGCAAATTTGGAGGTCGCTTCATTTTTAAAGGTTTCAGAAAATTCACCATTATTGTCAGTTGAGCGAATATCTTATACCTATGATCAAAAACCCATTGAATGGCGATTTGGATTATGCCTTACAAGTAATCATTATTACCGTGCGGAGTTATATTAAAAATATTATGGAAAATAAAGTTAAAGAAGCGCTTGATTATCATGAGTTCCCATCTCCAGGTAAATTGAAAGTTGAGCCTTCAAAAGAGTGTGCTACATCAAATGACTTGTCTTTAGCTTATACCCCCGGGGTTGCTGAACCGGTTAGGCAGATTGTTTTAGATCCAAAGAATGCCTATCGGTTTACGAATAAAGGTAATTTAGTTGCAGTAATTACTGATGGTACGGCTGTTCTAGGCTTAGGTAATGTGGGGGCATTGGCTGGAAAACCTGTAATGGAGGGTAAGGGTGTTTTATTTAAGAAATTTGCTGGTATTGACGTTTATGATATTGAGGTGGACTGTTCTGACCCTGATGAATTTATACAAACGGTTGTTAATATCGCTCCAACTTTCGGCGGTATCAATTTAGAAGATATAGCGGCACCGCATTGTTTTTACATTGAAGAAGAATTAAAAAAACGACTCAATATACCAGTCTTTCATGATGACCAACATGGCACTGCAGTGATTGTATCAGCTGCTTTATTGAACGCGTTGGAGATCCAAAGAAAATTAATTGAGGAAGTTAATATTGTTTTCTTAGGGGCAGGCGCTGCGGGTTGCTCATGTGCTCGGTTATTAAAGAAAATGGGGGCAAGAAATATCATATTGGTTGATCGGGTAGGGGTTATAAATAAAAATAGATTAGATTTACATAAATATAATCAATATCTTGCTGCTGAAACATCATGTAATACGTTAGAAGAGGTGATGGTAAACGCAGATGTCTTTATTGGTGTATCAGGGGCAAATCTTATGCATGAGTCACACGTGAATAGCATGGCTCCGAATCCAATTATATTTGCACTTGCCAATCCTGATCCTGAAATATTACCCTCTAAAGCCTTAGCAATTCGGGGTGATATTGTGATGGCGACAGGGCGATCTGATTTCCCCAATCAGGTAAATAATGTATTGGGTTTCCCTTTCTTATTTAGAGGGGCACTTGATGCACAGGCATCTGAAATTAATGATTCAATGTTAATTGCCGCCGCAAATTCCTTAGCATCACTTGCTAAGGAGCCTGTTCCTGATGAAGTTTTAAAAGCTTACGATTTGGATAGCTTATCGTTCGGGAAAAATTATTTTATTCCAAAACCTTTTGATCCTAGGTTAATTGATTGGGTGGCCAGGGCAGTAAAGGAGGCAGCTTAAATTAATATGAATTTAAAAAAACCAAAAAATTTAAATTTATTTACAATGCACTTTCCATCATCAGCTATTGTTTCAATTTTACATCGAATGAGTGGCGTGTTGCTTTTTTTGTTTATGCCGCTTGTCACAATCCTATTTTGCTATTCATTTGAATCGTACGCTACTTTTAATCATATTATTGAGCTTTTAAATTCCTGGCCGCTCTTTACCCTTCGGGTGGTGCTTATATGGGGGATTATTCATCACTTAATAGCAGGTTGCCGGCATTTATTACTCGACATGCTAATTGGTAATGATCTTATTGTTGCTCGTTTTACGAGCAAGACAGTCCTATTGTTAAGTTTTGTTTTAACTATTTTAGTGTTTTTTATATGAGTATTTTTATCGAAAAATATCCATTTGGTGGGATGACTCAATGGATATATCAGCGCTTTACAGCTATGTATATGATTTTTTATTTTTTATTACTTGGCTTAAAGTTGTATCAAGTAGAAATGAATTATGATAATTGGTTGATGGTAATGAGTCCTTTATGGATGCGTATTGTAACGATTATTTTTTTTTATTTCATGCTATTCCATGCCTGGATCGGCGTGCAACATGTCATAGAGGACTATATTCAATCGATCGTGGTTAGAAAGCTAATTAATTTATTATTTCTTTTATTAGTTGTTGGGCAATTAGTGATTCTTCCTTATTTTTTATTTGGAGTAGTGAGTGCTTAAAAAATTTCAGTTTGATTCGATTATTGTTGGCGGTGGTGGTGCTGGATTAAGAGCGGCCATGCAATTATCTCAGGCCGGAGCTAAGGTTGCAGTAATTTCAAAGGTTTTCCCAACACGCTCTCACACGGTAGCTGCTCAAGGAGGTGTGGCAGCAGCATTATCGAATGTGAATAAGGATAAATGGCTATGGCATATGTACGATACGGTTAAAGGATCTGACTACCTTGGTGACCAGGATGCTATTGAATACATGTGTAAAAATGCAGCGGATGCAATTTATGAGTTAGAACATATGGGGATGCCTTTTGATAGGAACGATGATGGACGTATTTACCAAAGACCATTTGGTGGTATGACCAAAAACTTTGGTGAGGAGTCGATCTCTCGAACATGTGCAGTTGCTGACCGAACAGGTCACGCTCTGCTCCACACATTGTATCAAAAGAATGTGCAATTAAACACAAAGTTTTTTGTTGAATGGTTTGCATTGGATTTGATACGAGATAGTGATGGTGATGTATTGGGGTTGATTGCATTGGAGCTAAAGACAAGTGAGCTGGCCATCTTTCATGCCAAAAATACTATCTTTGCCACAGGGGGGGCAGGAAGAATATTTCAAGCAAGTACGAATGCCTACATTAACACAGGTGATGGATTAGGCATGGCAGCAAGAGCAAGCATACCCCTTGAAGATATGGAATTTTGGCAATTTCATCCAACTGGTATTTTGAATGCGGGTGTTTTAGTAACGGAAGGTGTTCGTGGTGAAGGCGGTTATCTAATAAATTCCGATGGTGAGCGGTTTATGGAAAGGTATGCTCCTAAGGCTAAGGATCTCGCTAGTCGTGATGTTGTATCGCGTGCAATTGCTACTGAAGTAAAGGAGGGAAGAGGTATTGGTCTAAATAAAGATGGAGTTTATTTGACCTTAGCACATCTAGGAGAGAAGGTTATTGAAGAGAAATTACCAAGCATTAGACAGACTGCAATGAAATTTGCTAATGTTGATCCAATTAAAGATCCAATTCCTGTTGTGCCTACCGTTCATTACATGATGGGAGGTATACCTACCACTATAAACGGACAAGTAAGAGATATCCAGGGAAATGTTGTGGAAGGTTTTTATGCGATTGGTGAGTGTGCTTGTATTTCTGTTCATGGTGCAAATCGACTTGGTTCGAACTCACTATTGGATTTAATTGTTTTTGGCAAGGCAGCTGGAGATCACATCATCAAAAATTTAAAAGTGAAAAAAATAAAGGATCTTCCAAAAAATGTTGGACAACGAACATTAAATCGAATTAATAAGTTAGAGCAAGGAGAAGGGGATGAAGATCCCCGTAGTTTAGGAAATGAATTGAGGCGAGAAATGCAAGAACATTGTGGTGTTTTTCGTTTTCCCGAGTTACTTGAAGATGGGTTAAAGAAAATAAGAGCAATTAAAAAACGTGTTGATCAATTATTAATTAGGGATAAGTCTAAAGTTTTTAATACTGCAAGAATTGAGGCATTGGAGCTAGAAAATTTAACTCAAGTGGCCCTTGCGACAATCACAGCAGCCCATGCAAGACAAGAGAGTAGGGGTTCACATTTTAGAGCAGACTTTCCAAAGCGAGATGATCAATTTTGGTTAAAACATTCACTTTTTAATACTAAAGATCACTCGATGTCTTATCGGCCAGTTAATTTAAAGCCTTTAACGGTGGATCCTTTTCCTTTAAAAGAAAGATTATATTAAAGCTATGAAGATATCTATTTTAAGATTTAATCCAGATCAAGATAAAAAACCTTATATGCAAGACTATGAAATTGAACGTACGGGTGTGGACGTTATGCTCCTTGATCTTTTGATTAAAATAAAAGCACTAGATGATTCATTATCTATGCGTATGTCTTGTCGAGAAGGTGTCTGTGGTTCAGATGCGATGAATATAAATGGAAAAAATGGGCTTGCATGCATTACTATGATTGATGATTTGAAGCAGCCTATAATCATTAGGCCGATGCCAGGGCTTCCTATTGTTCGCGATTTGGTAGTTAATATGGATCAATTTTTTGATCATTATCATTCCATTAAGCCTTATTTGATTAATCATGACGAGCCACCAAAAAAAGAGCGCCTTCAGTCACCTAAGGATCGAAAAAAACTTGACGGCCTCTATGAGTGCATATTATGTGGCGCTTGTACAACCGCGTGTCCATCATTTTGGTGGAAACCAGATAAGTTTGTCGGCCCAGCTGCCTTGCTTCAGGCCTATCGTTTTATGGCTGACTCAAGAGATCAGGGGGATGAGGAGCGATTAGAAAACTTAGATGACCCTGATCGTCTTTATCGTTGTCATAATATTATGAATTGTGCCGATGTTTGTCCTAAAGGCTTAAGTCCGACTAAGGCCATTGGGAATATTAAACAAATGCAGCTCAAGAGTAAGAAAAAAGGAATGAAATTATTTATTAAAAATATTTTTCCAATCAAGGAGGTTGGTCGATGAGTTTAGATAATTTAATTCAATACCGTTGTCGACGAGGGCTCTTGGAGTTAGATATTATTCTCTTAAATTTTTTTGATCATCACTACCGAAATCTTCCGCAAATACAGAAAAAACTATTTCTTGAGCTTCTTGAGCTAGAAGATAATGATCTTTTGTATATGGTTCAGGATTCTGTTAATAAGAACCATAAAGCTTATGAACTAATTCGATTAATTATTAACGCAAAATAGATTGTTATAGGAGTAAAAATTGAACGCTAGTACATCGCATCATCATAAACAAGATAATTCAAAAGAATTAGATTATGAGCTTATGGGGGGGTCATGGCCTGGCATTCAATTATATTATCCGCCAATCAAATATGCTCCGGCACTAGGTATTTATGAAGATTTGGTGGTCGCATCAAAACGCATGAAAAAACATGCTCACAAGACTGAAGCGCATACCCTTATATTTGATCTTGAGGATGGTTGCCGACAAAAGGAGATGAGTCGCGAACTATTAGAAAAGGAGCTGCCTGATTTAAGAAAGGCTCGGCCCGATGTCGCTATTGCTATAAGAGTTAATTCATTCAGCACTAAAGAATATTTTAACGATTTAAAGCTAATAAAAAAAATTCCTGATTGCATTGATGTGGTGATGTTGGCAAAAGCAGGTGAGGTTTATGGTTCGGATGAGATACTAAACTTATCTAGTGAGATCATTGATCTTAATCCAGAAATAAGCATACAACCAATTATTGAGCATCCGAAGTCCTTAAAAATTGCACCAGAGCTTATGTCTTTTCCCACAGTGAAGCATGTAGTGTTTGGTATTCATGACTTTTCTAAAGCTTTGGGTATTCATATTACCCCTACTGGTTGGCTTGATGAGCTTTTTTATTTTTTAAATCAACTCATGTTTGAAGCAAGAATTTCTGGTAAAGGTGTGATTGGAGGTGTTGAAACTCTCATTGGACAGAGCATCATGCCAAGTGATTTTTTAGAGCCTCATGACGTGAGACGCTGGCTTGATTTGCACGGTGATGATGAAGCTAGGATTGTTTATAAGCATGCTGTTAGAGAACGTGAAATGGGTTTGACAGGTAAGCAAGTGATTCATCCAGGTCATATTCATTTATGTAAGGTAGCTTATACACCATCACCAACAGATGTGGCTTTAAAAATTAGGGTCTTAAAGGCTGCAATTGAAGCCGATGCACTTTTAGGTGGTGCAATTAAATTTGAAGGTGAGATGCTTGACCCTCCTATGTTTGGTAAGGCATTGCAGACTTTATTAAGAGCTTATGCGCTTGGAGCATTGAGTGAGGAAGATATTGATTTTACATTGTTAGTTTTAAATCAATTGCCCCAACAAGTTATTAGGCAAAACTGGCCATATGGGAAGATTGAGTAATGGAAGTAGCATCACATAAAAATGATTAATTGGACTTGGGATATTCCTCAAAATTTTAATATTGGTCAAGCCTGTAGTGATTTTCAATGTAAAGCTGGGAACAAAAATCACATTGCAATGATTGTTGAGGATGATATTCATGGAACCTCAAAGATTTCTTATGGGGATCTGTCTCATAAAACAGATCAATTTTCTCAATTGTTAAGGGGGCTGAATTTAGAAAAACAAGCTCGTGTTTTAATTCGGCTTCCTAATTCTTTGCATTTTCCAATCACATTTTTGGGAGCAATGAAGGCGGGGTATATTGCGGTACCATCCTCAACACTCCTAACCCCAAAGGAGGTGGTTTATTTAGCAAAAGATTCAATGGCCTCAGTATTGGTTACTGATTTAAAAACATGGAATGCTTTAATACCTATGATTGATAAATTAGATTATTTAAAAACTATATATGTTTCTGGTGAATATAAACCCTTTGGTGGAAAAATTACTGTCAAGAGTTTGGATGCAGAAATAAATAAAGTGATATCATTTACACAAAATCCAATCACTAAAGCTAAAGACCCTGCCTATTTGGTTTATACATCAGGCACAACAGGTTATCCAAAAGGTGTTCTTCATGCGCATCGAGCACTTTTAGGACGAGGACCTGCATCAGAGTATTGGTTTAAATTTTCAGATACCAATGATCGTATTCTTCATACTGGTAAATTTAATTGGACATATGTTTTAGGTTCAGGTTTGATGGACCCATTGTATTATGGAAAGACGGTGATCGTGCATGAAGGTAAAAGCGATGCTGATGTGTGGGTTAAGTTGATAGCTAAACACAGCGCAACTATTTTTATTGGCGTTCCAACAATATATCGTCAGATTCTGCAAAAAACTCAAGCAACTTCAAATGATGTGGAGTCATTAAGGCACTGCATGAGTGCTGGAGAACATTTATCTGATGAGGTTTTTGAACAATGGCAGGACCGTTTTGGTTTGGATATTTATGAAGCCGTTGGTATGTCTGAATTTTCTTATTATATCTCCCAGTCAATTCATAATCCTATAAGGCCGGGTTCTGCTGGTGTTCCTCAGCCAGGACATGATGTTCAATTACTTGATGTTGAGACTTTTGAGCCTGTTTCTCACGGAGAAGAGGGTATGATTTGCATTTCTGAGGATGATCCAGGTTTGTTTATAAAATATTGGAATATGGATGAAGAAACAAAAAAATATAAGCATGATGGATGGTTTTTTACTGGTGATTTTGCAAGATATGATGAGGATGGTTATCTTTGGTTTTTAGGTCGAAAAGATGACATTATTAAAAGTTTCGGTTATCGTGTTTCACCTTATGAAATTGAACGCGTTTTTAAATCTCATCCTTCCATTGCAGATTGTGCGTCTATCGGTGAAGAAATTGGTAAAGATAAATTACTTGTTGTGTTGTATGTTCTTTTAAAACCAGATTCAGTTACTGAGCCAAATGATTTAGTTATTTTTGGCAGAGAAAATTTGGCATCTTACAAGGCCCCTAAAATTGTTTATGTTGCAGACGATTTTCCAAGAACTAAAAATGGAAAAATTTTAAGAAAATCAATTGATAAATCAATTTCAATTGATAAATCAGATGTGCGTTGATGATTGTAATAGAAAAAAAAGATTTTATTGATTCGATTGCATCATCACTGCAATACATCTCTTATTATCATTCAGAAAACTTTATTGTCGCAATGAAGAGGGCGTATGAGATGGAAGAGTCTGAACCTGCAAGGGACGCAATGCTGCAAATTTTAACGAGTTCAAAATTATCGGCGTTTGGAAATCGACCCTTATGCCAAGATACCGGTATTGTGACCGTTTTTATTAAGCAAGGTATGAATGTTTTATGGAAATCTGATCAGTCCATTGAGGAAATGGTTAACGAGGGAGTAAGGCGAGCCTATTTAGAGCCATCAAATCCATTAAGGCCGTCAATCGTTAAAAATCCTGCTGGTGATAGGATGAATACTAAAGATAATACACCTGCAATTACCTATGTAAGTGTAGTTAAGGGGGATAAATTAGAGGTAAATATTGCTGCAAAAGGTGGTGGCTCTGAGAATAAGGCGTCATTAAAAATGCTCAATCCATCTGATAGTCTTGTTGATTATGTTTTAGACACAGTCTCAAAAATGGGTGCAGGATGGTGCCCGCCTGGTGTTTTAGGAATTGGTGTCGGCGGAACAGCTGATAAAGCAATGCTTTTAGCTAAAGAATCTTTATTTGAATCAATTGATATTCATGAGCTGATTGAAAATGGTACAAAAAATAAAATTGACGAATTAAGACTTGAGTTATATGAGAAAGTTAATCAATTGGGTATTGGCGCTCAAGGGTTAGGCGGGTTAACTACTGTTTTAGATGTAAAAATTAAAGATTACCCTACGCATGCTGCGTCACTACCCGTTGCTATTATTCCTAACTGTGCGGCTAATAGGCATGTACATTTTAAATTAAATGGAAATGGACCTGTTAATTTAAAAGCCCCGAATATCAATTTATGGCCAAAAGAAGTTTGGCAACCAAGGGAAAACATTACTAAAGTTAATGTAAATGAAGTTACAAAATCTGAGATTAAAACCTGGAGAATTGGACAAAGTTTATTGTTAAGTGGGAGAATTTTAACTGCAAGAGACGCGGCACACAAAAAATTACGTCAACTAGCTGAGGGTAATAGGCCATTGCCTAGTGGTTTAAATTTAAAAGATCGTTTTATTTATTATGTTGGGCCTGTAGATCCGGTTATAGGTGAAGTTGTTGGTCCGGCAGGGCCAACTACGGCCACACGAATGGATAAATATACTAATTTGATGTTAGACCACTATGAAATTATGGGAATGATTGGTAAGGCTGAACGTGGACAATCTACCAATGATTTGATTAGAGAAAATAATTCAATTTATCTGATTGCCGTTGGTGGTGCCGCATATCTTGTTTCTCAAGCAATCAAAAAATCTAAAATAGTTGCATTCCCTGAGTTGGGCATGGAAGCAATTTATGAGTTTGAGGTTGAAAATATGCCTGTTACCGTTGCGGTTGATACTAAAGGTCAATCGATTCATGAAGCCGGCTCAAAACATTGGAAAAAAATTCTTCAAAAATAATGAAAAGCTGCTTCTACTATTATTTTTAATGTCTAATTTACTTCTTTTATGACTCAATTTTATCTGATATATTACTAGAGTATTTATTTATATAATATTGATTATAAATAACTTTATATTTTTTTTTAAGAGATATTAATTAATTTTATCGTCAGCAACATGATATTGAGGATCTTCAACCAAGTTTATTTCAATCATTCCTTTGGCTTTTTCAAGTAATTCATAACAATCTGGACTTAGATGTTTAAGGCATAACTTTTTTTTATTTTTTTGATATTTTTCGGCTAAATTATCGATGGCAATTAAAGCTGAATGATCCATTACTCTAGCATTCATAAAATCAATAATGATTTTCTCTGGATCATTCTTGATATCAAATAAATTATTAAATTCAGTGATGGATGCAAAAAATAACGTTCCGTTGAGTTGGTATATTTTAGTACCATTTTTATCTATATTTTTTTTAACGTAAATTTGCTTGGCGTGTTCCCAAGCAAAGATTAAAGCAGAGACTATTACCCCTGTAATAACCGCTATTGCTAAATCTGCAATAACTGTAATTCCCCCTACAAGAAGCCCAACAAAAATATCTTTTTTAGGAACCTTACCAAATAGCTTAAGCGTTCCCCATTCAAATGTTTTTTCTGCAACAACGAACATGATGCCAATCAGTACGGCCAATGGGATCATTTCAATCGATGATGCAAAAAATAATATAAATGATAATAAAAATAATCCCGTCATAATTCCTGATAATCTTTTAATGGCACCGTTATTAATATTAATCATACTTTGCCCAATCATTGCACACCCACCCATGCCCCCAAAAAAACCTGTAATTAAATTGGCAAACCCTTGGGCCTTGGATTCTTTATTTGCGCGACCTCTAGTATTTGTCATTTCATCTATTAGATTAAGTGTTAGGAGTGATTCTATTAATCCAATTGCAGCTAATATCAATGAATAAGGCAATATAATTTTGAGTGATTCAAGCGTGAATGGAATATTCGGTATTCCAAAGCTTGGTAATGAGCCTGAAATTGAACCAAGATCACCTACGGTTTTTGTGTCGATATCAAAGAAATAAACTAACAAAGAAATAATGATAATGGAGGCAAGGGTAGAGGGGATAGCTTTAGTAAGCTTAGGAAGTAAATAAATAATTAAAATCGTTAAAGCAATTAAAATAAACATAATCATAAGGGCTTCTTGACTCATCCAAATCATCGCGCCACTTGGAGATAATTCCTTGAAGTGATTAAATTGAGCCAGAAAGATAACTATTGCTAACCCATTTACAAATCCAAGCATTACTGGATGCGGCACCATTCGAATAAATTTTCCAAGCTTTGCAACACCAAAGAGTATTTGTATAAGCCCCATAAGAATAACAGTTGCAAAAAGGTAATCAATACCATGCTGAATAACAAGCGCTACCATAACGACCGCAAGTGCACCTGTTGCTCCAGAAATCATCCCAGGTCTTCCACCAAAAATTGATGTAATTAAAGCTAGAATGACTGCAGCATAAAGCCCAACAAGTGGAGCAACATTTGCAATTAAGGCGAAGGCTATGGCTTCAGGAACCATTGCAAATGCAACAGTTAGGCCGCTTAGGATATTAGTTTTAATTTCATTGATATTGTTACCAATGAATTCATTTTTAAAATTTTGCAATTTAATTTAACTTTCTTTCTATGATCTATTTTAAGATCGAGATTTTAACATTTAATGTGGGAGTAAATTAATTAATAAATAACTTAACAACTATTAGTTTTTTTAATAAATTAATTTGTGCATACTAATAAAGAATGATTAAATTAATTTTTATTTTAACCACTATTTTAAGCATTAGTAATGTTTATGCAGACTTATATGTAAAGGTATATAAAGTTGTTGATGGCGATACTGTTCGAGTAGTTGATGAGAAGGGGGTAAGATATAAAATAAGGTTAGTTGGAATTGATGCGCCTGAGAAAAAACAACCCTATGGAGATGAATCAACTAAGCATTTAAGAGAATTAGTTAATGGTAAGTGGGTAACAATAATTTCACCTACAAAATCTGGCTTACCATATACTATTGATCGATATCAGAGGGTTTTAGGAAAAATTATAATACATAATGAGGATATTAATTATTTGCAATTATTAAGTGGTATGGCTTGGCATTATAAGAGATACCAAAAAGATCAGTCCATTGCTGATCAACAATCTTATTCATTAGCTGAACAGGAAGCCCAATCTAAAGAGCTTGGTTTATGGGGGTCTGAAGACTCAATTGCCCCATGGAAATGGCGAAGAAAAAATAAATAAGAAAAAAAGATTAATAATGACAATATAATTTTATTATATGAAAACAATTTTCACCTTTCTTTTTTTGGTACCTATTATTTCATTTGGGGCTTGTATGGATTTTTATAATCAAGATTTAACAACATTGCAAGGAGATAGATTTGATCTTTGTGAGTATCAAGACAAGCCTATAATAGTTGTTAATACGGCTAGTAAGTGTGGGTTTACTTCACAATTTGAAGGTTTAGAAGCGCTTTATAAGGCGAATAAAAAAAACTTACTTATTATTGGGTTTCCCTCAAATGATTTTAATCAAGAGTTCAAAACAGACAAGGAGATCCAAGATTTTTGTAAATTAACTTACGCTGTTGAGTTCCCTATGATGAGTAAATCAAGCGTGATTGGCCCAAAAGCAAATGCAGTGTATAAAAATTTAGAAAGAATGACTGGTAAGGCTCCAATGTGGAATTTTTATAAATTTGTTGTTTTACCCAATACTAAATCAATTCATGTTTTTTCAAGTATTGTTAGTCCTAAATCAGATAAAATTTATAGCCTGATTAAGCCTTATTTAAAGAATTAGTCTTTGATATTTTGAATATCTTTGATATTTTGAATAATAATAGCTGAGAGCTCTTCAACTGATTTTGAAGTTGAATCTGCCATTGGTACTTTTATTCTCTTCATTAATGCTTCAGCTTGACCAATCTCTTCTCTGCAATTCGCAAGTGAGGCATAGTGGCTACCAGGTCGTCTTTCACTTCTTAGTGAGTGAAGTCGTTCAGGTTTGATGGTGAGACCAAATATTTTATCAAGATATCCTTCAAGAATAGGAGGTAATGTACCTCTTTCAAAGTCTTCTGGTATGAGAGGATAATTTGCAGCTTTTATACCAAACTGCATTGCAAGCAAAATGCTTGTTGGTGTTTTTCCTGAGCGTGACACACCTACTAAAATAACTTGAGCTTGATTCAGTCCTGTGTGCGTCATTCCATCATCGTGCCCCAAAGCAAAATTAATAGCTTCCATTCTGGAACCATAATTAGTTGCAGAGATACCATGCGAGACACCTGGGCGGGTAAGGGGTGTCTCATTAAGTTCGATGCCTAAAGGATGTAAAAAAGAATCAAATAAATCAATATAGTAAGCATCGACATGTTTTAGTTCATTTCTTAGGTTTTGATTACCAATTGACATAATAACTATTGGTCTTATGTTATTTTTATGTTTGGCATTAACGATCCTTTTTTGTGCATCTTCAATTTTGGCATGGGAATTTGTAAAAGGAATGCGAATTTGTTCAAATTCAGTACTAGGAAAATGAGATAATAGGCCACCGAGTGACCCAGCCGTGATGCCAGTTCCATCAGAAATAAAAAAAGCTGTTCGTTTAGTATGTGCCATCTAATTTTGGCTTAGATCTTTCCATGTACTAATTACTGTATCTGGATTCAATGATACCGAGCTGATACCTTGTTTAACTAACCATTGTGCAAAATCTGGATGATCAGATGGCCCTTGACCACAAATGCCAATATATTTTTTAGATTTTTTTGTTGCAGCAATGGCAATTTCAATAAGTTTAGTTACCGCTGGGTCTCTCTCATCAAATCCTTCAGCTAAAATTCCAGAGTCTCTATCAGTACCCAATGTAAGTTGAGTTAGATCATTTGATCCTATTGAGAAGCCATCAAAATATTCTAAAAATTCTTCAGCCAATATAGCATTAGAGGGGACCTCACACATCATAATAATTCTTAGGCCATTTTCTCCTCTTTTTAATCCATGATTTTTCATGATATTGGTTACAGCCCTTGCTTCATCTAAAGTTCTGACAAAAGGGATCATCAACTCAACATTTGTTAATCCCATTTCATTTCTAACTTTTAGCATGGCTTCACATTCAAGCAAGAAGCATTCTTTGAATTCTTTTGAGATATAGCGTGCAGCTCCCCTAAAGCCAATCATCGGATTTTCTTCATCTGGTTCATATATATCACCACCTACTAGTTTTTTATATTCGTTAGATTTGAAATCTGAAGTTCTTACAATAACTGGATTTGGGTAAAATGCTGAAGCAATTGTGGCTACACCTTCGGCGACCTTGTCGATATAAAACTGTTTTGGATTTTTATAACCTCTTGATCGATGATCAATGACCTTTTGTATATCAGATGGCATTGCTTTGTAATTAATAATAGCTTTTGGATGAATTCCAATCATGTTGTTAATGACAAACTCTAAGCGTGCAAGCCCAACACCATGATTGGGTATTTGTGCAAAAGTAAATGCCATGTCCGGATTTCCAACATTCATCATTATTTTTACTGGTGGTATTGGTAGTTCACCGTCGTCTTGAATAGTGACTTCGTATTTTAATTTTCCTTGATAAACTATACCTGTCTCACCCTCTGAACAAGATACTGTTACTATATCTCCGTCGTTTAGTAACTCTGTAGCATTCACACTCCCAACAATTGCAGGAATACCTAGCTCACGCGCAATAATGGCTGCGTGGCATGTTCTTCCACCTCTATTAGTTACCAAGGCAGAGGCTCTTTTCATCACAGGTTCCCAATTTGGATCTGTCATATCAGCCACTAGAACATCACCCGGTTGAACGGTATGCATTTCAGAAGGATCGCTCACAATTTTAACAGGACCAATCCCTATTTTTTGCGTGACGGCTCTCCCCGCGACTATCGCCTTTCCACTTTCTTTTAGCGTAAAAGTTTCTGTTACGTTTTTATTTTGTGATTTAACTGTTTCGGGTCTGGCTTGCAGAATATAAATTTTTCCATCAAGTCCGTTTTTCCCCCACTCAATATCCATTGGACATTTGTAATGGGATTCAATTGACATTGCATATTGTGCTAATTCCATTATGTCTTGATCATTAATACTAAATTGATCTGAATCTTTAGGATCGACATCAATAATCTTGGTACTTAATCCAGCTTTAGTATCTTCACTAAATATCATTTTAATTTTTTTAGATCCAATAGAGCGTCTAACAATCGCAGGATATCCTAGTGCTAAAAGAGGTTTGTGTACATAAAATTCATCGGGGTTAACCGCCCCTTGAACAACAGTTTCACCTAGACCATAAGAGGCTGTAATAAATACGACATCCTTAAATCCCGATTCGGTATCGATAGTGAACATAACACCTGAACAACCAATATCACTCCTTACCATTTGTTGAATCCCTGCAGAAATGGCTACATCGGAGTGAATAAAGCCTTTATGTACGCGATATGAAATAGCACGGTCATTATAAAGAGATGCAAATACTTCTTTAATGGCATGTTTGATATTATCTACGCCATGAATGTTAAGAAAACTTTCTTGCTGCCCAGCAAATGATGCGTCAGGTAGGTCTTCTGCAGTCGCAGATGAACGGACGGCAAAGGTTGTTCCTTTTGTTGACTTTTGGATTAGTACCTCATAATGTTTATTTATCGATTGATTTAATGATTTAGAAAAGGGCGTATCAAGAATCCATTTTCGTATTTTTTTCCCACTCTTTGCAAGCGCAATTACATCATTAGTGTCGAGATTTTCTAATTCTTTTTCGATCTGCTTATCAAGATTATTATGTGACAAAAATTCATTAAAAGCATTTGCAGTTGTAGCAAATCCGGTCGGTACCCTCACTCCCTTAGCACTCAATTGGGAAATCATTTCACCTAATGAGGCATTTTTGCCTCCGACCAAACTAACATCTTTATTTCTTAGTTTTTCAAAAGGTATAACATGGGTAGACATCTAATATCCTTATATATGGGTAAGTAGCTTGTGATAAACAAGCCTAATATTTGTTTTATTTCAATAAAAAATACGTAAAAACGTAATTTTGCCAAATATGAGCGCTAATGTCACCAAGATATCAAAATTAATCTTACTGTTTAATGATTAGCCAATGAAATTTGCAATATAAATTGCAGAGTCATCTTGAATGTTGTTAAAATGTTCAGTTCTATATTCTATTAATTTAAATACATAAAAACATACGGAGATACACATGGCAACATTATTAGAACAACTTAAAACGATGACAACAATTGTTGCAGACACTGGTGAGGTTGAAGCAATTAAAACCTTAAAGCCCGTTGATGCAACGACAAACCCATCTTTATTATTAAAAGCAAGCCTGCTTCCTCAATGTGAGCCAATGATTGTTGAGGCGATTGCTTATGCTAAAGGAAATAGCTCAGAGAAGGGTCAGCAAATTGAAGATGCCGCGGATAAACTTGCAGTGTTGGTTGGGTTAGAGATACTGAAGCATGTTCCAGGACGTATTTCAACTGAAGTAGATGCAAGCCTATCTTTTAATATTGATAAAATGGTAGTTAAGGGCAAAAAACTTATCGCACTTTATAATGAAGCTGGTATTACTAATGACCGCGTATTAATTAAATTAGCTTCTACATGGGAAGGTATTAAGGCAGGGGAGATACTTGAAAAAGAAGGTATTAATTGTAATCTAACTTTATTATTTAGTTTTGCACAAGCGAGAGCTTGCGCCGAAGCGGGGGTATTTTTGATTTCACCTTTTGTAGGTCGTATCTTAGATTGGTACAAAGCTAAAACAGGCGAAGAATATACTCAGGAAACTGACCCAGGGGTTATTTCTGTGAGAGCTATTTACAATTGGTATAAAGAACGCGGATTTAAAACGGTTGTAATGGGCGCTTCTTTTAGAAATATCGGCGAATTGATTGCTCTAGCGGGTTGTGATCGTTTAACAATCGCACCAGCATTACTACAAGAATTAGAATCAACCGAAGGAAACCTTGCTCAAGTACTTAAGGATAATGGCGTAACAACTGAGAAGCCTGCTAAATTAGAAGAAGATCAATTTAGATTTGATCATAATGAGGATGCAATGGCTACAGAGAAACTTTCTGAAGGGATTCGTAACTTTATTATCGATCAAAATAAATTAGAAGCTGCACTTGCTGAGAAACTATAAATAAATTGCATGCTTCAATAGACAGTATTGACATCTGTAAGTTGAAGCTATATCATTTTGATCTGCTCAACTGAAGTGAAAGTATCACTTTTTTACGTAGATTTTATAAATTAAAGAATAAATTGGGAG
>JBBWVM010000041.1:0-4004 GCA_050256215.1 Methylophilaceae bacterium
TATGAAGTTAATCAAGAAACACCTTATGCCGGGGAATATATTGAATATTATCCTGATTCTTATGGGCAGAAAAAGCTTAAAAGAAAATATAAGCATGGTCTACAAGAGGGTTTATCGACTCGGTGGCATAAAAATGGACAAAAGCAAGGTGAAAGAATGTATAAGCATGGTCGACCAGAGGGGTTAGAGACTCGCTGGGATGAGAATGGACAGAAAGCTGCTGAAATACATTATAAGAATGGCAAAAAAGAAGGATTAACGACTCTGTGGTATGAGAATAGGCAGAAGAAATTTGAAGTCAATTTTAAGAATGGGCAGAAAGAGGGATTAGAGACTTATTGGATTTATTATTAATTTCTTTGATGTGACGATAAAACATTAGAAGTATAAAGATTCAGTTCTATTGAATCTGGTTTACAACTGGATCAAAAAATAATTACAAAAAAAATACGAAGTCTGTTTGCGTGCACATCAAATATTTTTTTCATTTATCTAATTTTTTCCATCTTTTCAATATTTATAAAAATTTTCTTTGTCGACTTATCTCGTACAGACATATTCCAGACGCAACGCTTACATTCAGACTTTCTACCTGTCCTAGCATTGGAATTGAAAAAATATTATCACATAAATCTTTTGTTAGACGACGCATCCCCTTCCCCTCAGAGCCCATGATTAACGCTGTAGGTCCATTAAAATTTGTGTCATACAATGTTTTTTCGGACTCTCCATCTGTACCAAAAATAAATACCCCCATTCCCTTTAAGTATCTAATTGTTCTAGCAAGATTTGTAACTACTACGAATGGAACAACCTCAGCACCACCGCATGCAACTTTTCTTACTGTTGCATTCAAACCAACAGCATTATCTTTTGGACAAACAATAGCATGCACACCCATAGCATCTGCCACTCTAAAACAAGCCCCTAGGTTATGAGGATCCTCAATACCATCAAGAATTAACAGTAAAACAGACTCGTCCCTATCTACCTCAACAATATCCTCAATAGTGACGTATTTGTTTTTTACTTCATGCACTTTTGCAATGACACCTTGATGTCTTCCACTAGAAACAAAACCATCGAGCCTATTTTTAGTTGTAAGGTGATATTTAATTTGATGTGTTTCAACCAGCTTCATCAAATCATGAACCCGACCATCCGACCGATTTTCATCAATATATACTTCCTTAATGGATGAGGGATCTAATCTAATATGACTTGTAATGGAATGAAATCCAAAAATTATTTTATCTTGATTCATTTTCTTCTCTTTCTTTTACTTTTACTTTCTTTATTTATAATTCTTTTTTTCTTCACTTTTTCTTCACTTTTAGATGAACTCAGTAAAGTAAAATCGATCTTAATTGACTCAAGATCAACCCTCACTACCTTCACTTGAAGACGATCTCCTAAGCGATAAGAAAGATGGGTTCTTTCCCCAACCATAGCGTGTTTACTTTTATCAAATGTAAAATAATCATTTCCTAGCTCAGTTACATGCAGCAAACCCTCAATATAAATATCATCTAATTCTACAAATAATCCAAAACCAGTTACGCCTGCAACCGTCCCCCAAAACACTTGCCCTACTTTGTCTTGCATAAAATAGCATTTAAGCCATGACTCAACATCTCGAGTAGCCTCATCTGCCCTTCTTTCAGTCCCAGAACAATGCACTGCAAGTTTATCTATATCCTTTATATCAAAAGATTTTTTTAATAATTTTGATTTAATAGCACGATGCACAACTAAATCAGGATATCGCCTTATTGGTGAGGTAAAGTGGGTATAAGACTCATAGGCCAAACCAAAATGTCCTAAATTTTTATTACTATAAACCGCCTGCTGCATTGATCTTAAAAGTACCGTTTGTAATAAATGTGTATCAGGTCGATCCGCTATTTTACTAACCAAGTCTCCATAATCTTTAATGGTTGGCTTATCTCCTCCGTTTAAGACCAAACCAAAATCAGTCAAAAAAGCCCTTAAATTTTCTAATTTCTCTGCAGACGGGCTCTCATGGTTTCTAAAGAAAGCATCAATCGAATCATCAAGAAGAAAATCTGCTGCACATACGTTTGCAGCCAGCATACATTCCTCAATAATACGATGTGCTTGATTTCTATGTACAGGCCTAATAAAATCAATCTTGCCATAATCATCAAATACGATAGATGTCTCGGTAGAATCAAACTCAAGAGCCCCCCTTTTTTCTCTTTGGGAGAAGAGTAAATTAAATAAAGCTTGTAAATTTTTTAACTCCGGAACAATGGCTTGATACTCGTCAATCAAATTCTGATCATTTTGATTTAAAATCTTATCTACAACCGTATAAGTTAACCTTGCTTTTGAGTTCATTATCGAAGGATAAAATTTATACGAAATGACATGGCCTTTCTGGTCAATCATCATGTCACATACCATGCACAATCGGTCAACATTGGGATTTAAAGAACAAAGTCCATTAGATAGCACCTCTGGTAACATCGGAATTACACGCCTAGGAAAGTAGACAGAATTCCCTCTTTCTTGTGCAGCTACATCAAGTAAGGCCTTAGAAGTAACATAATGACTTACATCTGCAATCGCAACGATCAAACGCCATCCCTTATCCCTAGGTGCCGCATAAACAGCATCATCAAAATCTTTTGCCGTTTCTCCATCGATTGTAACTAAGGAAAGATCTCTAAGATCAATTCTGCTTTTGTAGTCTGTTGAAGTCACTTGATTATTAAACTTATTGGCTTCATCAATCACTTGCTGATCAAATTCATAAGGAAGATTATGTTTTCTTAATGCAATTTCAATTTCGATACCACTATCAGCATAATTTCCTAATATTTTAATTATCTTCCCCATGGGCTTTGATCTAACGCCAGGTTGTGTTGTTATCTCAACCTCAACAACATGTCCAATTTTAGCGCCTAAATCAAGATCATATGGAATTAGAATGTCTTGATTAATTCGTTTATCTTCGGCAGCTACAATTGTTACTCCCTGTCCTTGAACTACCCTACCTACCAAAACCCTATTAACTCTTTCTAAAACTTCAACAATTTTACCTTCTAATTTTCCTTTACGATCTTGTCCGGTAACTTGAACCATAACGCGATCATTGTTAAATACCTGCAGCATCTGCCTAGGTGAAAGGAAAATATCATTATGTGAATTATCATCAGGAATAAGAAATCCAAAACCATCTGGGTGCCCCATTACCCTTCCTGGAATAAGATTTAATTTTTCTGCGACACAAAGAACATCTTTCCTATTAATTAAAATCTGCCCTTGCCGCTCCATCGCTCTTAATCTCTTTTCTAAAAAAATGACTTCATTCTCATTAATTTCAAGTATTTTAATTAGTTCATTTTTTTTAATAGGGACGCCATAATCACCCATCACCTTCAAAATTAATTCTCTGCTAGGAATAGGATTTTCGTATAATTGATGTTCACGATCTAATTGAGGATCATTTTGTCGAATATTTTTATTTTTTTGAGCCATCTTTATTAATTATTAATTTTATTATATGCATAAAGGTGTTGGATATTACGCCCAATCCCATCAAAGTCTAGCCCAAAACCATAAACATACTTGTCAGGAACATCCAGACTCATAAAATCAGCTTTTGTTGATTTTTTTATTCTTAATTTTTTATTAAAAAGAACAGCCACCCACAATTCTTTAGCTCCTAGTTCGATTAATTTTTTTTTAATACATGTGAGCGTAACCCCCACATCTAAAATATCATCAAGAATTAATATAGTTTTATTTTTAATGTGCTCTATATTAGGCTCATATAGCCATCTTACTTGATTAGTTCCTGCATTTTTGATATGACGAGTAGCATGAATATAATCAAGCTCAAGATGAAAGTTTAACATTGGGATAAGATGACCCGCAAAGGGCAAAGCCCCTTTCATCACAGGAAGAACAGATACAGACTGACCCTCAAACCTTTCATTACATTCATCAGCAATATTATTTATTGCCTCAATTATTTC
>JBBWVM010000042.1:0-16692 GCA_050256215.1 Methylophilaceae bacterium
TTCTTCTAAAAGCTATTTCTACCACAGACTACATATTAATTTATTTAGGCGTATCAATTTTACTTATTTTTGTCCCCTTTAATGATGCATTAACCATTAATCCTGTTGGTGAGAAAACAAATGAAACGATCGGGTCTTTAATATTTTCTGCCGTTAAATCCATGCCCACCCCAAATGTAGTAATGGCAACACTACCATCAGCACCACCATCCCAGCCATTACTATTTTGAAATTCGGTAAGAGTTTTTTTATCTAAAAACATTATTATTTCTGATCTGTTTTCTATTCCAAATTGGAATCCTAAAGATCCTGAAATATTATTGTAGTATTGGTTTATGTTATTTTTAATTAATAGTGCGCCTTCACCGTATGACCCACCAATAATCCACCCAGCTTTAACTATGCTTGGAAAAACAAGCATGCCCTCAGCTTTTTCAGATAAAGTCTTTGCGGCAGGGGAAAATGCATATAGTTTTTGTAATGCTTCATCAATTTCAGCATCAATTTCCGCCTTTGATGCAGAGAAAGATAATTGAGAAAATATGATAAGAATTGTAAAACATAAAAATTTAAAATTTTTCATAAGCCTCTCCTGTTTTTAAAAAAGTAACAAATTTATTAAATTTTAGCAATAAAAAATGTTCTTATTTGTGAAAATTTGGATTTATTCATAATTCTTTCTCTGTCTTGCATAAGCACAGTTTTCACAACTCACATGTCCTTTAGGTATTTGATCTTGATTCAAGCAATCGATCATAGCGCTAACTTGTCCAGGAATCCAAGAGGTATCATATTGATAAGGAACTAAAGTTTCTGAGAATTCCATATTGCCATAAAAACCCTCAGCCCCTCTATTGGCATTTACTACTAAAAAGTAAGCTAACTTTGCGGTATTAAAGCCCATTAGATTCAATAAATAATTATAGAAATCCATCTGAACTTTATAGCCCTCATGATAGGGAGAGTTTAAATAAGCCTTAGTATTGACTTCGTAGTTACTGGCTTGTGATTTATAATCAACAACAATCAATTCTTTTGTTTCAGTATCAAACCAAATATCATCAACGCCACCTGAAAGAATAATATTACTGTCTTCAAACCTAACCATTAACCCTTTTCTAAGTGAGTCTCTCCAGTCATCCATGTCATCATGTTGAAAAGGCACTATATGCTCTAATCCATATTGCGCAAAGAGTCGATGAGGAATTTGTTTTTTACGACAAATATCAAATTCTTTCTTTAATAAAATGTCAGTTGTTGCATTCAGTGTCCAACCAGGCATGCCAGGTTCAGTCAAACCTTTGACTCGATCTAGATAAAAACATCGTGGGCAAGTAATGAAGGTGCTGAATTTACCTCGACTGATCTTAAAGTCTTCAGTTTGATTAGGGGTATAGATCGACGACGCTCTGGTTCTGTTGCCAGTGGCTTCAACTAATTCCAATTTACTGTTTCTTTTTAAATTAACCATATAGGTATAAATTTAGTCTAACTCATTCGTTTTGTCTATCCACTATTATTCTCTTTTTAAAAAAGGTGGCTAGATTTTCGCACTAGCCAAGCGGTAGAAGGGACGAACAGGAGGAGTGGCCTACCCCTCTACAACCCTTAGTGGCTCTTAGAAATATTTACCCATGGTAATAATGGTATGACCATCATAAGAATGGATCAGGTAAGCATTGGTATGTTCATTGATGTGGCTTAGGACAGACAAGCCATATTCAGTTTTGAGTTTAATTAATACATCTTGACTAAAACAACGGAGAAATTCAGTTTGACCGATGGGACGCTTCTCACCATGCTTCATTAACACCTCTTGGATAAAATTTGGTATATCTTGAACTTGATAAGACTGGTAGTGATTATGCATACTTCGCTCCTAAGTGAGTATCTACTTAAGAGACGATTGGAAATAGATTAGGTCAGGAGTATTTAAAGAGAAGGTTATTAAGTTTACTTATCGATTAGATCCAGATCAATTCCTTTAACCCGCTTAAGAAATTCTTTACTGTATTTGATCTTAGAGTCTGATTTAAATGAGATTGAATTTATAGTTTTTGAATTTTCCAACTCATCAGTCTGAAAAATGACATGTAAGATTGAAATCACCACAATTGCAATTGACAGAACAAGTGCTCCGACAATAAATTCAATCAAATATAAATCAAAAATTTCGTACATATATTTAAATTAATACCATAAACTGTATCCTATATTATAGTGTGATATTATCGAATATGAAGTCATAATTTATTTCATAATTCAAAGGATATTACATATGTTAAAAAATATTATAGTGCTTGTGGTGGTTGGAGTAATTGCATATTGTGGCTACGGCTACCTTAATAAAGGTGATAACAACACTGACGCTGAAGGATTGCCTCCGCTAGAAGGTGAAGTTGCAGAATAAATTCATAAAACAATACATTAAAATAAAAAAGGGCTTATAAAAGGCCTTTTTTTATTTTGTACCCTCTATTCAATATTTTTCACAAGGCCCTCAACTACTTTTTTAGCGTCCCCAAAAAGCATCATCGTCTTATCCATATAAAAAAGCTCATTATCAAGACCGGCATAACCAGGCGCCATTGAACGCTTATTCACAATCACCATTTTTGCTTTTTCTACCTCTAAAATTGGCATGCCATAAATAGGACTGCCTGGTGTCTTAGCTGCTGGATTGACCACATCATTCGCACCAATTACCAAGACGACATCAGTTTGACTAAACTCACTGTTAATATCCTCCATTTCTACTACCTGCTCATAAGGTACATCAGCCTCAGCAAGTAACACATTCATATGACCAGGCATACGTCCCGCTACAGGATGAATAGCATATTTTACACTTACACCTTTTTCAAGTAACTTAGTGGTCAGTTCTTGCAAAGCATGTTGAGCTCGAGCTACTGCCAAACCATAACCTGGGACAATAATTACAGACTCTGCATTAGACATAAGAAATAATACATCTTCAACCGATCCAGATTTTACAGGGCGCTCCGTTTGAGTGGTTTGATCGTTAGTCACATCCGCCCCAAAACCACCTAGCATCACGGAAATAATCGAACGATTCATCGCCTTACACATAATATAAGACAAAATTGCACCAGATGAGCCAACACAAGCACCGGCAATAATCAATACCGAATTATTTAAAGTAAATCCAATGCCCGCCGCAGACCACCCAGAATAGCTATTGAGCATAGACACCACCACTGGCATATCTGCTCCACCAATCGGAATAATTAAAGTAATTCCTAATACCAAAGCAAAAATAACCATTACAAAAAAAGCGAGCAATGAGCTTGTTTGAAAAAACATAAAACCAAAAAATACCATAACAATGACCAATATTAAATTAAGCCAATGCTGACCTTTAAACACAGTAGCCTTTGCTCCAAACTTTCCTGACAGTTTTCCAAAAGCAATCACCGAGGCAGTAAAAGTAATAGCTCCGATAAAAGCCCCAATAAAAAGTTCAAAACGCTGAGTCGACGAATGCGTTTCGGCAATATTTAAAACTGCTGCGGCGGCAATTAAAACTGCGGCTAGCCCCACGAATGAATGCATTAAAGCAACTAATTCTGGCATTTTGGTCATCTGTATTGTTTTAGCGACGTAAATACCAATCGCACCCCCCAACACTAACGGAACAAAAATAAATAAAAGAACTAAATTTGTCTCAACCCAAAGAGTCACACCAATTGCAATTGCCATACCAACCATACCAAATAAATTACCTTGCCTGGCTGACATTGGAGATGATAGCCCCCTCAACGCCAAGATAAAAAAGATAGCGGCCACAAGATAAGCCAGTATGGAGAACGCTTGATCAGTCATCTGAAGCCACTTTCTTCTTATCTTTCTTCTTAAACATTTCTAACATCCGCTGAGTCACAAAAAATCCACCAAAAATATTAATTGAAGCGAAAAATACTGCAATTGCACCTAAGATGCTACTAAATGTTAGTATCTCCCCGTTAATATCGACAACTTGTAAAATTGCGCCCACCACTACAATCCCCGAGATAGCATTCGTTACTGACATTAAGGGAGTATGCAAGGCCGAGGTTACGTTCCAAACGACGTGATAGCCTACAAAAATTGCCAGAACAAAAATAGTAATGTTTTGAATGGTTAATAATTCAGCCATGATCTACCCTTTAATTAAATTACCCTCAGTAGTTAATAAACAACCTGCCACTAGGTCATCTTCTAAATTAATATGTAGCTCACCAGATTCGTTAAACAACAACTTAATAAATTCCAAAATATTTCTTGCGTATAGTGCAGAAGCATCCGCGCTAACCAAACTTGGAAGATTATTCAGCCCGATAATGGTTACACCATTAACTTTAATAATCTTATTTACTTTCGTCAGCGGACAATTCCCCGATCCGTCACTCGCCATGCCGGCTGCTAAATCCACAATAACTGATCCGGCTTTCATTTGATAAACGGTTTCACTAGAAATTAGTTGTGGCGGTGCCTTCCCTGGAATTAAAGCCGAAGTAATAATGATGTCGGCATTGATTGCTTTTTCAGCAACTAACTTTGCTTGCCGATCAAGCCAAGATTTGGGCATGGATTTCGCGTAACCTCCTTGCCCCGAAGCATTTTCTTTTTCTTCTTTAGTTTCATAAGGAACATCAATAAACTTAGCACCTAAGGATTCAATCTGTTCCTTCACCATCGGCCTTACATCCGATGCTTCAACTACCGCACCCAAACGTTTAGCCGTAGCAATCGCCTGCAAGCCAGCCACCCCTGCACCCAAAACCATAACGCGTGCAGCCTTAACTGTGCCAGCCGCAGTCATTAACATCGGCATGAATTTTGTATAATGGTTCGCTGATAGAATGATTGCTTTATATCCAGCAATATTTGCCTGAGAGGAAAGTACGTCCATAGGTTGCGCCCGAGTATTTCTCGGTAATGCTTCAAGCGCAAAGGCCGTAACTTTTATATCAGCTAAGGACTTTGTTAGCTCGAGATTAAAAGGCTCTAATAATCCTACAATATATTGATTGGGTTTTAATTTAATTAAATCACTAAGCTCAAGAGGTCTTACTTGTAAAATTAAGTTAGATTGTAAAATTGAGGAACGACTTGCCATAGTAGCTCCTGCCGTCTGATACATCTCATCTGAAATTGAAGCCCCTTCACCCGCACCAGACTCCACTACAACTTCTTGTTTTAAAGCGATCATTTTTTTTACTGTTTCTGGGGTCGCGGCGACCCTTGCTTCACCTGCCACCTTCTCTTTCAAGATGCCGATGATCATTCAATCAACTCGCTTCATTTAAATTGATTAGCTTGTTGACAGATTTTCGCAAAAGCATTTGAATCAATTGAACATTTTCCAATTAAACCCCCATCTATATTTTCCATATTCAAGAAATCTTGTGCATTGGTAGGCATAAAACTCCCACCATAAATAATTCTAACTTGCTTGGCGTACGCTTTATTTTTTTCAGCAATGATCGATCTTATCATAGCATGCATATTATCCGCTGCTTCTGGTTGTGCAAAATCGCCCGTACCAATTGCCCAGGCCGGCTCATAAGCAAAAATTGTCTTTTGTTTAAATAAACGTTCTAACATTGCGTCATCTAAAGTCCCAAGCAATGACCTAACTTGAGTTTCTACAACTGCTTTCGCATAACCTTTTTCCCGTTCAATTCCTTTTTCACCCACACAAAAAATAGGCGTAAGTCCTGCCTGTAACGCTTGGATACATCTATTTGCAGCACTATCAAATGTTTCACTATGAAGCACTCTCCTTTCAGAGTGCCCAATAATGGCATGAGTACACCCAAATTCAGCCACCATAAGGGCTGAGATAGACCCAGTAAACGCACCATCTTTAAATTGACTAACGTTTTGGGACCCCCAATTAATATTGGTATTGGTCAATATGTTTCTTATCTGTCCTAGATATACAAAAGGAACGCATAAAACCATATCAACATCTTTAAAGATCTGAACATGTTCTAATAATTCGTTAATAATTTTTTCATTCCAACTTAATCGGCCATACATTTTCCAATTGCCTATAATTATTTTTTTTCTATGCATAATGTTTTGCCATATCAGTAAGCGTAATACTTTTAATTTTGTCTGCATGCCCAGCACTACCAAAAGCTACAAATCTATCTTCACACACTTGTTGAGCACAAGCAGTAGCTGCCTTTAAAAAATAACGGGGATCAAAGTTATTTTTTTGCTCATACATAGCCTTTCTCATACCTGCTGTCATGGCTAATCGCATGTCTGTATCAATATTTATTTTTCGCACCCCATACTTTATGCCTTTCACAATTTCTGTTACTGGTACTCCGTAAGTTTCTTTTATTTCACCACCAAATTCTCTAATCATTTCTAGCCATTTTTTTTCTACACTAGATGAGCCATGCATCACTAAATGAGTATTTGGTATTTTTTTATTGATTTCCTTAATTCGATCAATATCTAAAATATCCTGAGTTGGGGGTTTGGTAAATTTGTAAGCACCATGAGTAGTTCCAATTGCAATAGCTAAAGCATCCACTTTAGTTAGCGCTACAAATTCTTTAGCCTGATCCGCATCTGTAAGTAATTGATCTTTATTTAGAATGCCCGTAGCACCCACTCCATCTTCTTCACCTGCCATTCCAGTTTCTAATGAACCCAAACATCCCAATTCTCCCTCAATAGAAACACCCACTGCATGTGCCATTTGAGAAACGCGTTCAGTAACATCTACATTGTATGCATAACTTGCAGGGGTCTTCCCGTCCGTCATTAAAGAACCATCCATCATCACTGAAGAGAATCCATTGCGAATAGCGGCTAAACACACCGAAATACTAGCGCCATGATCCTGATGAATACAAACAGGAATATGAGGATATTGATTAATTGCCGCTTCCATCATCTTTCTTAAAAATATTTCTCCTGCATAAACTCTGGCACCAACAGAGGCTTGCATAATTACCGCACTATTTACTTTTTCTGCTGCTTGCATCACCGCCTTAATCTGCTCCATATTGTTGACATTAAATGCTGGCAAACCATAATTATTTTCTGCTGCATGATCGAGTAATTGTTTTAAACTGATAAGTGCCAACTTTTTCTCCTTTTTTTATTAAGCTCTCTAATTAATGGGGTAAATATAAATTGCATCGCTAAACCCATTTTCCCTCCAGGAACAACAATTGTATTCGGGCGGGTCATCATTGAACCATGTAACATTCTTAATAAATATGAAAAATCAACATCTGCAGGGTCATCAAAGCGAATTACTACAAAACTCTCATCGGCACTTGGAATATCGCGAGCAATAAAAGGATTAGAAGTGTCTACCAAAGGAACGCGCTGAAAATTGATATGGGTCCTAGAAAATTGAGGGGCAACATGATGAATATAGTCGGGCATGCGTTTTAGAACCGTATCAATTACAGCCTCTGTTGAATATCCTCGAACTTGTTTATCACGATGTAGCTTTTGAATCCATTCGAGATTAATAATCGGCACAACGCCCACTAACAAATCAACATGTTTCGCCACATCAACTCCTGGACCAACATAACCCCCATGCAACCCTTCATAAAATAATAAATCTGACTGAGCATCCACCCAAGGGGTCATTGTCCCCGTTTTTTGACCATAAATTCTAGCGTCTTCCTCAGTATGAACATAACGACGTGTTTTATATCGTCCTGTTTTGCCAAACTCCTTAAAGGTTTTTTCTAATCGTTCTAAAAGGTTAGCCTCGGGGCTAAAATGGCTAAAATTAATATCGCAATTGTTGGCATTTTTTTTAATTAATTCATCCATTTCATCCCGTTCATGACGATGAAATGCATCCCCTTCAATAATATTGGCACTAATATTATCCCGAATAAAAATGTGTTGAAAGCTTTCTCTAACAGTAGAGGTTCCAGCTCCCGATGAGCCAGTAATTGCAATAACAGGATATTTTTTTGACATGCTCTTCTTTTCTCCTTAAATATTATTAGTTATTTTAGAAAAGACCGCTATTGAAAATGTTGATAATATTCAGATACCACATCAACTTCTTTCTTCGCTCCGATTACAACAGGGACACGTTGATGAATGTCCTCTGGATCAAAGTCTAAGATTCTATGAAGTCCATTCGTACAAGCACCGCAGCATTGTTCAATAATAAAGGCCATGGGATTAATTTCATACATCAATCTCAAGCGACCTGTTTTTTCAGGTCGTTTATTATCCTTTGGATACAAATAAATTCCGCCTCGAGTCAAAATTCTATTAATGTCAGCTACCAATGAAGCAACCCAGCGCATATTAAAGTTCTTTTTTCTTGGCCCTTCCTTTCCCAATTGACAATCATGTACATAAGCATTAACAGCTTCACTCCAAAACCTTTTATTACTCATATTAATTGCAAATTCTTCCGCTTCTTCAGGTATCTTGATATTTTTTTCAACACATAAAAACTGTTTATAATTCCGATCAAGGCAAAACTTGAAGGTTCCATGACCCAAAGTTAACACTAACAAAGTAGAAGGACCCAATACACTAAATCCTGCTGCCACTTGCTTATTACCTTTTTGTAAAAAATCATTAATTTCAATCTTATTTGTATGTGCTACCGTATAAACTGAGAAAATAGAACCTACTGATATATTTGAAGACACATTCGATGAGCCATCCAAAGGATCAAAAAATACAATAAGCTGATTTTCCCTTCGTTGTTTGTCAAAAACAATTTCATTATTTATTTCCTCAGAAACAACTCCAATAATATCTGTTGTTTTTTCTAACGAGTTTAGAAAAATATTATTACTAAGTACATCCAGCTCAGTTTGTTTTTCGCCCTGGATATTCTCTTGGTCGAGTGTCCCAAGTTGATTTTGTATTGGAGCCCTTTCTATTAACTGGCTAGTTTCAATTATGGCCTGAGATAACGATATTACCGCCTCTTTTAAATGAACCGAAACGTTTTGTTGCTCTAAAAAATCTTCTAAGTTCATTTTTAGCTTTCCATTGTTTCAAAAGCTCATGATTTTATCACCTTTTTAAAAACTCTTGAAGACATAATGTCTTCTGCTGTAATCAAGGTCAATTCTGCCTTAGTAGTAGCCTTTTTATTTTCTTTTGACTCCTTAAACAAACGACTTGCTTGCCTCAATCTTATTCGATCTAATGCATTTCTAACCGATCGCCCATTTGCAAAATGAGGCTGGGATTTTCTAACCGCAATATATTTCTTCATGGCCTTCAAGCCTCTTTCGTCAAATTGGTAATGCATCTCTTTGATCATTAAATCAGTAATCATTAATAATTCTTTTTCGTTATAGTCGGGAAAATCAATATGATGTGCAATGCGAGATGACATCCCAGGATTTGACCTAAAAAATGTTTCCATGCGATTTTGATATCCTGCCAAAATCACTACCAAATCATCCCTTTGATTTTCCATTGCCTGCATTAAAATTTCAATTGCTTCCTGACCATAATCTCTTTCATTCTCAGGTCGATATAAATAATAAGCCTCGTCAATAAAAAGAACTCCACCCATCGCCCTTTTAATTATTTCCTTAGTTTTAGGAGCGGTATGCCCTATATATTGACCCACAAGGTCATCTCGTGTAACGCTTACCACATGCCCCTCTTTTACAAACTTTAGACGATGTAATAAAGTTGCTATTTTCATTGCTACAGTAGTTTTTCCAGTACCAGGATTTCCTGTAAAACACATATGTAGACTAGGAGGAGAAGACTCAATCCCCATATGCAAGCGAGCTTTAGTTACTAATAGATAAGCTGCAATTTCACTTATTCTTTGTTTGACTGGGATTAATCCGACTAGCTCAGTATCTAACTGGTCAAGAATTTGATCAATCTCTGTTTCTTTGAGCAAGGCCCCAAGATTAATTTCGGCCTGATTTACATGTGGGTTCATATTCATATAATACCTAGTAGCGTTCGCCCTCTGGATTTTTTGTTGCATAGCTCTCAATTGTATATTTTATATTTCTTCCTTCGTCTTCCGAACGTATTAACTTAAACCCAGGTTCTTTTTTAGGTCGATTAACAATAAAAGACATCCGAGGAGACTCCCAGCCCTTTGAATTATCAAAAGCTGTGATACGAATATATTGAGATCCATGTGCTTTTTTACAGACAGCAAGCTCCAGCAAAACAGCTGCAGCATCTTTAATGTCAAACATTGGCAACCCCCACATCTCCCAATATGTATTTCTGGGATGTGGGTCATCTGTAAATTCAATATTAGTCGCCCAACCCTGATTGATAGCATATGTCACTTGTTTCTTAATCTGATCATCTGTTAAGTCAGGCAAAAAAGAAAATTGACCTTGTGTTAATCTCATTTCAATCCCCTTGTTTAATTAGAAATGGTTGAAGTCGGTATAAAGTCAGCCGTATCAGTTGACTCATAATTAAAGGTTACGTCTTTCCAGGTCATTAATGCAGCCTCAAGTGGCTTGCAAGATCTGGCTGCCTGCTTCAAAATATCTGGGCCTTCATTCCAAATATCTTTTCCCTCATTGCGCGCCAAAATTATAGCTTCAAGTGCCACTCGATTCGCCGTCGCTCCTGCTTGAATTCCCATAGGATGGCCGATAGTTCCTCCTCCAAACTGCAATACAACATCTTCGCCTAAATAAGTAATTAATTGATGCATTTGTCCAGCATGAATTCCTCCTGATGCCACTGGCATAACTTTATTCAAAGACGCCCATTCTTGATCAAAAAATAATCCGTTCTCCAATGATTCTAATGTGCGCTCCTCACGAAGCGTGTCATAAAACCCTTTGATCATATGAGGGTCCCCTTCTAATTTACCTACTACTGTCCCAGCATGGATATGATCAACCCCTGCCATACGCATCCATTTACATATCACTCTAAAGTTCATACCATGATTTTTTTGTCTTGAGTAGGTGGAATTACCTGCCCTGTGTAAATGTAAAATCATATCGTTTTTACGTGCCCACTTTGCCATAGACTGAATTGCAGTATAGCCAATCACTAAATCAATCATAATAATGGCCGACCCGAGTTGTTTAGCAAATTCTGCTCTCTCATACATCTCTTCCATGGTGCCAGCAGTTACATTTAAATAATGACCCTTTACCTCTCCTGTAGCAGCCGAAGCCTTATTTACAGCTTCCATACAATATAAAAATCGATCTCGCCAATGCATAAATGACTGTGAATTAATATTTTCATCATCCTTAACAAAATCAAGCCCTCCTTTTAAGGCTTCATAAACAACGCGACCATAATTTCGGCCTGATAACCCAAGCTTTGGTTTAGTTGTTGCGCCCAAAAGAGGGCGACCAAATTTATCTAGTCTCTCACGCTCAACCACAATCCCTGTAGCAGGCCCTTGAAATGTTTTCAAGTAAGCCACGGGAATCCTCATATCTTCTAAACGCAATGCTTTAACCGCTTTAAATCCAAAAACATTACCAATAATAGAGGCAGTTAGATTTGCAATTGAACCTGGCTCAAATAACTCTAAATCATATGCAATATAAGCAAAATATTGCTGGTCTATATTAGTTCCAGGACCAGTATTGGGTACAGGGTCAACACGATATGCTTTGGCTCGATAAAGCTCACAATTGGTTAGCCGGTCAGTCCAAACCACCGTCCATGTTGCAGTAGAAGATTCCCCTGCCACTGCCGCAGCTGCTTCAACCGGATCAACACCTATTTGTGGCGTAATTCGAAACAAAGAAATTAAATCAGTATCTTTTGGCACGTAATCAGGTTCCCAATACCCCATTTTGGCATATTCCATAACCCCTGGTTGGTAACGTTCCTTTCCTTCGTTGATTGTTGTCGGTGTATTCATTAATGCTCCATGTTTAAATTAAATACTGATAAAATTGACTCTAGGGTGTTTTAATATTAAGGTAAAGTATTAATTACTTATTCAAACAATAAGATTTACTTAATGTTAAATATATCCTCACGTCAATTACGTATTTTTGTTGCTGCAGCTAAACACTTAAATTTCACGCATGCCGCTCAAGAAGTACATATTTCACCTCCCGCAATATCTATGCAAATTAAAGAAATAGAGTTTCTCGTGAGTTCTAAATTATTTAATAAAGATGGGAGAAAAATAAAATTATCTGAAGCTGGCGAATGTTTTTTAAATTATGCTACCCATATTTTACAAATACTTAACGAAACAGAAAAAGCCATTAAACACCTCAAAGATAATCAAATTGAAATAATTAAAGTAGGTATTATTAGTACGGCTCAATATTTTTTACCTCAAGTGCTTAAGCATTTTAGAAAAAAACATAAACAATATAAATTAATACTAGAAGTTAGAAACAGGGAGCAGCTCATCAACTTACTTCGAAATGGGGAAATTGACATTGCTGTAATGGGACTGGTTCCTAAAGAAATAAATACTAATGTCTATAGTTTAGCCAACCATCCACTTGTATTTATTTCAAGCCCTAGCCATCCTTTATCTACAATTAAAAAGATACAACCCGAACAATTAAATGATTTTGATTTAATTACTCGTGAAATAGGATCAGGCACCAGGGCTCACATGGAAACCTTTCTACAAGATCATGATGTTCGACCAAATATCATCATGGAAATGTCAAGCAACGAAAGCATTAAACAGGCCGTTATTGCTGACTTAGGTATTTCTTTTGTCTCAAGCCATACTATTGCGAATGAGCTCAAAAATAAACAACTAAAAGTGCTAGATGTAATAGATACACCTATAAATCGAAAGTGGCATGTTGTTACCCTTAATTCTATGTCACCTAATCACTCAATTGAATTACTCAAAGAGTATATTATGCATGAATCACAAACAATCTTAACCGCTTTGCTTTCATAAAATTATAAGCTCAACAAACTTAAAGAATTAAACTACTTGTTCTTTAGTATGTTCTTTTATTTTTTCTACCTCGCTTAAAACAATAACCGCTTGATTTATAATTTTTTGGCCAACAGAAGTGATCGATACATCTTTCCGACTACGTTTAAAAATTAATATGCCCAATTCATCTTCTAATTTTTTGATCGCAAGACTTAAGGCCGGCTGACTAATAAAAATTTTTTTCGCAGCCTTCCTGAAGCTTTTTTCTTGTGCCACAGCAACAACAAACTTTAATTCACTTAAAGTCATTAGTGTTTTTATATATCAATATTATTGGCTCCTAACGCATTTTCTTCTATAAACTTTCTTCTAGGTCCAACATTGTCACCCATAAGTTCTGTAAAAGTTTCCTCAACAGCTTGATTATCTTCAATAGATACCTTTAACAACCGCCTAGCTGTTGGATCCATAGTTGTTTCCCAAAGCTGATTAGGATTCATTTCCCCCAAGCCTTTATATCGTTGAATATTTAACCCGCGTCTAGCTTCTTGTAGGAGCCACTCTAAAACATCATGAAAATTATTTACTGGCTGAGATTTTTCTCCACGAGATATTATGCCACCCTTGCCAATTAAATCTTTTGTCATAACTGCTGTTTTTATAATTTGTTGGTATTCTCCACTTAACTCAAACTCTTGGTCTAGCTTGCTAGTTTGTAAATTACCGTGAATAAATTGATTGATTTCAATATAGTATTTATTGGAGTCCTCATTTAACTTCACATCAAAATTAATTTTGTCTGATAACATCAAGTTTTTAAGTTGCTCAGCATAAACTTCTGTTTTATTTTTATCTTCTAGCGCTAATGCACCAAGCGCATGCACAGCCCTTAATAATGACTCATCAAAACGTGATGATAAACGATTAATAATTGTCTCTGTTATTACCATCTCTTTCGCTATATTTCCTAAAGAATCTTCTTTTAAAGTTTCACCGTTTGTTTTGGTTAGTAAGCTGGCGCCTAATAAAGCAGATTCTATTAAATATTGTTGTAACTCTTGTTCATCTTTAAGATAACGTTCATCCTTACCTTGTTTTACCTTATATAACGGAGGTTGAGCAATGTAAATATGTCCTCTTTCGATCAACGCATGCATTTGCCTAAAGAAAAATGTAAGCAACAAAGTACGAATATGTGCGCCATCCACATCTGCGTCAGTCATAATTATAATACGATGGTAACGTAACTTATCAGCATCAAAATCAGAACTAATACTTGTACCTAATGCAGTAATTAAGGTGACGATTTCTTGAGAAGACAAAACCTTGTCAATGCGTGCTTTTTCAACATTTAAAATTTTGCCTTTTAAAGGAAGTATGGCTTGATTTTTTCTGTCTCGTCCTTGTTTGGCTGACCCTCCCGCAGAATCACCCTCGACAAGATAAATCTCACACTGCGCAGGATCTTTTTCTTGGCAATCTGCTAATTTACCTGGCAAGCCCATAGAGTCCATCACTCCTTTTCTTCTAGTCATATCTCTTGCTTTTCTTGCCGCCTCTCGTGCTCTAGCTGCATCAACAATTTTATTACAAAGAATTTTTGCGTCCTGTGGATGTTCTAATAAAAATTCGGTTAGCTTTTTTCCCACCGCATCAGAAACAATTGGCTGTACCTCACTAGACACTAACTTATCTTTTGTTTGAGATGAAAACTTTGGTTCTGGGACTTTTACTGACAACACACAAGTTAATCCTTCTCGTATATCATCCCCGCCTGTTTCCACTTTTGCTTTTTTAGCTAACTCGTTGCTTTCAATATATGAATTAATCGTCCGCGTCATTGCCGCTTTTAAGCCCGTTAAATGTGTTCCACCATCTCGTTGAGGAATATTATTTGTAAAACACAAAACATTTTCGCCGTAAGAATCATTCCATTGCATGCTAACCTCAACTACTATTCCATCTTTTTCTACCTCAGCATAAAAAGTATTAGGGTGGATTACAGTTTTCGAACGGTTCATATATTCAACAAAACCTTTAATTCCTCCAGATAATTTAAAATTTTCTGCCCTGCCTGATCGATGATCAATAAGTTCAATTTTTACGCCATTATTTAAAAAAGAAAGCTCTCTAATTCTTTTTGAAAGTAAATCAAAATGAAAATCTATATTTGTGAATGTTTCTGTTGTAGGCAAAAAAGTTACTTCAGTTCCTGTTTTCTTTGTATCCCCTAATACCTTAATAGGCTCAACCAACTCACCTCTTTTAAATTTGAGCTCGTGTATTTTTCCACCCCGAAAAACTTTCAACACCAACCAATCCGACAAAGCGTTAACTACTGAAACGCCGACCCCATGAAGCCCACCCGACACCTTATAAGAATTTTGATCGAACTTTCCTCCCGCATGAAGTTCAGTCATTACAATTTCCGCTGCAGATCTTTTAAATTCATCATCACTTTTAATATCGATTGGTATTCCACGTCCATTATCATTTATTGTGATTGAATTATCTGGGTGGATAATAACTTTAATAACATCACAGTGGCCCGCCAAAGATTCGTCTATTGAATTATCAAGTACCTCAAATACCATATGATGCAAACCACTTCCGTCCGCAGTGTCTCCAATATACATTCCTGGTCTTTTTCGTACCGCATCCAATCCTTTTAAAACTTTAATGCTCTCTGAGTTATATTGGGTGTTGTTTGTTTTACTTTTTTTACTCATTTAATCTCTCTTAATTTTTTAACTTAAATCCGCATTGGCATAACAACATACTTATACTCACTATTATTTGGAATAGTAACCAAACAGCTACTATTTGAATCATTAAAAGCAAAACTTAACCGATCAAACTGAATGTTTGTTAAAACATCAATGAGATAAGTTACATTAAAGCCAATATCAATAGGGTCTCCCGTATATTCAATTTCGAGCTCTTCTTCAGCTTTCTCTTGCTCTCCGTTTGTACTAATAAGCTTAAGATTATTTTTTTCAACCAACATCCTAATACCACGATATTTCTCATTTGATAGAATGGATGCCCTCTGCATAGATGATAAAAGTTGCTGCCTATCAATTACAAATATATTTTTATGTCCCTCAGGTATTACTCGATGATAATCTGGAAACTGCCCTTCTATTACCTTACTAATTAGATCTATTTCATTAAATTTAAAGTTAATTTGATTTTTGCCAATACTTACTTTCACAACATCTTCTGTGTCACTTAAAAGCTTTATTAATTCAAGAATGGTTTTTCTAGGAACAATTGTTTGTGTTTTATCAAATAATTCATTTAAATCACACGAAGAAAAGCTTAATCGATGCCCATCTGTTCCAATAATATTTAATTTTTTTCCATCTACTTCAAACAACAATCCATTCAAGTAATATCTAATGTCTTGTTGGGCCATTGAAAAGTCAACTTGTTTTAAAATGTTTTTTAAGCTTTTTTGACTTATCGAACATACGGTGGCTTTATCACTATCTTTTTGCATAACTGGGTAATCTTTTACTGGAAGTGTTTGTAAATTAAACCTACTCCTTGCAGCTTTAACTATTATTTTTGAGTCTTCAATTTTAAATTCCAGTTGACTGTTTTCAGGAAGCGCTCTAGTAATATCAAATAATTTTCTTGCTGAAAGCGTTGTTTTAAATTCTTCTTCTAAATTAATCTTTATTGATAAAGAAATTTGCATCTCTAAATCTGTCACAGTAAATTTTAAAGTTTTATCAATTCCTTCTAAAAGTAAATTAGATAAAATAGGCAAGGTATGTTTTTTTTCTACAATACTTGAAACCTTACTTAAGGGAATTATTAAAATATCTCTG
>JBBWVM010000043.1:0-12138 GCA_050256215.1 Methylophilaceae bacterium
AATGGAAGAAGGAACTAGTGATTATTTATTTGCAAAAAAAAAGCATCTAGATATTTAGGCTTATCTAAGAAAGAAACCTTACCTACAAATAAACAAATCAATGAAGCAATTATAAATTATCAAAATATTTATCGAGAAAAAGTTGATCATGAACTGCTAAAGAAAATAAAATAAGAAACATTGAATGTAATGAATATTTTCAAAAATTTTAATCCTCATCTCTCAGGACGGTTGATGGATAGCATCATCCCGAAATATCCTAAATTACAAATCAACCTTTTTACAGATAATTTAAAAGAAGTGGAATATAATTTTATTAAATCAAAATATTTCCTTTAATTTCAATAAAGCAATTATTTCGGAAAAATTAAGCAAAAAAAATCAGTTAGAAATATTCCTATTTTTAAAATAGAAGGGCAAAATTTTCCCATAGAATTAAACATTTATAATGAAAATGATGTATTTAATTCTAAAAAAAGTTTAATGAAGGATCGAGGGATGAGCAGAAAAAAATACTGAGGATCGATCTTAAACCACTTACTTCATCAATCTCGCCATCTCAAGTGCAAAATAAGTAAGTATTCCATCAGCACCTGCTCTTTTAAATGAAATGAGCGATTCTAAAACTATACTTTTCTCATCAAGCCATCCCTTTTCTGAAGCTGCTTTAATCATCGCACATTCACCACTCACTTGGTAAACAAACGTTGGCTTTTCAAAGCTCTTTTTGACCCGATAAATAATATCAAGATAAGGCATGCCTGGCTTAACCATAACTATATCAGCTCCCTCATTCAAATCTAAACCAACCTCATGTAATGCCTCGTCACTATTGGCCGGATCCATCTGATAAGTTTCTTTTGATGATTTGCCTAATTGCTTTAAAGAACCAACTGCATCTCTAAATGGTCCATAAAAAGCTGAAGCATATTTTGCGGAGTAAGCCAAAATTTTAATATTAATAAAATTATTTTCTTCTAATGCTCCCCTTATCTTGCCAACCCTTCCATCCATCATATCTGAGGGGGCAACAACATCTGCACCAGCCCTTGCGTGACTTAATGCTTGCTTAACTAAGATCTCAACAGTTTCATCATTAAGAATATTCCCAGCCTGATCCACGAGTCCATCTTGACCATGAATAGTAAAGGGGTCTAATGCAACATCGGTAATAATGCCAAGCTTTGGTATTGCACGCTTTAATTCTTTTACGGCTCTTTGGATTAGACCATTATCATTAAAAGATTCCTCTGCATTCTCAGATTTAAATTTTTGATCAATGCAAGGAAACAAAGCTATGGCAGGTAAACCTAAGTCATAACATTCTTGTGCGTCCTTGACTAATTCGTCAATACTTAATCTTTGTATCCCAGGCATAGAATGAACATCTAAGCGAATTTTAGTGCCCTCTATGACAAACATTGGATATATAAGATCATCTATAGTTAAGGTATTTTCCCGAACTAATTTTCTTGCAAAAGGATTACTTCTATTCCTTCTTAATCGTTGTTTCATATTAATTTAACCTAATTCTCAATAATAATTTTTCGATAAATCAATTTTAGCATTAGTTTCTATAAATTAACTTTGCCAAAGATTCTCCTGGATCAGGATTTCGCATCAATGCTTCACCAATCAAAAAAGTATTAATTGAATTTTTATTCATAAGATGAATATCATCCTGAGTGAAAATACCCGATTCAGTTACAACTATCCGATCATTACTTATTTCTTTTGATAACTCCAATGTAGTCTCTAATGAGACGTCAAAAGTTTTCAGATTCCTATTATTAATACCAATTAGTGGTGTTTTTAAATTCAAAGCCAAATCTAATTCTTCTTTATTGTGAACCTCAACCAAAACTGCCATACCTAAATCAAGAGCTATATTTTCTAACTCAATTAATGAAGTTTCATTAAGAGCTGCTACAATTAATAAAATACAATCCGCACCAAGATGTCTAGATTCAAATATTTGATAAGGATCAATCATAAAATCTTTCCTTAAAACGGGTAAATTAGATTCTAACTTTACTTGCATTAAATACTTAGAATCACCTTGGAAATATTGATGATCTGTCAAAACTGAAAGACAAGCAGCCCCTCCAGATTCGTAAGATTTAGCAATCAAAATTGGCTCAAAATTTTCTCGGATAACTCCTTTTGATGGGCTCGCTTTTTTTATTTCAGCAATGACAGCAACAATATTACTTTGATGCTTTGCTCTAATAGCGCCAACAAAATCTCTTGGTGGAGCTACCTTACCAATCAATGATTTAATTTCTTCAATTGATTTAAGTGCTTTAGCCTGTTCAATCTCAATTCTTTTTGTCGCTAAAATTTGATCTAAAATATTACTCATTTGATACAGTTACTAATTGATTTAATTTATCTAATGCAATTCCTTGATCAATTACTTCCCGAGCACGTTCTATGCCTGATAAAATATCGCCTGATAATCCACTCACATAAATAGCAGCCCCAGCATTTAATAATGTAATATTTCTTGCAACAGAATTACTTCCTGACAAAATATCCAAAATCATAGTTTTTGAACTCTCAGTATCTTTCACGGTGATATCTTGCAAACTTCCTACTTCAATTCCATATAGAGCTGGTTCAATTTCATACTCACGAATTTTATTATTCTTTAATTCTGCAATGTAAGTCTTTCCTGTTATAGAAATTTCATCCATACCATCCTCACCGTGTACAATCATCACATGATCACTTCCTAATTTTTGAAGTACCTGAGCAAACACTGTGGTTAAGGATTGATCATAAACACCAATAATTTGTTGACGAGCTCCGGCTGGGTTGGTCAACGGACCAAGTAAATTAAATATTGACCTCACACCTAACTCTTTCCTAACTGGTGCTACATATTTCATGGCAGGATGATAGTTTGGAGCAAACATAAAACCGATACCAATATTATTTACCAGCGCCCCTAATTGTTGATGATTAAGATTTACATTAACCCCTAACGCTTCTAAAACATCAGCACTTCCACATGCTGAGGAAACCGAACGCCCTCCATGTTTCGCTACGCTAGCTCCTGCAGCAGAAGCAATAATTGCACTTATAGTTGAAACATTAAATGTCTGTAGGCTATCTCCTCCTGTGCCACAGGTGTCAACAAGGTGTACCGTATTATCAATTAATACCTTATTCGAATGCTCGCGCATAACTAGTGCTGCCGCCGCAATTTCGTCTATACTCTCCCCTTTCATCTTCATTGCAATAACACAACCCGCAATTTGAACAGAAGTAAGTTCACCTTTCATAATTAAATGCATCAAGGATTGCATATTCGATGATGATAATTCCTTATTCTCTAAAAGAGTGTTTAAATAATTACTAAATAATTTATTCATAGTTTTTAATAAAGTTATTTAACAAATCATGTCCGTACTCAGTCAAAATTGATTCAGGATGAAATTGAACCCCTTCAATAGCCAACGTTTTATGCTTAATCCCCATAATCTCTTTATCCTCAGTCCAGGCTGTTATATCAAAACAATTTGGTAATGATTTTCTTTCAACAACCAACGAATGATAACGAGTTGCTACAAAAGGATTATTAATATCTTTAAATACCCCTTGATTAACATGATGAATATTCGAGGTCTTCCCATGCATAATAGTCTTAGCATGAATAATTTTTCCTCCAAATGCCTGTCCGATAGCTTGATGTCCAAGACAAACGCCTAATATAGGAATTTTGCTTTTAAAGTGCTCCACTACTCGCAAAGAAATACCCGCCTCATTTGGGGTACAAGGGCCAGGAGAAATTACAATATACTGCGGACTCAAGGTCTCTATCTGATCAATGTTAATTTCATCATTTCGATGAACAACAACTTCCTGACCAAGCTCAGCAAAATACTGAACGATATTGTAAGTAAAAGAATCATAATTATCTATCATTAATAACATTTGAATTTATCCTGACTGCACCAGCTCTACCGATCTCAAAATTGCTTTAGCCTTATTTTGTGTCTCAATCCATTCATTATTTGCAATTGAATCAGCCACAATACCAGCTCCTGCTTGAACGTAAAGTTCATTTTCTTTAATTACTGCAGTCCTAATAGCAATAGCCACATCCATATTGCCATCAAAACCAAGATAACCAACAGCCCCTGCATAAACTCCTCTCTTAGTTGGTTCTAATTCATTGATAATTTCCATAGCTCTAATTTTTGGCGCGCCACTAACGGTCCCCGCAGGAAATGTAGCTTTTAGAACATCAATAGCTGAAAGTGAATCTTTAAGATTTCCTTCAACATTTGAAACAATATGCATTACATGAGAGTAACGTTCAATTTTCATATTGTCAGTAACATTAACAGTTCCCACTTTAGATACACGGCCAATATCATTTCTACCCAAATCCATTAATTGAACATGCTCTGCAATTTCTTTTGGGTCGGCCAACAAATCTTCTTCCAAAAATAAATCCTCTTTTTCATTCTTTCCCCTTGGGCGAGTCCCTGCAATAGGTCTAACAGATACTTTTTTACCCTCAAGCCTAACAAGAATTTCTGGTGATGCTCCAACCACGAAATGATCTCCCATATGATAAAAAAACATGTAAGGAGAAGGATTGAGGTCTCGCAATGCACAATACAATGATAATGGACTTGATTCAAAACGTTGACTTATTCTCTGAGATAACACCACTTGCATAATGTCGCCATCAAAAATATAACGCTTCGCCTTATTAACAGCAGCCTTAAATTGGTCTTCACCAAATTCAGAGATGGCCTCCGAAGACTTTTCTATTGCAAATTTGGGCGATACAAAATCCTCTTGAAGTTTATTAATAAGATTATTGAGTCTTTCGATACCTAGCTCATAAGAATCTGATGCAGTAGGTTCAATATATTTAACAATAGAAAATTGTTTGGTTAAATTATCAATAACAACAACTTCTTCAGATAGCATCAAAAGAATATCGGGTAAATCCAATTTATCCTCTAAAAATTCCTTAGTTAATTTGGGCTCAATATATTGAATTGTTTCGTAACCAAAATATCCTGCAAGACCACCGGAAAATCTCGGCAAATCTAAATCATCAGGAATTTTAAAAGACTCCATAAAGCTCTCTATAAAATCTAATGGATTTTGATCATTAATTTCTTTTTTTTGATCTTTGCCTTCGAAAATTAAAATATTATAATTTTTAATCTGAATACGTAACTTTGATGGCAATCCAATAATAGAATAACGACCTGACCTTTCTCCACCCTCTACGGATTCCAATAAATAACTATAAGATTCATTCGCGAGCTTCTGGTAAATAGACAAAGGTGTATTTTTTTTTATTTCACCTTCAAGCACTATAGGAATTCTATTAAATCCTTTAGCTTGATATTTCTGAAATCTCTCTTTTGATATTAAAGATTTCATAAAGTTAATTAATAACAACTTTCAGGTCAGAAAAATTTTTAATAGCAAGATCAACTTTTGGGGTATCAATTGACTGTCCATATTGATATCCATAGGGCACAGTTACTACATAAGTACCTGCGGCATAGCCAGCATCAATATCAATGCACGAATCCCCTACCATAATGACTTCATTTGGAATTAATTGTAACGATTTACATCCATATTGAATAGGTAAAGGGTCTGGTTTTTTTTTATCTAGCGTATCACCACAAACAACTTGATCCAAAAATTTATCTACCCCTGATTCTTTTAAAAGAATGTCAGTAAAAAACTTAGGTTTATTAGTAATACAAGCTAAAGACAAGCGCTTTTCTTTTAAAAATTTAAGTATGTTTATAACCTCTGGATAGGGTTTACTATTACCAACATTTACCCCGTAAAACTTATTAAATAACTCTTTTGCTCGGTAAAAATAATCATTAATCGGCTCTCCGCTAGAAATCATAATTGATTTTTTTATTAAATTATCTACCCCCTGACCAATAAAATCTTTAATAATATGACTATCTAAAACTTTCATACCAAACTCAATTAGTAGCTGATTGATAGCATAAGTCAGTTCAGGGGCTGTATCAACTAACGTCCCATCAAGATCGAAAAAGACCCCCTTTATATTAACAAATTGTTTCAATTAAGCTTTCGACAAAGCTTTTCTTAATGATTTAACGATCGTATCATAATGATTAGGATCAGCAGGATTACCAGCACTAAAAATAGCTGAGCCGGCAACAAAAGTGTCCGCCCCCGCTTTAGCAATCTCAGTAATATTTTCGACATTAACCCCACCATCCACTTCAAGCCATATTTTTCGTCCTGTCTTTTCCGTATATTCATCAATTTTTTTTCTAGCCATTCTAAGTTTATTAAGAGTCTCTGGAATGAACTTTTGCCCACCAAAACCAGGATTTACTGACATTAATAACACCATATCAATTTTATCCATCACGTGGTCTAAGTATTCTAGAGGCGTAGCCGGATTAAAAACCAAGCCAGATTTGCACCCACTCTCTCTTACTAAAGACAGACTTCTATCAATATGATCTGAACCTTCTGGATGAAAAGTTATAATATTAGCCCCCGCCTTTGCAAAATCCGGAATTATTCGATCAACCGGCTTTACCATCAAATGAACATCTATAATGGCGTCAGTAACAGGTCTAATTGCCTCACAAACTAAAGGTCCAATTGTAAGATTAGGCACATAATGATTATCCATTACATCAAAGTGGATAATATCCGCACCAGAGGCAATGACTGCTTGTATTTCCTGCCCTAACCTTGCAAAATTGGCAGAAAGAATACTAGGGGCAATTCTAAATGTTTTTTCCATATGTTTATGTTCCCAAATTAATTAGTAATTATTTATTGTAAAATACGTATTTTAACCCTATTTGATTAATAAGATAAAGCGAGCAGACTGAATATATATATGAAATTGAATCTTATTGGATTAAATCACAAAACTGCTCCACTTGGTATAAGAGAAAAATTTGTTTTTCCCTCAGACCTAATTAGTCATGCACTTTTAGATTTAAAGAAAAATACATCAGCCGAAGCCGTTATTCTATCAACTTGCAACAGAACAGAAATTTATTTTAGGGCAAAAACTCCAGGTAAAGTTTGTCAATGGTTAGCAGATTTCCATCAAGTCAAAATGTCAAAATTAAAAAAACATTTATACATCTATCAAAAACAAGAGGTCGTGATGCATGCGTACCGTGTTGCTTCGGGACTTGATAGTATGTTTCTCGGAGAAACACAAATATTAGGGCAAATGAAACAAGCATCAAAAATTGCAGATTTTGCAGATGTCCAAGGAAAATTTTTAAATCATTTTTTCCAAAAAGTATTTGAAACAGCTAAGGAAATACGTACCAAAACTCATATTGGATCAAGCACCACTACTATTGCCACAACAATCCTAACAATAGCAAAAAAAATATTTGGTGACATCAGCCAAACTCGAATAATATTTGTAGGAGCAGGTGAAATAACTGAAATGTGTGCCAAGTATTTTATCCAACATAATCCTAAAAATATTTCAATTGCAAATAGATCTATACAAAAAGGACGGGCCCTTGCTAAAAAAATTAATGGAGAAGCGTGTCTCATCGGTGAAATTAATGAACAACTTCATAATTATGACATTGTAATTAGCTCAACCGGAAGCCAACTTCCTATTATTGGTTTGGGAATGGTAGAAAGAGCTATAACATCTAGAAAGCATCGCCCCATGCTTTTAGTTGATCTTGCTATCCCTAGAGACATTGAAAATGAGGTTACTAAGCTGGATGATATTTTTCTTTATACTTTAGATGATTTAGCTGTCATTGCACAAGAAGGCATGGCAAATCGACATAAAGCCATTCAAAAAGCTGAAGTAATTATCAATAACAAAACAACAGAATTCTTCCTAAAACATAAACAAAAAAAGGTCATCCCTATAATTCGATCATTAAGAAATCAAATGGAAGATTACAGATTGCTAGAATTAAAAAAAGCAAAAAAAGAATTAGAAAATGGCATGCCAATAGAGCAAGCGTTAGAAAAGCTAAGTCATAATTTATCTAAAAAGATTTTACATCACCCAACAAAAGCACTCAAAAATCTTGAACAAAATAATGAGATTGCTGAGCTTATTAAAACAATTTATAACCTAGAAGATTAAATTATGAAGCCATCAATGCAAAACAAATTAGAAGCTCTCTCTCAGAGAATAGAAGAATTAAATACTGAGCTTAGTGGTCAACAAATTACAAAAAATATGGAAAGATTTAAAAAAATATCAAAAGAACATTCAGATATTCAGCCAGTTGTTGATATTTACAAAAAATATAACCAAGTCACCGAAAATATAGAAGAAGCCAAGGAAATGTTGAATGACCCCGAGATGAGAGCATTGGCGCAAGAAGAAATTGAAAATGGGAAATTACAAATTGAAAATATTGAAGACGAGCTACAAACATTACTATTACCAAAAGACCCCAATGATAATAAAAATATTTTTCTTGAAATCAGGGCGGGGGCAGGAGGGGACGAATCTGCATTATTTGCTGGTGACATTTTTAGAATGTACAACCGATTCGTTGAAAGAATGCAATGGAAAATAGAAATTATTTCTGCAAATGAATCAGAAGTAGGTGGCTACAAAGAAATTATTGCTAAAATCACTGGAACAGGGGCTTATTCAAAACTAAAATTTGAATCTGGTGGCCATCGTGTTCAAAGAGTTCCTGATACAGAAACGCAGGGACGTATACATACATCAGCTTGTACTGTTGCCGTTCTTCCAGAGGCAGATGAAATTGATGATATTGTTATAAACCCAGCAGATATAAGAATTGATACATACAGGGCGTCTGGAGCAGGTGGACAACATATTAATAAAACTGACTCAGCAGTCAGAATCACACATGCGCCGACTGGTATCGTCGTGGAATGTCAAGATGATCGATCACAACACCGTAATAAAGCGCAAGCTATGAGTATTCTTGGGGCAAGAATTAAGGATACACAGATAAGAGAGCAAGAATCTAGAATCGCATCGGAAAGAAAAAGTCTAATTGGTAGCGGAGATCGAAGTGAAAGAATAAGGACCTATAATTTTCCTCAAGGAAGAATTACAGATCATCGAATAAATTTAACCCTTTATAAAATAGACTTTATTATGGATGGAGATTTAACAGAACTTATTGAAACACTAACCACAGAACACCAAGCTGATCTATTAGCACAACTTGATGAAGATTAATAAATGAAAACCATACTTGGTGTTCAAAATGAAATCATAGAATCATTAAAAGAAAAAATTAAACTCTCTGGCAGAGAGGCGGCACTTGAAACTCGATTTATTCTAGAACATGTTTTAAAAATGAAGCATGCTTCTCTTATTTCAAATCAACATAATAATATTAACCAAAAAGATATAAATAATATTTATCGAATTGTTTCTGACCGAATAGCTTATAAGCCATTAGCCTATATTTTAGGTGAATGGAGCTTCTATGGACTTAAATTTTTAATATCCTCAGACACTCTAATACCAAGACAAGATACTGAATTAATCATAGACCTTATCTATAAACAATTCTCTAAAAACCAGAAATTGATAATTTTAGACTTAGGAACTGGTTCTGGAATAATTGGAATTACATTAGCAAAAATTTTTCTAAACTCAGAAGTGTTAATTAGTGATATTTCATTAAAGGCACTGGAAATCTCAAAAAAAAATATTTCGTATCATAATCTTAAAAATATTCAGACTATTCAGAGTAATTGGATGAAAAATATCCCGTCAAATAAATTTGATATTATTGTGAGCAACCCACCCTATATTAATGAATATGATAACCATTTAAGCATTCCTGAACTTTCTTATGAACCAAAAATTGCTTTAATTTCAAAAGAAGATGGTTATGCTGATATTGCACAAATTATTCAGCAAAGCCCAAAGTTTTTAAAGAAAAATGGAGTGCTTTATTTAGAGCACGGCTTTGATCAATCAGAAAAGATAAAACATTTATTTTCGGAAAATCATTTTATAAATATAAAACAATATTATGATTTAAATAAAATTATTAGAGTGACATCAGGTAAGATTAAACATTGATAAAGACACCGGCTGCATAATAGTTATAACTCTCTGATGAATCAAAAAAATACAATTGGAATAGTAAAATCCAAACAGTTTAAATCTATTTCTCCTTTAGTCCTTCAAAATGGAGAAACTTTAGATGAATACGAACTAACCTATGAAACATACGGCACTCTAAATAAAAAAAAAGATAATGCCATCTTAGTTTGCCATGCACTTTCGGGCGACCATCACCTTGCTGGAAAATATACTAAAAAAGATAAATACCCAGGTTGGTGGGATACTCTTATTGGTCCAAATAAACCATTAAATACAAATAAATTTTTTGTTATAGGCGTTAATAATCTTGGAGGCTGCAGTGGAAGTACAGGCCCAAAAACTATCAACAAAAAAACAAAAGCTCCCTGGGGGGCAAAATTCCCCATCGTCACGGTAGAAGATTGGGTAAATTCTCAAAATGCATTACTTGATAATTTAGGAATAACTCAGCTTGCTGGTGTACTAGGTGGAAGCCTTGGTGGTATGCAAGCATTACAATGGGCCATTCAATTTCCTAATAAAATTAGACATGCTATTGTCATCGCGGCCGCTCCTAATCTGACCGCACAAAATATTGCTTTTAATGAAGTTGCGAGACAATCGATTATCACTGATCCAGATTTTAATAAAGGAAATTATTACCAAAATCACACCAAGCCAAAAAGAGGATTAAGAATTGCGCGTATGCTCGGCCACATCACTTACCTATCTGACGATGTTATGGGAACAAAGTTTGGCAGAAAACTCACAAACAAGAAAATTGGTTACAATTTGAAGACGGAATTCGAAATTGAATCCTATTTAAATTATCAAGGAGATAAATTTGCAAAAGAATTTGATGCTAACACTTATCTTCGAATGACTAAAGCACTTGATTATTTTGATCCAGGTAATGGAAAAATCAAACAATTAAGTAAAGTTTTTAAAAAAATAAAAGCAAAATTTCTTGTTATTTCATTCTCCAGTGATTGGCGTTTCACATCAGAAAGATCAAAAAGTATTGTCAAAGCCTTACTGGATAATAAAGTTGAAGTTAGTTATGCCGAAATTGCTGCCGCTAGTGGTCATGATGCTTTCTTAATGTCTAACCCCAAATATCACTCAATACTAGAAACCTATTTTCAAAAGTTATTGAGAAAATCATGAGTAATAGAAAAATAACAAATCGATACGATTTTTCAATAATATCCGGATGGATAGAACAAGATTATAAAGTGCTAGATCTTGGGTGCGGTGATGGGGGATTACTTAATTTCCTAAAAAAAGAAAAAAATATAACAGGTTATGGGATTGAAAAAGATGATGAAAACTGGTTAAAATCACTCGAGAGTGGAATTAACGTTATTCAAATGGATCTTGAGGCGGGACTATCAGGGTTTGAGAATAATTCATTCGATATCGTCATACTATCTAAAACAATTCAGTCTATGCACAACATTGAAATTATTCTTGATGAAATGCTCAGGGTTGGTAAACAAATAATAGTAACATTTCCGAATTTTGGTTATTGGAGAAATAGGTTTCAAATGATAAGTGGATCTATGCCAATTTCCAAAGAACTTCCCTATGCTTGGTTTAATACGCCCAATATTCATCTATGTACAATTGATGACTTTGACCAATTTTGTCAAAAAAAACGATTTCAGATACTAGAAAAACTAATCCTCACTAATAATGAATCGATTCGGTTTATGCCTAATTTATTTGGGGCCCTAGTGCTTTATAAATTGGTATCAAAATAACTATAAATGGCTGAGGCCCAGATTAAATGGCATGATATCTTTTCTAAAAAAATGCTTATATGTGTTTTTACTGGGTTTACTTCTGGGCTACCATTATTCATTTTAATTAGTCTCTTACCAGCCTGGTTAAGCACTAGTGGGATAGATCTTAAAACCATAGGACTCTTTGCACTTATCCAATTTCCTTTTACTTGGAAATTTATTTGGGCTCCGCTTTTTGATAGATTCACATTTGGGATGGGTCGTCGAAGAGGGTGGTTAATCATCTTTCAGCTTTTACTATTAATTACAATTTGTACTTTTGGG
>JBBWVM010000044.1:0-4833 GCA_050256215.1 Methylophilaceae bacterium
GGGGCAAATTTACATAGGAATTGGGTCACAGCCCCACATGTCACTCAATTTGATAATGCAGATATCACCGATCTTGAAATCTTCAGAAAATCAATGAAAAAAGAGGCAGAAAAACGTGATACTAAACTTACTTTGCTAGCCTTCCTCATGAAAGCCTGCGTGAATGCACTAAAAACTTACCCAATGTTTAATAGCGCCCTTTCTCCAGATGGTGACAATCTCATTATGAAAAACTATTACCATATTGGTTTTGCATGTGATACTCCTGATGGATTAGTTGTTCCTGTCGTACGAGATGTCCTAAAAAAGGACGTGCTTGAAATAGCAGAAGATCTTGGAAAGCTTTCAGCTAAAGCCCGAGAAAGAAAATTAAAAATGGAAGAAATGCAAGGTGGCTGTTTCACCATTTCAAGCCTTGGTGGTATTGGTGGTACAAAATTTACGCCCATCATCAATTGCCCAGAGGTCGCTATACTCGGCGTCTCAAGAGCGTCTATGCAGCCCATTTTTAATGAAAAAAATAATAACTTTGAGCCTAGGCTAATTCTACCTCTTTCTTTGTCTTATGATCACCGAGTTGTTGATGGTGCTGATGGTGCTCGATTTACAAGCCACTTAGGCGTGATGCTCTCCGATGTTAGACGATTACTTTTATAAAGAATACTATGACTCAAATAAAAACTATTTCAATACCTGATATTGGCAATTTTGATAACGTTGAAGTTATTGAAATTATGGTAACTACAGGTGACATTATAAAGAAAGAAGACTCGCTTATCACAGTAGAGTCGGATAAAGCTTCTATGGATATTCCTTCACCTGAGGAAGGGATAGTTCAAGAAATTAAACTCAAGGTAGGTGATCAAGTTAAACAAGGTTCGACTATTTTAACAATCAATCAAGAGCAAATCGCTTCGGAGAAAACACCTAAAAAAATAGACAAAAAAAGGTTAGAGGTTGATGAAAAAAAATCAGCTGTAAAGATATCAAGTAATAACGAGACTTCTGATTTAACTTGTGACGTTGCTGTACTTGGATCTGGTCCGGGTGGGTACACAGCCGCATTCAGAGCGGCAGATCTAGGCCAAAAAGTAATCCTCATTGAACGCTATGCCACCATCGGAGGGGTATGCCTTAACGTTGGATGCATTCCCTCAAAAGCATTACTACATACAGCCAAAGTAATCACCGATGCTGAAGATACTGCCCATCATGGTGTTTCATTTGGGGCCCCCAAGATTGATTTAGATGAGTTGCGTAACTGGAAATCAAATAAAGTAGTCAAAAAGCTGACCATGGGTCTATCACAAATGGCTAAACAAAGAGGTGTAAATATTATTGAAGGAGTAGGTAAGTTTTCATCGCCCAATCAAATCGAAGTTACCTGTAATGATGGATCAATAAAAACTATAGGTTTTAATTCAGCGATTATTGCCGCAGGCTCTCAATCAGCAACAATACCAGGCACACCTAATGATGAAAGGATCATGGATTCTACTGGAGCTTTGGAATTAAAAGATATTCCAAAAAAAATGCTGATTATCGGAGGTGGCATTATTGGGCTAGAAATTGGAACAGTTTATGATGCACTAGGTAGTCAAGTGTCTGTAGTTGAGATAACAAATGAACTTATACAAGGCTGTGATAGGGATATCGTTCGCCCTCTTCAAAAGCGCATGGAAAAACGTTTTGAGAATATATTCCTCAATACTAAAGTCACAAAAATAAATACTAAAAAAGAAGGCGTTGTTGTCCAGTTTGAAGGTGAGAATGCCCCCGATGAAGCAATATTTGATCGTGTCCTAGTGGCGGTTGGTCGAAAACCTAATGGATTAAATATTGGAGCTGACAAGGCAGGAGTTAATGTAGATGAGCGTGGCTTTATAAACGTAGATAAACAAATGAGAACTAATGTAAATCATATTTACGCTATCGGAGATATAATTGGGCAGCCTATGTTGGCCCATAAGGCAACACATGAAGGTAAAATTGCCGCTGAAGTTATTGCTGGTGAAAAGGTTGAATTTCAAGCGATGGCTATCCCATCCGTTGCTTATACTGACCCTGAAATTGCATGGGCGGGTATTACTGAAGAAGAAGCTCAGTCTCAAAATATTGAAATTGAAAAAGCGGTGTTTCCATGGGCTGCTAGTGGGCGTGCTATCTCCACTAATCGAACAGAAGGAATGACCAAGCTTATCTTTAATAAAAAAACGCAAAGGATTATTGGGGCAGCAATTGTTGGAGTTAATGCCGGAGAGCTTATTGCGGAAACAGTTTTGTCCATTGAAATGGGAGCAGATGCTCATGACATAGGACTATCCATCCACCCCCATCCAAGCCTTTCAGAATCAATTGCTATGGCTTCCGAAATAAAGGCAGGCACCATTACTGATCTATATATTAAGAAACGCTAGAATAAACTATTTTACCCCACTATTTATCCCACTAATAATCAGCGAGATTTCTTAAATGAGCTAAGAAATATAAATGTGTAATCCTTCAAAAATTAAATCTTTCTCTAAAATAATTCGAGACTTCCAATCGTCATCAGCTTGCTCATAGATTAAATCTGCATCTCCACCTGTTAATAGAATAGGCAAGCTCGATGGTAGCATTCTACAAACTAGATTTACGGCACCTTGAATACTTGTAAATATTCCAGTCGTCACGGCATCTTTAGTATTTAGGCTAGGGTAATGAGTCTGCCCTATTTCTGTATCAATTAGATTCGTACTGTTATTTAAAACAGCTAAGCTTACAGCCACACCAGGCAAAATCATTCCCCCTTTAAAATGGGGATTTTTCTCCTCATCTAAATCAATCAAGTCAATCGTAATTGCAGTCCCAGCATTAATAACTAATAATGGCTTTTCATAACGTTTCCATGCCCCTAGTGCCGTTAGCCAACGATCAACTCCTAAGGTTGTTGTGTCCTCATAATCATTAGTTAAATATTGATTAGAATCTGTTGTAGCTTCAATAATTGGACAATTAAAAGTAGATAAATTTTCTTTTAACTTATCTAAGACAATGGAGTGATTCACATTTGAAATCAGAATTTTTTCAACTAATTTAATTTGTGTAAAATCTATGTCCATAAAATCCTCAACATGAATTGCATCTGACAATAAGATAGATTTGCCATCTCGGTGTTGCCACTTAATTCTTGTGTTACCAATGTCAATTAATAAATACATTTTATTTAGAATTCCTTTATGACTCTCTAACAGTCACTTCCCCAGATGAAAAGGACTTTTCTCCCTGTTCTGTCATGATCACCAGTGATCCTTCTGGGCTAACATCATAGGCGCGCCCCTTAAATTTTTCATTATTACCTAGCGTTATGGCAATAGGCTTATCTTGATAGGCATGATAACTAAGCCACTCATCCTTAAAGGGTAAAAATTGATTAGTTTCAAATACAGCCAATAACTCAGCAAGGTCTTTTATCATTATTCCCAATAACAAATTTGGATCTACCGACTCACCAATGCAACTATTAACATCTATAGCGGGTTGATCTATTTTACTTAACTGTTTCTTAGATAAGTTTAAGTTTAAACCGATACCAATAATAGCTACGCTTTGTCCATCAGTGTCGCCTTGTAATTCGATTAAAATACCAGCTAATTTCTTATAACGACCTTCATCAAAAACCAAAATATCATTAGGCCACTTTACTAAAGCCTCATTAATATTAATTTTTTTAAGGCTTCTAATTAAAGCCACGCCTATAGCCAAACTTAGCCCTGACAAAGCCGCTGCTCCGCAAGTAAAGCGCCATAAAAAAGAAAAAGTTAAGTTCTCACCGAGTGCTGACTGCCACTGTCGACCACGCCTTCCTCTACCGCTCGTTTGAATATTCGCCGCCACGCATGAAGCATGAGGAAATGCTCTTGCGGCTTCCTTAACTAAAAAACTATTAGTAGATTCAATAACATCAACCACTTTAATATTAAACCAGTTGGCCGACTCCCCAATAGCACTTTTAATTTTACTTTCATTGAGTAACTGAATAGGTTTAATTAGCCGGTAACCTTTACCACGTACAGAAAAAATTTCAACGTTTAAAGATTCTGCTTCTGCAATAGCATTCCAAATCGACACCCTAGAAACATTAAAATGTTGTGCCATCGTCTCACCTGAGTGAAATTTTCCATCAGAAAGAAAATCTAATACTAAAAAAACAAGATTAGTCACAATCAATAATCACCTAAAATAATAAGAATCATAACATGTGTAAATTCACTATTATTAGTCTAAAACCTAATCTATTCAGTGTAAAATACACGCCTAATGACCACTAACTTAAATGACAATACCCCTAGCTCCTCAAACTTTATTCGCACAATTGTAGAAAAAAATATTGAGCAAAAATTATATAAAAATAAAAAATGGATAGGCAGTCCTGGCAATGCTGAGCACCAAAAAAATGGCTCACAAGATCCAGCTACTATTCGCACCCGCTTTCCCCCCGAACCAAACGGCTACCTGCATATTGGCCATGCCAAAAGCATCTTCTTAAATTTTGGACTTGCACATGACTACCAAGGGGCATGCCATCTTCGTTTCGATGATACAAATCCCGAAAAGGAAAACGAAGAATTTGCTACTAGCATAATTAACAACGTGAAGTGGTTAGGCTTTGATTGGCAGTTTAAAAACGAAACTAATCTCTACTACGCAAGTAATTATTTTGAACTGATGTATCAAGCAGCAATGTCACTTATCCAATCAGGACATGCTTATGTAGATCAACAAACAGTTGAAGAAATTCGTGAAAATCGTGGCACGCTAACGTCTCCAGGAAAAAATTCACCTTGGCGTGAT
>JBBWVM010000045.1:0-19875 GCA_050256215.1 Methylophilaceae bacterium
AAATTAGATTGTTGGTTAGCTATTGCACAAAATCATATCGGTCCTAAGGCTTATAAGCAAAATGATGTGGTGAGGGCTCTTAATGGCACCACGATTGAAATTGTACATACTGATGCCGAAGGGCGTATGGTCTTAGCGGACGCACTTACATTAGCTTCAAGAAAAAAACCAAAGGCTATAATAGATTTTGCAACATTAACTGGTTGTATGCATGTGGCACTTGGGGATCGTTATAGTGGTGCATTTAGTAATCAACCGAAGCTTGTATGTATGGCAATGGGCGCAGGCACTGAATCAGGTGAGAGAATCGCAAGTTTTCCTTATGATGAGGATTATGAAAAAGACTTGGAGAGTCAAATAGCTGATATTAAGCAATGCACCCTTGAAGGGGGCCCTGATCATATTCATGCCGCACGTTTTTTAGGTAGGTTTGTAGAAAATGATGTGCCTTGGGTACATATTGATCTATCTTCTAGCAATAGAAAAGGTGGTTTAGGTGCTGTTGCAAGTGACGTAAATGGGTTTGGTGTTAATTTTGGATTGAGTCTGATTCAAAAATTAATAGCATCTATATAAAAGTTTTGCCCTCGTAGCTCAGTGGATAGAGCATCCCCCTCCTAAGGGGAGGGTCGCAGGTTCGATTCCCGCCGAGGGCGCCAATACTACCTAGGGTCCAAGAGCTTAAGATTGATTTTTAGTGGTTTGTATCACAATCTCATCACACTTAACACCTAGAACTTACTGTTGTGTAATTAGTAGTGTGTAAGTTTTGGTTGCAAATTTATAATAAAACGAGCTTAATTCCCCTTATATAAGAAATTATTTATAAATTTAATTAACTTAACAAGGAAATGAATAATGACAATGCATCCAGATGATAATACCGTTATGCTAGAGGTGGCTACACTGTTAGATGTTGAGGTAGCAGAAGTTAAGAAATTTGTTGATCTAATGATGGATGGATATAATTTTGAAGATGGTGTGAATGGTTGTCATTTAACTACCGAAGAGTGCAAATTAGTTTTAGAAGAAATTAAGAAGCGTAAACCTAAATAATCCTGTCTTAAGTAGCAGCAAGGAATATGGTAATTTATTATGCGAGTAGAGTGTGTTCTAATGAATACGGTATTAATAATATTTTTATTTATTACTTATAGCGCCTTTGCGGTAGGTGATAATGGTGTCTTATTGGATAAACGAAATTATACCCTTACAGCAAATTATTTTATTGAAAATACAAACTGCGAATCTTATCAAGAAATAAAGGGAAAGCAATATTGTGTTCAAACAAGCAGTATTACTTTAAATTCTTGTGGGCCTTCATCGGATTGGCCGTGTATGGAAGCGCAGGGCTGTCTAGTAATAGATAAATTTACTTTAAAATAATAGAGAATTTACTTTGTGGTTTAATTTTTTTTATTTGTCACTTACAAGATTTTTTTGGAGCATTATTTTTCGCGTGAGCGGTGATTCAAGACTAATGCGGCCGAGTATGCCTTGTCGATAATCATTTAAAAGTACAACAGCTGCTTTTTGAATATTTAACTCACCTCCCTTAATAATAAACCCTCTTTTTTTAGCGATACTTTCTAAAAATTGTTCATCTTGTGGAAAGGGCGACTGTATTTTATATTTAGAGGTAAGGAGGTCTGGGTAAAGTGCTTTAAGAACATCTGCCAAGCCTAACGCGATTTCAATCTCATCATAAGCGTTGATACCGATAGTATGTGAGGCTGCCAAAAAAATACCATCAAGTTCATTATCAATTTTTGGCCACATCATCCCCGGAGTGTCCGTCAAAATCATACGATCATTAATATCAATACGCTGTTGACTTTTGGTTACAGCTGGAACGTCTCCAACTTTAGCAATTTTTTTATTTTTTAGGGCGTTAATGATGGTCGATTTTCCAACATTAGGTACGCCCATGATTAACATCCTGAGGGGTTTTATAGGGGTGCCCCTATGGGGAGCTAATTTTTGACAGTGCAATAATATTTTTTTAACACTATTTATTTTTTTGGCAGACAAGCTAATGGCATTAGTTTTGGGTTGAGCATTGAAGTGCTTGATCCACTGCTCTGTTATACCAGGGTCAGCAAGATCAGATTTATTAAGTACTTTGAGGTGTGGTCTTTGTCGGGTTAGGCGCAGTGATTCAATCACTGGGTTAATTGCGCTCCCCGGAATCCTAGCATCTAAGACTTCTATAACTACATCATTGATTTCCATCGCCTCTTCTGCTTTTTTTTTGGCTACAGTCATATGCCCGGGATACCACTGAATGCTCATATAATTATTATCCTAATAAAAGTTAAGTGCTATATTCAAATTATGATCGATTAAAGATTAAGGTAAACTATTGCCATGCAAATGCTTGAAGATATTAAACCTCAGCAATCGATTGAATTATTGAAATCACTTCACATTTTAACCCGTGATGGCAAAATAAATCAGGATTCTAGAAGAAAATTAAAACAGGTTTACCACCTCTATAATTTTATTGAGCCAATTTTAAAGCAGCTTCAGCAAAAAAAGGATGATTATTTAATTGTTGACCATGGTGCTGGTAAATCTTATCTAGGTTTCATTCTGTATGATCTTTTTGTTAAGGAAACATCTGGATCGATCGTCGGTATTGAGACGCGAAGTGAGCTGGTAGAACATTCAAAAGCACTATCTCAAAAGTTAAAATTTGAGCGTATGTCGTTTATACACTGTGATATTGTCGCCTCAAAAAATTCTTTACCAAACCAGGTAGACATGGTAACCGCGTTACATGCTTGTGACACAGCTACTGATGATGCAATTGAATTTGGACTTGAAAAAAAAGCGCAATATATGGTGTTGGTCCCGTGTTGCCAGGCCGAAGTAGCCAAATATTTGAAGCAAAATAAAGCCCAATCTCTGAAGGAGCCGCTAGCAGAACTTTGGCGTCATGGTATTCATACTAGGGAGATGGGTAGCCATCTCACAAACGTATTACGCTGTCTCTTATTGGAATCTCAGGGGTACCAAGTGAGTGTGACAGAATTGGTAGGCTGGGAACATTCTATGAAAAATGAATTGATTATTGCCAAATATAGCGGACAAAAAAAGGAAATGCCGCATCTAGAATTGAAAAATTACTAGAAGAATTTAATTTAGAAGTATTAAAGCCTAAGTTTTTGAAATGAATGAAATTAGTAATTTGCCAAAAATAAATTTCCCGCCTGATCTTCCCGTGAGTCAACGTATTGAAGATATTAAAAATGCGATAGAAAGTAATCAGATTGTTATTATTTGTGGTGAAACGGGCTCAGGAAAAACAACACAACTTCCTAAGATTTGTTTATCTTTAGGCAGAGGCAGAACGAAATTAATTGGTCATACTCAACCACGAAGAATAGCTGCTCGCGCAGTTGCAACCCGAATTGCAGAGGAGGTTAAAACTCCACTTGGAGAGTGGGTGGGTTTTAAGGTTAGATTTACCGATAAGATATCTAAAAAAACTGCTGTAAAAGTTATGACCGATGGTATTTTATTGGCTGAAACGCAAAATGATCCTCTACTTAAACAATACGATACTTTGATTCTTGATGAAGCACATGAGAGAAGCTTAAATATTGATTTTTTGTTGGGCTATATTAAAAATATTTTACCGCAGCGCCCTGATCTTAAGGTAATTATTACTAGCGCTACAATTGATACGGATAAGTTCTCATCGCATTTTAATAACGCTCCTATTGTTCAGGTTTCTGGTAGAACTTTCCCGGTTGAGATGTTATATCGACCTTTACAAAAAAAAACGGATGAAGTCTTAGAGAGTTTAGAAGACGCTATTTTGGATACTATTCACGACCTTGGAAGGCAAGGGGATATTTTAGTTTTTTTGCCTGGTGAGCGAGATATTCATGATGTTAAAAAGCACCTAGTCGATCAACTAAAGAATCAGTGGGAAGTGTTGCCATTATTTTCTCGTTTATCTGTTAAAGACCAACAAAAAATATTTCAACCAAGTGCAGTAAGACGTATTATTTTATCGACTAATATTGCTGAGACTTCTTTAACTGTACCAGGGATTAAATTTGTAATTGATACTGGTTTGGCAAGAGTTGTTAGGTACAACCCTCGTCTTAAAATTGAACAACTACTTATTGAAAAAATTTCACAAGCTTCGGCTAATCAAAGGGCTGGGAGATGTGGTCGAATAGCACCAGGTACGTGCATTAGGCTTTATGATGAAAAAGACTTTGATGCCCGATCAGCATTTACCGATCCTGAGATACTGAGAACATCTCTGGCTTCTGTTATTTTAAAAATGGCTTCTTTGAATTTAGGCCCTGTCGATCAATTTCCATTTCTACAAGCCCCGATCTATAAATTTATTCAAGATGGATATCAGTTACTACATGAGCTGGGCGCAGTTGATGCTGACCATAAAATTTTACCTATGGGCAGGCAGTTGGCTCAACTTCCGATTGATCCATCGCTAGGCCGTATTTTATTGGAAGCGAAACAACAAAATTGTTTAGCTGAAATTCTGGTTATTATTAGCGCCTTAAGCATTTCTGATCCAAAAGACAGACCTCTGGACAAGGCTCAACAAGCGGACCAGGCACACCTTCAATTTCATGATCCGAAATCAGGGTTTATGGGATTTTTAAAATTATGGATGGCGTTTAAAAAAGAAGTTAAGGGGCGACCAAGTAAAGCTTTGAGAATTTTTTGCCAAAAGAATTTTCTTTCATTTATGCGTATGCGTGAATGGCAGGAATTGCATAAGCAACTTTTGCAAATTATAAAAGAGCTTGGATTTAGATTAAGTCAAACTGAGGCTACTTACGATCAAATCCACCAAGCTTTATTATCAGGTCTCTTAGGGAATTTGGGTTTTAAAGAAGGTGATGGCTATGAATATAAAGGGACGCGTGGCATTAAGTTTTTAATAGGCCCAAGACTTTATCGAAATAAAAACTTTAAATGGATTATGGCAGCTGAGATTATAGATACCGGAAGACTGTATGCGCAATGTATTGCTCAAATTGATGTAAGTTGGGTGGAGAAATTGGCTGTTCACCTAGTTGACTTTGAATACAGCAATCCTCGTTGGAATAAAAAATTAAGTCGTGTTGATGCAACACAAAAAACATTACTCTATGGATTGATTATAAATCCGAGCAAGACGGTGCACTACGGTTCAATTGATCTTGTTCAGTCTAGGGAGATATTTATTAGGCAAGGGTTGGTTGAGATGGAGTACGAAACAACCGCGCCTTTTTGGAACCATAATCTATCGCTTATAAATGAGATTGAGAAGCTAGAACATAAATCTAGACGACAGGATATATTAATTAGTGAGGATATTCTTTGTCAATTTTACGATAACAAAATTGCAAGTGATGTAATGAATGGTGCAGGCTTCGAGTCTTGGCGAAAAGTAATTGAGCGGGATGATCCAAAATATTTATTCTTAACTAAAGAATACCTAATGCAAAGAAGTGCAGACCAGGTTGATGAAATTCAATACCCAGAATCTATTGATGTTAATAATATTCCTGTGAGATTAAAATATCACTTTGAGCCTAATCATCCCAACGACGGATTAACTGCTGCATTTTCATTTTCAAGCTTAAGTCAGATTAAGCCAGAGAAGTTTGATTGGTTAGTGCCTGGGATGATTCGTGAGAAAGTTACATTCCTTGTCAAGGCAATGCCTAAGTCGTTGAGGGGGCAGTGTGGTCCCGCGCCTAAATTTGTTACTGAGTTTCTAGCGCAAGCTGATCATAATCTTACTTTTAATGAAGCTTTAACTCAATTTATTAGAAAAAAAACTAATACTCACTTTAGGGTAGATAACCTTTTACTAAAAACATTACCTGAGCATCTAAAAGTAAATTTTTCAATTATTGATGAAGTAGGCCACGAGATTGATTCATCTCGAGACCTAAGTCAACTTCAACGAACACATAAAGAAAAAGTTACAGAGGTAATTAAAGAAATTGCTTTTAATATCGAACAGGAAAATCTTAAATATTGGCCTGAATTTGATATACCTGAAACAGTAAGTGAGTTATGGAATGGGGATCAGATCTCAGGCTTTCCAGCACTTATTAATCAAGGAGATTATGTGGATCTAAAGGTTTTAGATCACCCAGAAGAGGCACATGGAATCCATTACGAGGGCGTGAAATGCCTTCTTCAAATACAACTGAGAGACAAGGTTAAAGTATTACAAAAAATACCGCCACGATTTGATCAGTTTGCATTGTTTTTAAGAACCTATATTGATTCTGAAGACTTAAAGGATAATTACTTTGAAGTAGTGATGAATGAATCTATGGCATGGAAAAATCCTGTACCAAGGACACAAAAAGAATTTAATTTGTTGGTAGCTTTTGCTAAAAAAAGAATTTCTGAGGCTGCCCAAGAGCTTTCCGAGTCTTTGGTTGAGATTGCTAAGGCGTATCATGATTTGTCGGTGGAATTAAATAATCTTAAGCATTTACCTCAATTAGTTTTGAACGATGTAGATGAGCAATTAGAGGTGCTTTTACCTCCCTATGAAAAACCTTTATTTTTATTTGAACAAGTATTCCATATCCCTAGATACTTAAAGGCCATTAAGATTAGAGTAAAAAAATATAGTCAACGTCAAGACAATGACCGCGAAGTCTTTAGGGGCATTAATCGTCTACAAGAAAAATGGATAGAAAAAGTGATAGATTTTGTCGAGAACGAACAAGAAATTCCGCGAGCTTATATTGACTTTCAATGGGCTATTCAGGAATTGAGAGTTTCTTTATATGCTCAGGAACTTAAAACACCTTATCCGATATCCGTAAAGCGACTTGATAAAGTGTGGGCTAATCTGGTGAATCAATAAGATGTCGATATCTAATAAAATAATTACTAAGCTTTTTAATATAAAGCCTCAGTCCTCAAAGGATTTTTTTGAGAATATGCCAGTCGAAGTGAGTGAGATTGATGGGGTAAGATCTATGCATCTTGGATCAATCACAGTTCAAAGCTCAATGAGAATAGATGATCCTAGTTATTTAGAATTAGATTACACCCAGGTAATGGCTTTATCTACATTATTCTTAAAATCACCGAAAAAAATGTTATTGGTAGGTTTGGGCGGAGGATCTATGCCTAAGTTTTTTTATAAATACTTTAATAAGGTAAAAATAATTATATTGGAGTTGAACCCACAAGTTATTCAGATAGCTAAGCATTTTTTTAAGCTGCCAAAGGAATCTTTAAGATTTATTATTACTCAAGGGGATGGTATTCAATTTATTAAAAACTCGGAAACTCAATATGATTTGGTTTTATCTGATGCCTTTGAGGAATATGGCTTGCCTGAGGAGTTTTGTTGCGTATCTTATTTTGAATCTTGCAGAGCAACGCTGTCGAATCAGGGCTTATTTGTAATTAATTTATGGGGATCTGATTCCAAAACACCACTTTATATTGACCGAATCAAATCTGTATTTGACAATCGTGTTCTGTACGCCAATTCAGGTAACCCTGGTAATGTTATAGTGTTTGCTTTTAACGGACTTCCTGAAGAGCTGCGTGTTGATATTTTGCGAAAAAAAATAAATTTACTCGAAAAAAAAATTAATCTAAATTTGATGGTATATTTCAACCGGCTAATTAAAAATAACGTACAAGACACATCTAACCGATTTCGTTTTGATTAGGATATATATTGAAATTTAACTACTTTGCTTCATGCCCTCGTGGTCTTGAAAATATTTTGACCGATGAATTGAAGATACTTAAGGCTGAAAAGATTAATATGGTTGATGGAGGGGTGAGTTTTACCTCAACCTTAGAAGTGATGTATCGAGCTAATTTAACTAGTCGAATTGCTACTCGTATTCTATATCGTGTGGATAGTGGTTCGTATCAAACAGAAGAAGACTTATATGAGGCTGCGTTAGCCATAAAGTGGTCAGACCTATTTAATGTTTCTCATTCGATTAAAGTCAGCACCACAGGAGTTAAATGTCCACTTAAAAGTATTGATTTTATGACTTTAAGAATTAAGGATGCCGTTTGTGATCAATTTAGAAATCAAATGAATCGGCGCCCCGACGTGGATATTAGAGAACCTAATGTCAGGATACATCTTTATTTAGAACAAAATGAATACCAGATTTACTTAGACACTTCAGGGCGACCACTTTACCAAAGGGGGTTTAGGAAATCGAGTGTAGAAGCTCCTATCCGCGAAAATTTAGCTGCAGGGATTTTACATATGACAGGTTGGAAACCAGGCGAGGCACTGTTGGATCCTATGTGTGGCAGTGGCACATTTTTAATTGAGGCCGCTATGATTGCAGTTGATCAGGCCCCAGGTCTTAAAAGACATTTTGGTTTTGAACAATGGAAGAATTTTGATGGAGCGTTGTTTAAAAAATTAAAAGTAGAATATCAATCTAAAATTAAATCATTAGATTTTGCAAGAATCTACGGATCAGATAATGATTTAAGAGCGGTGCGTGTAGCAAAAGGTAATTTAAAAGCGGCAGAGCTGGCGCAAGTCGTTCAATTATCTTGTAAGAATTTTAATGAAATTACTGCTCCTTTAAGCGAAGGCATATTGGTAACTAATCCACCATATGGTGAAAGGATCGGGGAGGATGAGGATTTAGCCGCTGCTTACCCTGTTTGGGCCACAACGCTTAAAAAGAAATTTGCAGGATGGCGTACTTATTTTTTAACCAGCGACTTAAGAATGCCAAAGCTCATGCGTTTGGCTCCTAGTAAAAAGACACCGCTTTATAACGGTGCCTTAGATTGTCGTTTATTTGAAATTAAGATGGTAGCAGGAAGTAATAGGACGTAATTATTTCAACGCACTTAATGCCGCCTCGTAATTAGGCTCTTCGGTAATTTCTGGGGCTAATTCACTATAAATAACCTTATTCGTTTCATCAAGAATAATCACGGCTCGGGTAGTGAGTCCCTGAAGGCTTGAATCTAAAATTGCCACACCATAATCATTTGAGAATTGAGCTATATTTCTAAATGCTGAAAGTGTTTCTACATTATCAGTCCCTTCGGTACCACAAAAACGTTTTTGTGCAAAAGGTAAATCTGCTGAGATGCATAACACTACAGTATTATCAAGACCAGCTGCTTCATTATTAAATCGTTTAACTGATAGGGCGCAAGTCGGTGTATCAATGCTTGGGAATATATTTAAAAGCTTCTTTTTTGATCCAAAACTAGCTAAATTTACATTTTCACGTTTAACATTAGCTAAGCTAAAGTCTTTCACGAAGTCTCCAGTACTGGGGAATTGACCACCTATACTGACTGAATCACCTTTTAATTTAACCTGACTCATAATTGTTTCTCCTTAGGTATAAAATAAATTTCAATTTATAACCATTCTATCAAACCTTCTAAGGTAAAATAATTTTATATGCAAGATTTAGATCAACCTCAATTTATACACCTTAGATGCCATAGTGAATACTCAATCACTGATGGTATTGTTAGAATTTCAGACTATGTGAATTATGGATCTCAGATTCACATGCCGGCTCTTGCTTTAACAGATTTAAGTAATATTTTTGGTGCTGTAAAATTTTATAAGGCAGCTATTGCGAAAGGGGTTAAGCCAATTATTGGTTGTGATGTTTGGATTGAAAATGAATCTAATCGTGATCAGCCTTATCGTAGTTTATTGTTATGTCAGTCTCAGACAGGCTATTTAAACTTAACCCAACTTCTCTCAAAAGCTTATTTAGAAAACCAATATCGTGGTCGCGTCGAGATTAAGTCCTCATGGTTACTTAATGAATTCAATCAAGATTTAATTGTTCTATCAGGTGCCACCAGCGGTGAGATTGGTCAACTTATTTTGCAAGATAAGATTGAGGAAGCGCAAAAATCGTTGTTGATATGGAAGGAACATTTTGGTGATCGGTTTTATCTTGAACTACAAAGACATGGGCAAAATAAGTTTAAGGAGGAGCAAGAAAGGTATATTCAGCAGGCGTTATTTTTTGCAGTGAAGCAACAAATCCCAGTGGTCGCTACACACCCCATTCAGTTTATGAATCAGGATGATTTTAGGGCGCATGAGTCTAAGACCTGTATTGCTGAGGGCTATATTTTAGGAGACAGAAGAAGGCCAAAGCAGTTTACTTCAGAGCAATATTTTAAAAGCGCTCAGGAGATGCAAGATTTATTTAAAGATATTCCTGTAGCACTTCAAAATTCAGTCGGGATTGCCAAGCGTTGTAATTTTCATTTTCATTTGGGGGAAAATTATTTACCTAATTTTCCGATTCCTAATGATATGAAAATTGATGAGTATTTACTTTCAGAGTCTCAGACTGGGCTTGAGAAAAGACTAAAGAATTTATACCCTGATTTGTCAGATAGAAATTTCCAAACCCCTAAATATACTGAGCGATTAAATTTTGAGGCAGGGGTAATTAATCAAATGGGCTATGCAGGCTATTTCTTAATTGTGGCTGATTTTATTAACTGGTCAAAACGAAATGGTATTCCTGTAGGACCTGGCAGAGGGTCAGGGGCAGGTTCTCTTATTGCTTATAGTTTGGGGATTACCGATCTTGATCCTTTGGCGTATAACTTACTTTTTGAGAGATTTCTTAATCCCGACCGAGTATCTATGCCTGATTTTGATATCGATTTTTGTCAAGAGGGTCGGGATAGGGTTATTGGCTACGTTAAAGAAAAGTACGGTTCAGAATCAGTTTCACAGATAGCTACTTTTGGTACGATGGCTGCAAGAGCTGTGATTCGAGATGTAGGTAGGGTGTTAGATTTACCATTTAATTTTGTCGATTCTATTGCCAAATTAGTACCAATCGAAATTGGGATTACCTTAAAAGAGGCGATTGAAAAAGAACCTCAAATTAAGGATCGTATTAAAAAAGAGGAAGAAGTTAAAGAATTGTTTGATTTAGCTCTTAGACTTGAAGGGTTGGTTAGGAATGTCAGCATGCACGCGGGTGGTGTACTAATTGCCCCCACAAAAATTTCTAAATTTTCACCTATTTATTGCCAACCTGATGGGGAAGGCATTGTGAGTCAATTTGATAAGGATGATGTTGAATCCTTGGGCTTAGTAAAATTTGACTTTTTGGGATTGAGGACCTTAACTATTATTTCAATGGCAGTAAATAATGCTAACCAGATTAGACAAAAAGAACAATTACCTGATCTAGACTTAGATCAGATTCCAATTGATGATAAGCCTACTTATGATCTATTGAAGGCGGCAAATACTACGGCAGTATTTCAATTAGAGTCTAGGGGTATGAAGGATATGCTTAAACAGGCGAAGCCTGATTGTTTTGAGGATATTGTAGCTTTGGTTGCTTTATATCGACCAGGACCTATGGAATTGATTCCTGATTTTTGTAGAAGAAAGAATGGTCAGCAACAGGTGGTCTATCCGCACCCCGCGACCGAATCGATCTTAAAAGAAACCTACGGTATCGCTATCTACCAAGAGCAGGTAATGCAAATTGCACAAACGGTTGCTGGTTATAGCCTAGGTGCTGCTGATCTTTTAAGACGGGCAATGGGAAAAAAGAAAGTTGAGGAGATGGATGCGCAACGTGCAGACTTTATTGTTGGCGCTACTAAAAATAATCTTAACCAGAGGCAGGCAAATGATTTATTTAATTTACTTGAAAAATTTGCGGGTTATGGATTTAATAAATCTCATGCGGCAGCTTACGCTAAAATTGCCTATCAAACTGGATATTTAAAAACGCATTATGCTTCTGCATTTATTGCGGCCTCGATGTCAGCGGATATGAATAATACCGATAACATTCATCTTTTATTTGATGATTGTCGGCGTAATAAGATTGAATTATTACCTCCCGATATTAATCGAAGTGGATTTAAATTCCTGTCTTTAAATCTAAAACAAATTCTATATGGGTTAGGTGCTGTCAAAGGAACTGGATTATCAGCAATTGAAGTGATATTAGAAGACAGGGAGGCTCACGGTGCTTTCGAATCTTTATTTGATTTCACTTCAAGACTCGATCTTAGGAAGGTTAATCGACGTGTGATCGAATCTTTAATTCGTGCTGGTGCTTTTGATCAGCTAGAATCTAATCGAGCTTCTTTATTGGCGAGTGTGAATTTGTCAATTAATATTGCTGATCAGATAAACTCTCATAAAGGTCAGGATAGCCTGTTTGATGAGAAAGACACTTCTCCAATTACATTGGTAAAGATGACAAAATGGGTTCAACAAAAACAATTGTTAGAAGAGAAATCTGCGCTTGGTTTTTATTTTAGTGGACACCCATTTACCCATTATCGAAAAATGATTAGAGAGTTTATTTCTATCAATCTTACTAAACTTGTTCCACGAAAATCTGTTTATTTAATAGCAGGCATTATTGCAAGTGTTCGTTTTAGAATGACGAGTCGAGGTAAGATCGCAATTGTGACCTTGGATGATGCAGAAGGTTACATTGATGTGATGGTAGGTAATGGTGTGCTCAATCAATATTATGAACTAATTAAAGAAGATCAATTGGTTTTTGTGGAAGGGCGTGTGAGTCACGATGACTTTACTGGAGGAAATCGTGTGAGTGCAATGAAGATTTATGATTTACTCACTATACAAAGCATCAAAGCACAGCTTTTAAAAATTTCATTAAATAATCAAAAAGGTGCGGGGATATTAAAGCAACTGCTTAAACCTTATTGCAATGGAAACTTTGGTACCGAGATAAAAAAATGTCGAGTTAAGATTGAATATCAAAATGAACAAGGTAAAGTTGAGCTTCTTTTAGGTCCAGAATGGGAAGTGACCTTGCATGAAGATTTAATTTTTGGACTTATAGAATCATTCCAAGATGACAACGTAAAAATACTTTATAATTAATTCCTTTAATTTTAGTAATCTTATAAATAATGAAGCTAAAGAAACGTACTTACCTAGAATTTGAAAAGCCAATTAAAAGTTTGGAAAATAAAATTGAAAGTCTTCAAAAAGTACATGAAGAACATCCATCATTAGATATCTCAAGAGAGTTAAAACAGCTTAATGAGAAACTAGAAAAGCTCTATTACGAGATTTATGATAATTTAAGCGCTTGGGAGATTTCCCAAGTAGCGAGACATCCTCAACGTCCCTATACATTAGATTATATTAAAGCAATCTTTACTGATTTTAATGAGTTGCATGGCGATCGTGCTTTTTCAGATGACCCTGCGATCGTAGGGGGGCTAGCGACTTTTAATGGAATGTCTGTAATGGTTATAGGTCACCAAAAGGGACGTGATACCAAAGAAAGACAATATCGTAATTTTGGTATGCCACGACCTGAGGGTTACCGAAAGGCTTTGCGTTTATTTAAACTTGCAGAAAAATTTTCACTGCCTATTATTACATTAATTGACACGCCGGGAGCTTACCCAGGTATTGGTGCTGAAGAGCGTGGTCAGTCTGAAGCAATTGCGAGAAATTTATATGTGATGTCTGAACTTAAGACACCCATTATTGGTGTTGTGATTGGTGAGGGAGGCTCAGGAGGTGCATTAGCACTGGGTGTTGTAGATTACTTAATGATGTTGCAATTCTCAACGTATTCAGTTATTTCGCCAGAAGGTTGCGCTTCTATTTTATGGAAGAAAGCTGATATGGCAGAGGTAGCGGCAGATACATTGGGTATTACTTCAACAAGAATTAAGAAGCTTGGCTTAACTGATCAAATTATTTTAGAGCCGATAGGAGGTGCTCATCGTGATTTTGATACAACACTGAAAAATGTAAAAATAGCCCTTAAAAAAGTATTAAGTAAATTAACTAAAGAACCTATTGATTCACTCTTAAAAAATAGATATGAGCGCCTAATGAGTTTTGGACAAATTAAAGAAAGTGAAAAATAATACTGAACTTTTATCGGCTGTATTAAATTCTTATCATCAACATTTTCTTAAATTACACCAACCTATTCAGATAGATATTGCACTTAGTGGCGGTATGGACTCAATGGTTTTGATGGTGGTGTTATATCAATTGCGCTCAGATATTCAAATGTCATTACGTGCTATTCATGTGCATCATGGCTTAAGTCAAAATGCAGATCATTGGCTCTCTTTCTGTCAAAAACAATGTGATATTCTGGGGGTTGATCTTAGTTATGAGAAGGTTGATATCCAATCAGATCGTGGCATGGGGGTTGAGGCTGCTGCAAGAAAACAACGCTATCAAGTTTTTGAAAAATATCGGTATGGAATTTTAGTCTTAGCTCATCATCAAAATGATCAAGCAGAAACTTTAATGCTTCAGCTTTTCAGAGGTAGCGGACTTAAAGGTCTTGCTGCTATGCAAAATTATGATAGTGATAGAAAAATTTGGCGGCCTTTTTTAGGTTTGAAGCGTCAATTAATTGAAGAGTTTGCGCGTCAAAATAAAGTCAATTTTATTGATGATGAAAGCAATGATGATCTTTATTATGATAGAAATTTTTTAAGACAAAAGGTTTTGCCTTTAATTGAGTCTAGATACCCTAATATTATTCAAACTATTAGTCGGTCCGCTGATAATATTGCCGATGGATTAAGCATTAATGAATCTATTGCAAAGGAAGATGCAGAACAATATTTCTTTAATGATAAATCTCAATTGTCTTTAAGTATGTTAAAAAAGCTACCCAAAGAACGTGTAATTAATTTAATTAGGTGGTGGTTAAATCATAATCAACAATTAATGCCAAGTAAAAAAACAATGGAGGAATTATTTAATCAAATTCTTCATGTTAAAAAAGATGCCATGTTGAATATTAGTATCGCACCTTTAATGACTATTAGGGCCTATCAAGGTCAGCTTTATTTGGTTGAGAAAAAAAATAAATTAATGCCTTACGAGCTTATGTGGCATGGAGAAGATGAAATTACACTGCCTGATCAAACAAAACTTTTATTTAAGAAAACAATCGGTGATGGCTTGTCTTTATCAAAGTTAGGCGTTACTACTTTGAGAATTCAAAATAGAATTGGAGGAGAACGATTTAAGCCTAATGAAAACAGACCTTCTAGAACGTTAAAGTATTTATTACGAACCTCAAAAATACCCCCATGGGAACGAGACTCAATTCCGCTTATTTTTTCAGAGGATAGGCTAGTCGCAGTACCCAGATTTGGGGTGCATCATGAATTTCAATCTACCCAAGATGAATTGGGTTATCAATTAGAGTGGATTAATCATCAATAATGCATTTATTGCGTGGAAGGAATCTTGCCCATCGGGAATTAAATCTTTATAATCTTTTAAGTCAAAAAGCCTGTGTTAATTTAATGAAACTAAAAATTTATTTAGTATCCATTTGTTTTGGATTATGTACTTTGCATTCATTTGCTGAGGATATTCAAATCAACCAAATTGATGTTTACTCTGCAACCCCTCTTCCTTCAATTGGATTACCTGTCAACATGGTGCCCTCAGCCGTTCAGATCGTGACCTCAGAGGAGGTTGCAGAGCAGTCAGGAGTAAGTATTGCTGATTACATGGTGAATAATCTTCAGGGGGTGACTGTAAACGAGGTGGCTGGTAATCCTTATCAGGTGGAATTAAATTATCGTGGTTACAATGCCACACCGATTGTTGGAAATCCGCAAGGCCTATCAATTTATATTGATGGTATTCGAGCAAATCAACCATTTAGTAATAATGTACTTTGGGATCTTATTCCAAATTTTGCAATTGCAGATATGCAGCTAGTAGGAGGATCTAATCCTGTTTATGGATTGAATACTCTGGGGGGCTCTATAAGCATGCAAACTAAAAGTGGACGTACCTTTAATAAGTCAGCATCAGATGTTTTGGTAGGTTCATGGGGGAGGCATGTTGGCTTAGTTGAATCAGGTGGTATTTCGGAGGATGGCCAATTTGATTATTATCTTGGTTATGAGTATTTTGAAGAAGATGGCTGGCGTGATTTTTCTCCTACCTATGTGAATCAGTGGTTTAGTAAGGGGGGTTGGGATACTGATACTTCACGTTTCGAGGTCAGTTATACTGGCGCACATAATAAGTTGATTGGGAATGGACTTACTCCGAAAGATTTATTAGGCGGTGATAACGAAGGCATTCACACATTAGAAGATCAAACAAGAAATGATTATGGTCAATTTTCTTTAAACGGGATGCATTTTATTGATGACATGACTATGGCTTCAGGTAATGTTTATTGGCGACGTTTAGATCAGAGTACCTATAATGGAGATTTAAATGATGATTGGGAAGAGGCGGGTGACTCAGAAGGATCTTTAAATAGAACCATTACCAAGCAAGATGCATATGGTGCTAATGGTCAATTAACATTTGATAGTGATTGGATAGGTCGTAGAAATCAGTTAATTGTCGGGGCATCTTATGAATATTCTTTAGTAAAATTTAGGCAATCAACTCAGGAGATTTCGACCTTAATGCTTTCTGGTTTTTTTGGTGGAAGCTTGGGAGCCGACACACAAACAACAGGACTGAAAGGCAAAACTGAAACATATGGTTTATTTGTGACTAATACCCACGCCTTAACTGAGTCTTTAAGTCTAAATACAGCCATTCGTTATAACTACGTCACGATAGACAATAAAGATACTTTTAATGCTCCAGGCGCAGAGGCTTCATTAACAAGTGAACATGACTACGATCGTTTAAATCCTTCTATCGGTTTAGTCTTTAGCCCTACTGAAAATTATAGTACTTATGTCTCCTATAGCGAGTCAAGTCGTGCGCCTACCAGCATCGAGTTGGGTTGTTCAAATCCAGACCAACCCTGTAATTTACCAACGCAAATGGCTGATGATCCACCATTAGATCAAGTAGTTGCTAAGACTGTTGAGATAGGTGCGCGTGGGCAGTTGAATAATTTTGTAACTTGGAATCTTGCTGTTTATGATGCAACTAATCATGATGATATTTTATTTATTTATGCTAATGCATCAAATGCAGCGGGGTATTTCACCAATGTTAGCAAAACTACAAGGCAAGGCGTAGATTTAGGACTGGCCACGCAGTTCGATAAATTGTCGTTAGATTTTAGCTATGGCTATATTGCGGCGCGTTATGGCAGTGATTTTACAATGGTGAGTGAGGTTAATTCCTCTGCAGGGGCTGGTAGTGCGATTCAAGTGAAAGATGGTGATTATCTACCTAATATCCCTAAGCATAACTTTAAGATTAGGGTTAAGTATCAACTACAGCCGGCTTGGTATTTAGGCGCTACAGCAACAACTTTTAGCTCTTCTTTTATGATGGGTAATGAAAATCAAAAACACAATGAAAGTAACGGTGTTCAAGGTGAAGTTCCTGGTTATACTACATTAAATTTAGATTCTGCTTACCATTTTTCAGGTACTCTTAATGGTTTAAAATTGTACGCTAAGCTTATTAATGTTTTTGATAATGAGTATTATACGGGCGGGCGTATGGCTCAAACATTTGTTCAAACAGACCGAACCTTCGGTGCTGAGAGAGATGTGGCAAGCTTGGTTCCTGGCGCACCTCGCTCTGGATGGATTGGGTTGAGATACGAATTTTAATGATGGATTTTAGGTAAAAAAAATTAGGTCTTTTAATGTGGGTTTGATTTTTGACTTTTAAATGTATGACACAAATAGCTCATAAGAACTCTGCTAACTAAGTTGTTAATCTGTTGTTATAATAGCCTGTGATTATTTACGAGACTTAATATGCAAATTGGAACTCCACTTAGCCCTTCAGCAACTCGTGTCATGCTTTTAGGAAGTGGTGAGCTAGGTAAGGAAGTGATTATTTCTTTACAAAGGCTAGGAGTTGAAGTAATTGCCGTTGATCGTTATAAAAATGCTCCAGGGCACCAAGTGGCTCATCGATCACATGTAATTGATATGACTGATGCTGGTGCACTTCAAGCTGTTATTGATCAAGAAAATCCTCACTATATTGTCCCAGAAATAGAAGCTATTAATACACAATTGCTTGAAAAAATTGAAGCACAAGGGCGATCTACAGTCGTACCAAGTGTAAAAGCAATACAACTGACTATGAATCGAGAAGGTATCCGGAAATTGGCGGCTGAAATCCTTCACTTACCTACTTCACCTTATGCTTTTGCGCGTAGTTATGAAGAGCTTAAAAGGGTTATTAAGGAGCATGTAGGATTCCCTTGTTTTATCAAACCTACTATGTCATCTTCAGGTAAGGGGCAATCTAGGATTACTGGTGAGGATGAAATAAAAAGAGCATGGGATCATGCGGCCACAGCAGGACGTGTTGATCAGGGGGTAGTTATTGTTGAAGGTCAGATTGTTTTCGATTATGAGATTACATTGCTAACTGTTAGAGCAAAAAATAGTCAAGGAGTGATTGAGACTTACTTTTGTGAGCCTATAGGTCATCGTCAAGAACAGGGTGATTATGTTGAGAGCTGGCAGCCTCAAGCGATGAGTGAAAAAGCCTTAAAAGACTCGCAAGAAATTGCCAAGAAAGTTACAGAGGCTTTAGGTGGGTTAGGGGTATTTGGTGTTGAATTATTCATTAAGCAAGATGCGGTTTGGTTTTCAGAAGTTAGCCCGAGACCGCATGATACGGGAATGGTTACAATGGCAACGCAAAGGCAGTCAGAGTTTGAATTGCATGCGAAGGCCATTTTAGGATTACCTGTTAATGTTGCACTTGAAAACTGTGGTGCTAGTGCGGTTATTTATGGTCGACACGATGCTAAAGCTATTGTTTTTGATGGAATTGAACAGGCGCTATTAAAGCCTAATGTTGATATTAGGCTCTTTGGAAAGCCCCAATCTTTTAAAAGAAGAAGAATGGGGGTGGTGCTTGCTACTTCAGATGATGTTGATCAAGCCAGATCTTCCGCAAAGGAAGCTGTAGCCAAAGTTCTCCCAAAATTAAAGTAACCAGTTTCCCTCTAAATCCTTTTTAGCAAGGTTCTATGATAGAATCGCGCCTCATTAAATATATTTTGGTAGCCCTTTATGTCACGTAAAATTAGAAATGTCGCCATTATTGCTCATGTAGATCATGGCAAAACTACTTTGGTTGATAAACTTCTTCAACAATCAGGTACATTTGCTCAGCATCAACAAATTAATGAGCGCGTGATGGACTCTAATGAATTAGAGAAGGAAAGAGGCATCACCATTCTTGCGAAAAATACTGCTGTGCTTTATGAGGATACACATATTAATATTGTAGATACTCCGGGACATGCTGATTTTGGTGGGGAGGTTGAGCGTGTTTTAGGTATGGTTGATGGTGTGGTGTTGTTAGTGGACGCGGTAGAAGGTCCTATGCCACATACTCGATTTGTCACAAAAAAAGCTTTAGCTTTAGGATTAAAGCCTATTGTTGTACTTAATAAGATTGATAGGCAGGGTGCTCGTTGTAACTGGGTAATTAATCAAACTTTTGATTTGTTTGCTAATCTAGGCGCAACTGATGAACAACTTGATTTTCAAGTGGTGTATGCGTCTGCTATTAATGGATTTGCAAAACTAAAAGAAGAGGATACTTCAGACAGTATGTCACCTTTATTTGACACCATATTAAAATATGTAGATTCGCCTAAAGGTAATCCTGACGCCCCTCTTCAATTACAGATATCAGCACTTGATTACTCTTCTTATACCGGACGTATGGGAGTGGGGCGAATTATGAATGGTATTTTAAAACCTGGTTCCCAAGTTGCGATTATGCATGGTGATAAAAATGTTGGGAAGGGAAAAATAAACGAAGTGTTTGGTTTTAAGGGATTAGAGCGTGTATCTGTACAGGAAGCTCAAGCTGGAGATATTGTGATTATTACAGGTATTGAGGATATCGGCATTGGTGTAACCTTGGCAGATGTGAACAATCCAACTGGATTACCG
>JBBWVM010000046.1:0-2195 GCA_050256215.1 Methylophilaceae bacterium
TATTAAAGGGTAATTTAATAAATGAAAAATTTTTATTTAATAAAAATTTTTCAACTCGCTTATCTTTGGTTTCTTGAAAGAGTATAGTAATCCCACGCTCTTTTATCAATTTAGTAAATGTATTAAAAAATTTTATTGAAAAATGATCTGGATGTTCATGTGAAATCCAAATATGAGTAATTTTTTTTAGTAATTCTTTTATTTGTTCATCACTATTTTCTACGAGTAGATTCCACCCTTTATGAAAAACATCTCCTGAAAACCAAGGGTCACACAACAAATTAATGTTATTACTTGCGATAGTAACTGAGGCATGATTGATGAATGTTATTACTGATTTTGTAGGCATTGTTTATTTTTATTTATTTTAATTTTTAGAATGTTTTTTTATTCCCACTCAATTGTTGCTGGTGGTTTTCCGGAAATATCGTATACCACCCGATTAATACCCTGAACTTCATTAATAATTCTGTTGGATACTTTACCAAGCAAGTTGTAAGGAAGTTCAGCCCAATGTGCAGTCATAAAGTCTGAGGTAACTACTGCTCTTAATGATATAACGTATTCATAAGTTCTTCCATCACCCATTACTCCGACTGATTTTATTGGCAGAAATACCGTAAAGGCTTGTGATGTTTTTTCATACCAGCCACTTAATTTGAGCTCTTCTATAAAAATGGCATCTGCTTGTCTTAGTAATTCAGCATATTCGAATTTAACCTCACCTAAAATTCTTACTCCGAGACCTGGGCCTGGAAAGGGGTGGCGATATATCATTTCTTTAGGCAAATCTAATACCACGCCAAGCTTTCTGACTTCATCTTTAAAGAGCTCCCTAAGTGGCTCTAAGAGTTCTAGTTTGAGAGTGTCCGGTAGCCCACCAACGTTGTGGTGACTTTTGATGTTATGAGCTTTTTTAGTTTTTCCACCAGCAGACTCGATTACGTCTGGATAGATTGTGCCTTGAGCCAGCCATTTTACTTTGAAAAATTGTTCTGCCTGTTCTTGGAAAACTTCTACAAAGTCTCTGCCGATAATTTTTCTTTTTTGTTCAGGGTCATTAATACCTTTTAGGTCAGACATGAATTTCTTTGTGGCATTTACATGAATAACTTTAACCCCTAAGTTTTTATTAAAGGTTTTCATTACTACCTTAGCTTCATTAAGTCTTAAGAGGCCATGGTCAACAAAGATGCAGGTGAGTTGGTCTCCTATTGCTCGATGGATGAGGGCAGCAGCTACTGACGAATCTACTCCCCCTGACAAACCTAACAAAACCTCATCCTGGCCTACAGTTTCTTTGATATGTGCGACTGCTGTTTCAACATAATCAGGCATATTCCATTCTGCTTTGCACTGACAAATGTCGATTATAAAGCGTTCAATTATTTTCCCGCCTTGTGGAGTGTGTGTTACTTCAGGATGAAATTGGAATCCATAATAATGTTTTGATTCATTTGCAATGCCCGCAATAGGAGTCGAGTCATTACTGGCAATAATAGTAAATTCAGGAGGAGGGGTAATTACTTTATCTCCATGACTCATCCATACATCTAGTAATCCGTGTCCCTGATCATTACTCCGGTCTTGAATATCTTGAAGTAGTTTTGAATGACCTTGGGCCCGAATTTCAGCATAACCAAATTCACGCTTATCACTTGTTTTAACTTGCCCACCCAATTGGTTGACTAGGGTTTGCATGCCATAGCAGATACCTAAGATGGGTACATTCAACGTAAATATCTCATCAGGCGCTTGGGGGGGTTCGTCTTCATAAACTGAATTGGGTCCGCCTGACAAGATAATGCCTTGAGCTTGAAAATTTTGTATGCGAGACGGATCGACATCATAGGGATATATTTCACAATAAACATTCGACTCTCTGACTCTTCTTGCAATCAGTTGTGTGTATTGTGATCCAAAATCAAGTATTAGGATCTTATCCATGAAGATTGTCTCTCATGGTTATTAAATATTTGTTATACATTAATCGACTCTGTAATTAGGGGCTTCTTTTGTAATTTGAACGTCATGTACGTGAGATTCACGAATACCTGCATTGGTGATGTGTACAAATGCAGCTTTCTTTTGCATTGCTTCTATTGTGTCTACTCCAACATAGCCCATTGAAGCTCTTAATCCACCCATGAGCTGGTGAACTACATTAATCATTGGACCCTTGAAGGGCACACGAC
>JBBWVM010000047.1:0-3932 GCA_050256215.1 Methylophilaceae bacterium
ATGTTAGAAATTATTATTAATGTAATTAATAATAATAGGAGCATTGTGCTTGATAAACATTTTGATATAAATGTTTTAGTGATCGCTATGCTGACCAAGGAGGCGGTAGATAATATTCAGAGTCAGCATCCCACTGTTCAAATAAGCTTAGCAGAGTAGCATTCATTATATTTTTTATTAAATCTGTTAGTATTTTATATATATTATTTTTTTAAAAAGTAGGAAGGTATGGTAAGAATTTCACTAAACATTGAATATATTGATGATATTTTTACTAACACCAAATTAGTGATTGAGGGATTTAAGCAAACATGATTATCGAAATCCTTTTGGCTGTAATTTTAGTTATTTGCTTAATTATTTTATGGAAAGCGACTCAAGCTAAAAAGGAGCAAGATTTACCAAAATTATTAGAAGAGAAGCATCGGCAAATGATAATGGATGTGAATGATGCATTAAATAAATTATCTGACCGATTTAATAAAACAGTGTCTGATGAACTTAAATCAACTCGAGAGTCTTTAAAGGCTCTTCAGCTATCACAACAAGAATCATTATTTAAAATTCGAGAAGATGTTATTGAAAGGCTTCATAAAACCTTATCGGAACAAGGTAAGTCTCAGCAGGAAACTGTTCAAAATTCACTAAAAAATACCGCTTTACAATTAATGGCCTCGGTTGAAGGCTTAACAAAATCAGTTGATAAAAGATTGGAGGAGATAACTGGAAAAGTTCACGAAAGACTAGAGGAGGGCTTTAAAAAAACTAATGCAACTTTTGTGAGCGTTATGGAGAGATTAGCGACGATTGATGAAGCTCAAAAGAAAATCGATGGACTAACAACTAATATGGTCAGTCTTCAGGAGCTATTAGGGGATAAGCGATCAAGAGGTGCTTTTGGTGAATTGCAGTTAGAAGGTTTAATTAAAAATATTTTACCTCCAGATTCATTTGCTTTACAGCACACCTTCACAAATGGAACAAGGGTAGATTGTGTTTTATTCTTACCAGAACCCACAGGAACGATAGCGGTTGACTCTAAGTTCCCGATGGAAAATTATCAAAAAATGTTTGATGTGTCTGCTTCTGAATTAGATAAAACCAAAGCTCAAAAACAATTTAAATTGGATGTGCGTAAGCATGTTAATGATATTGCAAAAAAATATATTATTCCAGAAGAAACTTCTGATGGTGCAGTAATGTTTATCCCAGCTGAAGCTGTGTTTGCAGAAATTCATGCTCACCACCCTGAGATAATTCATGAAGCAATGGCCCTTCATGTTTGGCTTGTTTCTCCAACGACATTAATGGCAGTTCTTAATACAGCTAGAGCAGTTTTAAAAGATGTAGAAACTAGACAACAAGTACATATTATTAAGTTTGAACTTGGGAAATTAGGAAAAGAATTTGAACGTTTTGATACTCGTATGAAAAAACTTGCTGATAATATTCGTCAAGCTCATGAACAAGCACAGGATGTGCATATTACAAGTCAGAAAATATCCAGAAGATTTTCACAAATTGAACGTGTTGAGTTAAAGGAGGATCCTAATGCCTTGCTTGAATTTGAGGATAAGATAATTACTGAAAAAGATAATGATGAAGTTTAATATATTATTTTTTGCGAGCCTAAGGGAATTATTTGGGGTTCAAAGTGCTGAAATTAAAATTCCTAAAAGTTTAAATTCACTTAATGATTTAGTAAAGTTCATGAGTGAGCACGAGAAGGGGCCATGGTTAGAGTTATCTAAAAATAAGAAATTATATAAGGCAGCTATCAATCAAGTGCTTTGTGATTGGGATCATAAGGTTTCAGATGGAGATGAATTAGCTTTTTTCCCACCAATAACGGGGGGCTAAATGACTATTTATATTACTCAAAAATCTTTTAAGGTTGGTAAAATTATAGAAGATTTTAGTTTAGATAAGCCAGATGTTGGTGCTGTTGTAAGTTTTACAGGGTATGTAAGAGAATTTTCTAATGATACTCGGTTAAGTTATATGTTTTTAGAACATTATCCAGGTATGACCGAAAGTTCTTTGGAGTTAATTGAGAGTTTAGCAAGACAAAGATGGGAATTAAATGAGATTTCAATTATTCATCGAGTAGGAAAGCTGTTGCCTAATGATCTGATTGTAGCAATTGTTGTTTCAAGCAAGAATAGGGGTAATGCCTTTCAGGCTTGTGAGTTCATTATTGATTTTCTTAAAACTGACGCACCTTTTTGGAAGAAAGAGGTTAGTGATAGCGGTGAGTCATGGGTTAAGGATCGAAATGAAGATCATCAAAAAAAAGAAAATTGGTCATCGCGTTAGATAATAAATAGATGATCCTCTGTTATTATTTACTAAAATTATTTATTATTAATTAGGGATTTTAGGGCAGGGTATGAAATTAAAAAAAGTTGTTTTTCCTGTAGCAGGATTAGGTTCTCGTTTTTTACCCGCAACAAAATCTATCCCAAAAGAGATGCTTCCTATCGCTGATAAGCCACTTATTCAATATGCCGTTGAAGAGGCTATAGATGCAGGCTTCACGGACCTTATTTTTATTACTAGCAAGACTAAAGGGGCGATTAAAGAACATTTTGATATTAGTTTAGATGTGTCTATATCCAATCTTTCAGAACAAAAGAAAAAACTTTTAGATGAAATGAATCAAATTATTCCATCAGGTATTTCGTGTACTTATATTACTCAAGAAGAACCTTTAGGACTCGGACACGCAATTCTACAAGCCAAAATAGCTGTTGGTCATGAGCCTTTTGCGGTTGTTTTGGCTGATGATTTAATAGAGGCTAAAAAAGGTGTTTTGAAGCAAATGGTTGAAAAATACGAAGATATTAGCTCATCCATTATTGCTGTTCAAAAAATTAATATGTCAGCCTCCATCCATTATGGGATGATTTCAACTGATGATAATAAAGATAATATGAGGCAATTAAATGGAATCGTTGAGAAACCGCTTCCTAAAAATTCACCATCAGATTTAGCTGTAGTAGGACGTTACATTTTTGCTAATAAGATTTTTGAATTTTTGGAAAATACTTCATTTGGTGTTGGTAATGAAATTCAATTAACCGACGGTATTAAGTCTATGCTTTCTTTAAGTCCAGTTTATGCCTTTCAATTTGAAGGAATGAGATTCGATTGTGGTAATAAATTAGATTTTATTAAAGCAAGCATTGAATTTTCATTGAAAAATCCTATTCTAGGCAAAGAGCTAGAAAAATATTTGAAATCTTTATTGTCATGAATTTAAAAAAGCTAGTTTCGAACTCCACTATATTGTATTCATATCCAGAAATAATTGAGGCAATAAATAATATTGCTGATGAATGTAATGAAAGGTTTGAGGGTCAGTCTGTATCTGTTCTTCCTGTGATGAAAGGTGCCTTGCCCTTTGCGGGACATCTTATCCCAATGTTAAATTTTCACCTTGAGCTTGATTATATTCATGCTACTCGTTATATCCAAAATGCAGGAACTAATCAAGTAAGATGGCTGTATGAGCCTAATATTGAGCACATTAAAAATAAAACTGTATTAATTCTTGATGATATTTTAGATGTGGGGATTACGCTCACATGTATTAAAAAAAAATTAATCGAACTGGGAGCTAAAGAAGTGTGGGTGGCTGTTCTTTTTGATAAAAAATTAAGGATAAAAAAATCAACAAAAGCTGATTTTATGAGTCTGGATGTTCCTGATAAGTATGTTTATGGTTTTGTGCTAGACTTTGATGGGATTGGGCGTAATATCCAACACCTTTATGCATATAATAAAATTAATAATTAATAAAGATGACTCAAAAAAATAAAAATATTCGACAAAATGATCCTCAATCAGATAGTGAACATCAATTATATGAAAATCCTATTCCTAGCAGAGAATTAATTTTGAAGGTGATGAGTGATTACGGCGTCCCTATT
>JBBWVM010000048.1:0-3136 GCA_050256215.1 Methylophilaceae bacterium
AGGTGAGTTGGTCTCCTATTGCTCGATGGATGAGGGCAGCAGCTACTGACGAATCTACTCCCCCTGATAAACCTAATAAAACTTCATCTTGACCTACAGTTTCTTTGATATGTGCGATTGCTGTTTCAACATAATCAGGCATATTCCATTCTGCTTTGCACTGACAAATGTCGATTATAAAGCGTTCAATTATTTTCCCGCCTTGTGGAGTGTGTGTTACTTCTGGATGAAATTGGAATCCATAGTAATGTTTTGTTTCATTTGCAATGCCCGCAATAGGAGTCGAGTCATTGCTAGCAATAACGGTAAAGTTAGGAGGAGGGGTAATCACTTTATCTCCATGACTCATCCATACATCTAGTAATCCGTGTCCCTGATTATTACTCCGGTCTTGAATGTCTTGAAGTAGTTTTGAGTGGCCTTGGGCCCGAATTTCAGCATAACCAAATTCACGCTTATCACTTGTTTTAACTTGCCCACCCAATTGATTGACTAGGGTTTGCATGCCATAGCAGATGCCTAAGATGGGTACATTCAACGCAAATATCTCATCAGGTGCTTTGGGGGTTTCGTCTTCATAAACCGAATTGGGTCCGCCTGATAAGATAATGCCTTGAGCTTGAAAATTTTGTATGCGAGACGGATCGACATCATAAGGATATATTTCACAATAAACATTCAATTCTCTGACTCTTCTTGCAATCAGTTGCGTGTATTGTGACCCAAAATCAAGTATTAGGATTTTATCCATGAAGATTGTCTCTTATGGTTATTAAATATTTGTTATACATTTAATCAACTCTATAATTAGGGGCTTCTTTTGTGATTTGAACGTCATGTACGTGAGATTCACGAATGCCTGCATTGGTGATGTGTACAAATGCAGCTTTCTTTTGCATCGCCTCTATTGTATCTACTCCAACATAGCCCATTGAAGCTCTTAATCCACCCATGAGCTGGTGAACTACATTAATCATTGGACCCTTGTAAGGCACACGACCTTCAATACCTTCTGGAACTAATTTATCTGTGTTGTTTTCTGAGTCCTGAAAATATCGATCTTTTGAGCCTTTTTGCATTGCTCCAATAGATCCCATGCCTCTGTAAGATTTATAAGATCTGCCTTGATAGAGTTCAACCTCACCAGGAGCTTCTTCAGTCCCTGCAAACATACCACCTAACATAACTGAATGAGCACCTGCTGCAATAGCCTTTGCAATATCTCCAGAAAAGCGAATGCCTCCATCTGCAATAAAGGGAATTTTATTTTTAATTAGTGCCGCAGCTATATTATTAATGGCTGTGATTTGTGGAACACCAACACCGGTGACAATTCTTGTGGTGCAAATAGAGCCAGGACCGATGCCTACTTTTACACCATCAGCCCCGTGATCTATTAGTGCTAATGCGGCATCTGCGGTAGCAATATTACCTCCGATAACTTCAGTATTAGGATATTGTTTTTTTATCCATTTCACTCGATCCAAAACTCCCTGAGAATGACCATGAGCTGTATCTACAACTATGATATCCACTCCAGCTTGAATTAATAATTCAACCCTTTGTTCTGTGTCATCTCCTACCCCTACCGCTGCACCAACCCTTAAACGACCATGCTCATCTTTGCTGGCATTGGGGTGATCGGTTGATTTTTGGATATCTTTAACCGTGATGAGACCCATAAGGTGATCTTGATTATCAATAACAAGTAATCGTTCCAATCTATGTTGATGAAGAAGATGTATAACTTGTTCCTTACTTTCACCTTCTTTGACGGTTACCAGTTTATCTCTGGGGGTCATTATATTTTTAATAGGCTGCGCAAAATTGCTCTCAAATCGTAGATCGCGATTAGTCACGATTCCAACAATTTTCATATTCTCGAGAACTGGTAATCCTGATATTTTATATTTTTGTGTAATTTTAATGACTTCATCAACAGTCATGTTAGGATCAATTGTGATGGGATCATTTACGATGCCGGACTCAAAACGTTTTACTTTGTCAACATTTTTAGCTTGCATTTTGGGGGTCATATTCTTATGAATGATGCCTAATCCACCTTCTTCTGCCAAAGCAATTGCCAAATTAGATTCAGTGACCGTATCCATAGCCGCAGAGACCAGTGGAATATTTAAACTAATCTTTTTAGTGAGTTGAGTTTTTAGTGATACTAAATTGGGGAGGACATTGGAGTGGGCCGGCACTAGCAGAACGTCGTCAAATGTTAAGGCCTGTGGTGTCAAACGCATGTGTTTTCCTTATCGCGCAAAACGAAATTATACAGAAAACATAGCTTTAGGTCGACCTAAAACTGAAAATATTACTTACCTTTTTTCATTGCTTTTCCTTCGGCCGCTCTTTTGCGTCTTATTTCTTTGGGATCTGCAATTAATGGTCGATAAATTTCGACGCGATCTTTGTCTCTGAGTGTATGGTCGAGAGTGGTGGTTTTCCCAAAAATACCGACGTGACTTTCTTCAAGATTAATGCCATCAAATTCTTTTAGAATACCCGATCTTTCTATAGCCTCTTTAACAGTAATGTCTTTTGGCACCCTGATAGGGATAATGATTTGTTTTTCGGGTAGGGCGTAAGATACTTCTACCATTATTTGGTCAGGCATATGCATCCTTATTAGCTTTAGCTACAAAATTATCAATAAAAGTATTAGCAATCATATTGAATACTGGAGCGATAAGTTTTTCCAAAATATGATTACTAAACTCATAGTGTAATTCAAATTCAATTTTACTGGCATTTTGTTCAAGCTCAATAAATTTCCATTGTCCTTCTAAGGTTTTAAAAGGTCCATCAATCAACTTAATCATCATCTTATTTGGGTAGGTTTTAGTATTTTCAGTAGTGAACATCTGCTTAACTCCATGATAATTAATTTGAATGGCAGCGCGTGTAATTTTGTCGGTACGCTCGATAACCTCGACTTGTCCACACCAAGGTAGAAACTCTGGGTACTGTTCCACCTGGTCGACTAAGGCAAACATTTTCTCGCAAGAATGTAACACTATCGCATTTTTTTTGATGGTGATCATGAAATAATAAGATTAAAGTTAGCGTACAATTATACGTTTAAATGACTGTTTAATTAAATGAGTATTATCCAAAATAAGAAAGC
>JBBWVM010000049.1:0-6420 GCA_050256215.1 Methylophilaceae bacterium
AAAGTGCTTTTGGTAACTTTTCCCTGCTTCTTTTAAGTGTTTTTTAAACATATTTTTTAACCTTTGAAACATGTAAAATACATAAATAATCTTAATTTATATTACAATATTTTATATGAAAAACATATTTTATATAGATTACCCACAAGAAAAAATAGATCCAGGCGTAAATGTCTATCGTTGTGCAATATGTAAAGTAGAATCGTTAAAAATTAATGGCTTACTTAATAAACATAAAGTATATTGTAAATATAGAGTTGATCAAGAGAATTTATTAAATGACACAAAATGATGAAAAATGTCTTAAGGCGATAAAATTAGCCTTAAATAATGACTGGGATAGTGCTCATAAGATCGTTCAAGAGTTAAATTCTTCTTGGGCTCAATTAATCCATGCTGTTCTACATAAAATTGAAGGTGATGAATCAAATAGTCGTTATTGGTATAACAGGTCGGGGGGGTCGTATGAGGAATTTAAGAATCCAATAGAGGAATTAAAGTCAATTCAAAATGATTTGAATGTTTAGCTTAAAAGAGATTACGAATTGAAAATAATCAGTGATAAACAACTACATACCGTAGACCCTAATAAAGAATGCTTTATTATTAAATCTCAAGTATCTCAAACTGTTTGTGATGAAGTGGTTTCTTTTTTATCTGTACTGTTATCTAAATATAAGCCAAATGAAAAATTTAATGGTAATAACTGGTTAGCAGACATAGAGCATAATAAAACTTTTTTTCATTCATTCGTATTTGATAGCCTAAAAGCATTAAATCATCAACCTCTTTATTCATGTTTTCAAACTCTTTTTGATGCCTACCAAAAGCTTGGGGCTAATATTAAAGGAGATTTCGGTGCGCTAATAAGTGACAATGTTAAAGTGGAATCAAAAGGTATAAAACCTTTAGTTTTCTTGTATTCAAGCGGTGTCGGAGAGTTTGATTGGCACCAGCATCCATCTGAACATCAGCAATTTCAATTACTTCTAAACCTTACAGATCCTACTATTGACTATACAGGTGGTGCAACAACTGTCCGAATGGATAAAGGTGAAGAGACCTTTGGCAGTCAATTTAAAAAAGGAGGTATGTTTTCATTTCCATATACAAATTGGCATAAGGTTAATCATGTTTTTTCTGGTACGGGCAATCTAAAATCTAGAATTTCACTTTTAATGCCACTGCAGCCCCAGATTAATCTTTATTACGATGATGTAACTTGATTTGTAATTTCTTATATAATAAATAGATGATTGGGGCTTCTCGAGTCATATTGTATAGAGAACCAGTATTATTACATTAAGTTTAAGCAAGGATATCATGGCACAATTTAAAAAAAAGGCACTTTTATATCATTCTGATCCAAAACCTGGAAAGTTATCTGTTATCCCTTCTAAGCCATGTGAGACCTTCGAAGAGTTGTCACTGGCCTATACTCCTGGTGTTGCCGAACCTGTCCGAGAAATTTCAGAAAATCCAGAATTAGCATACAAATATACTAATAAAGGAAATTTAGTTGCTGTAATAACTAACGGAACTGCTGTATTAGGTTTGGGGGATGTGGGGGCGCTTGCAAGTAAACCTGTTATGGAAGGTAAGGGGGTATTATTTAAAAAATTTGCAGATATTGATGTTTATGATATAGAAATTAATACTTCCGATCCAGATGAGTTTATTCAAACCGTTATAAATATTTCACCTACTTTCGGAGGAATTAATCTAGAAGATATTAAAGCTCCTGAATGTTTTTATATTGAAAATGAATTAAAGCGAAAATTAGATATTCCCGTATTTCATGATGACCAACATGGTACATCAGTAATTGTTTTAGCTGGGCTTATGAATGCTTTAGAGATTCAAGAGAAAAATATTGAAGAGGTCAAAATAGTTTTCTTAGGGGCGGGGGCGGCTGGATGTTCATGTGCGCGTCTTTTGAAGACCAGGGGGGCTAAAAATATAATTATGGTTGACAAGGGTGGAGTACTTTATAAAGGCAGAAAAGACCTAAATGAATATAATTCAGATCTTGCTTTTGATACTCATTATAGAGAGTTAAGTCAAGTTATAGAGGGTGCGGATGTGTTTATAGGTGTTTCAGGAGCAAACCTTTTAAACCCTATGTTGTTGAATAAAATGTCTGTGCGCCCTGTGATTTTTGCATTAGCAAATCCTGATCCAGAAATTTTACCATCTGAAGCTTTTAAGGTTAGAAATGATATTTTAATGGCGACAGGAAGAAGTGATTTTCCAAATCAAGTGAATAATGTACTTGGCTTCCCATTTCTATTTCGAGGTGCTTTAGATGCTAAAGCCTCAAAGATTACAACTAAAATGCTTCTCGCTGCAGCTGATGCTCTTGCTGGGTTAGCTAAAGAACCAGTTCCTGCATCAGTCTTAAAAATTTATAATTTACCTCAATTAATTTTTGGCAAAGATTATTTTATTCCTAAACCTTTTGATCCACGATTACTTGAGTGGGTGGCAAAAGCTGTTGAGAGGGCCGCAATTGAATGAAAGTTATTAAACAAGAAGATTTTATTGAAAGCATTGCCTCGGCATTGCAATATATATCATATTATCATTCTGAAGATTTCATACTAGCATTAACAAAAGCTTATGAAATTGAAGAGTCAGAGCCTGCGAAAGATGCAATGCTTCAAATCTTATCAAGCTCAAAATTATCTGCTTTTGGGAAGAGGCCTCTTTGCCAAGACACTGGTATTGTTATCGCATTTATTAAGGTAGGTATGAATGTAAGGTGGGATACCAATCAGGGTGTTGAGGAGATGGTTAATGCAGGAGTTAGCAGGGCTTATTTGAATGAAAGTAATATTCTTAGAGCTTCTATCGTAAAAAATCCATTAAGCAATCGAATTAATACTAAAGACAATACACCTGCGATAACTCATATTAGCTTAGTCCAAGGTGATGGCGTTGAAATTAATATTGCAGCAAAAGGAGCGGGATCTGAAAATAAGGCTCAATTAAGCATGATGAATCCCTCGGATAGCTTGGTTGATTATGTTTTAGATTTGATTCCTAAGATGGGGGCGGGGTGGTGTCCTCCAGGCGTTTTGGGGATAGGGGTGGGAGGAACTGCAGAAAAAGCTGTTCTTTTGGCTAAAGAATCCTTATTTGAACCTATTAACATTCATGAGTTAATTAAAGTTGGGCCAAGTAATAGAACTGATGAATTAAGACTTGAGCTTTATAACAAAATTAATAAATTAGGCATTGGTGCTCAAGGATTAGGCGGCCTTACTACTGTACTTGATGTGAAGATAAAAGATTATCCTACTCATGCTGCATCATTGCCAGTTGCTGTTATCCCAAATTGTGCCGCTAACAGACATGTGCATTTTAAATTAGATGGGAAAGGTCCTGTTCAATTTAAGATCCCAAACTTAGATTTATGGCCAAAGGTCTGCTGGAGCCCAAAAGAGAATGTTACAAGGGTGAATATTAATAATATAAAAAAGAGTGATATTGCTAATTGGAAAACCGGACAGAGCTTATTGTTGAGTGGAAAAATTCTCACGGCGAGAGATGGTGCACATAAAAAACTAAGTGCATTAATTAAGAATAAGGAGCCGTTACCCAAAGGCCTGAATTTAAAAAATAGATTTATTTATTATGTTGGTCCTGTAAGTCCAGTGGCTGGAGAGGTGGTAGGGCCTGCAGGTCCTACCACTGCAGACCGAATGGATAGATATACAGAATTAATGTTGGGTCATTTTGGAATTTTAGGGATGATTGGTAAAGCAGAGAGGGGAGAAGAAACAATTCAGCTCATAAAAAAATATCAAGCTACTTATCTAATTGCTGTTGGCGGTTCTGCATTTTTAGTTTCTCAGGCAATCAAGTCATCCAAAGTAGTTGCCTTTTCAGAGATGGGTATGGAAGCTATTTATGAGTTTGAGGTGATTGATATGCCGGTCACTGTAGCAGTTGATCCAAAAGGGAGATCAATCCATCAGTTGGGTGTAAGGAAATGGAAAGAGATTCTAGTTAATCGATAATGTTAAGTTAACCATCAAAAGCTAATAATTTCACTTTTATATTATCAATTAATTTTTTTATATTTTGCTTTGAGATTGTTTTATTATTTGAGTTAATAATAAAAAAGTCTTCAGCTCGTTGCCCCAATGTATTAATTTTTGCATTGCTAATAGACAATCCTAATAAATTAATTTCATTAACGATGAGGATTAAAAGCCCTGGTCGAGAGTCAGTAATCACTTGTAATTCAAATTGCTTGTTATTAACTGATTTGTAAATAATATTCGTACCAATTTCATGATGAATTGCTTGCCTTGTTTTTTTAGTTTCAATTTTTATATCATTTACTAAATTCTTTTTTAATCTCTTGATTAATTCTGATTCGATATATGTAAAAAATTTTTTATAATTTACATTGGGGTTGGGCTCATCAAGTATATTAAAGACATCCAATGCGTAATTATGTTTTGTTGTGTAGACTTTAGCCTGAACAACCTCACTTCCAATTTTGTAGAAAAAGCTAGCAAGTTTAACAAATAAAGAATCATTATCTTTGGTATAAATAAGCACCTTGATACCATTTCCATCTCGGTTGTGTTGGACTTTGACTATCGGCTCTTTGGCTGCGATATGAGGGATAAGCAATTTTGTTTGCCAGGCAATTTCTTGCTCATCAAACCGAAGAAAGTAATCATTACCCAATTTCTCCCACAATGTTTTGTAGTGATTATTTTCTATCGAATCCTTAGATAATATTTCTTTTGATAATTGCTTTCTTTCGTCTATTGTTTGTTCGATGGTTTTGTTTTCCTCAGACAAAGCTTTTTTAGTGGTTGCATAAAGATCTTTTAATAATGTTGCTTTCCATTGATTCCATACATGCGGACTAGTTCCTCGGATATCTGCAACGGTTAGCAAGTATAGTGCATCTAAGCGATATTGATTACCTACATAATGTTTAAAATCATTAATTACATTGGGGTTCGATATGTCTTTCTTCTGTGATATTTCTGACATTTTTAAATGTGATTTTACTAGCCACTGTATTATGTATGTATCCTCTTGCGATAGAAACATTTTTTTGCAAAAACGATCTGCAATAATTGTACCTAGCTCTGAATGATTTCCACCCTTTCCTTTAGCAATGTCATGAAAAATAGCTCCGAGATAAAGTACGTGAGGTTTTTTAAACAACCTAAAAATTTCAAAGCAATCAGGAAATTCGTCTTTAAGTTCTGCTTTGCTAAACCGTCTTATATTTTCAACAACATTTAATGTGTGTTCATCAACAGTATAAATATGAAATAAGTCATGTTGCATTTGTGCGACTATTCTTCCAAATGCAGGAATAAATTTACCTAAAATATTACATTTATTCATTAATCTCAATGATCGGTTAACCTTATTTTTTTCTTGAAGAATTTTAAGAAATAATTCTTGATTTCTTTTATCCTTTCTAAAATCCTCATTGATTTCGAAAGACATAGTATTTAGTGCGCCCAGAAGATTTGCTCCAAAACCATTTATTCGTTTGTTTTTCTGAAATAATAGAAAGGCATCAAATATGTATGGCTTTATTTTTTTGAGGTGAGGCTTATCTAATTCAATTAAGTTATTACTTACAAAGAAGGGTAGTTTATGATTTAGGCATTGTTTGGTTTTAATGTTTGGATCTAATCTTTTAATTATAATTTCATTGAATAAAGTTACATATCTAACTGATTTATAATAACTTTTCATAACAATTTCACTAGATTTGATGTAGTTCTTGTTGGTGTAACCCAAAGCTAATGCTAACTTGTTTTGTAGATCAAACACGAGTCTATCATCAACAGAGTTAGAGAGGATGTGAAGCATAATCCTTCTTTTATTAATTTTATTTTCATGATATTTAATTTTGATCAATTCGGCTTTATCGATGATTTTATTTTGATACATTTCATAGAATGTACTCCCTTTTTTTTGACTTATCGAAATCCATCGAATCATATGTAGATCTCTTAGTCCGCCAGGACTTTCTTTGATATTGGGTTCCAGTTGATATGCTGAGGCTCTATATTTATTGTGGCGCCTTAATTGTTCTTTATTTTTTTCTTTGTAATATTTTTTTATTGATATAGTTTTATCAATGACAGCCTGCATTTTGACAAATAATTTGTTTGAGCCACAAATTAATCTTGATTCTGTAAGATTAGTGGCTGTAGTGATATCAGCATTAAATTCTTTCTTAACTTCCGATAGGTCTCGAACGCTGTGTCCAATTTTTAGACCGAGATCCCAACATGCAGTAATGAATTGACTAATTAATTTTTCGATCTGACTTGTTATTATATCGTTATGAAGAATGAGAAAATCTATATCGGAAAACGGGAATAGTTCTTGTCTGCCATAGCCTCCAACTGCTATTAAAGACATATT
>JBBWVM010000050.1:0-25729 GCA_050256215.1 Methylophilaceae bacterium
GTGATAATGTGTCAATTACTGGAACACTAATTGCTCCAATCGCGATGGAAGAAGGCTTACGCTTTGCTATTCGTGAGGGTGGACGAACAGTAGGTTCTGGTGTTGTTGTAAAGATTGTTGAGTAGAAGTTTATTTAAAAACTTTAGGCCAGTAGCTCAATTGGTAGAGTATCGGTCTCCAAAACCGAGGGTTGGGGGTTCGAAGCCCTCCTGGCCTGCCAATAAAAGGAAAAAGTAGGAATGAATGTAACTAATATTAAATTGTTTTTATCATTTTTATTTTTTGCTGCTGGATTGATTGGGTTTTATGTGTTGCTAGAGCAGCCCGTTGTTTTAAGAATTTTAATTGTTTTAGCTGGAGTAATTGCTGCAATAATTGTATTTTGGACAACACCCCAAGGGCAACAGACGATTGTTTTTTTAAGAAATGCAATAACTGAAGCTAAGAAAGTGGTATGGCCAACCAGAAAAGAAACGATACAAATGACCTTAGTTGTTTTTGTTTTAGTTGTGATTATGGCTATTTTTCTTGCTTTTGTTGATATTAGTTTTTCATACATTATAAATATTTTATTAGGGCGAGGTAGTTAATGTCGAAGCGTTGGTATGCAGTTCAAGCCTTTTCAGGCTATGAAAAAATTGTTCAAAAAGGATTGGTGGACAGAATTACACAATCAGGCTTGGCTGATCAATTTGGCGATATTTTAGTCCCAGTTGAAGAAGTTGTTGAAATGAAATCTGGACAAAAGACAATTAGTGAAAGAAGGCTTTACCCAGGTTACGTTTTGGTCCAAATGGATATGAATGATGATAGTTGGCATTTGGTTAAAAGCACTCCAAAGGTATCAGCATTTATTGGAGGTAGTGCACAAAAACCGACTCCAATTAAAGATTCTGAAGTAGAAATTATTTTACAAAAAATGGATGATAGTAAAGTTAACCCAACTCAAAAATTAACTTTTGAAGCTGGGGAGTCAATTAGGATAATTGATGGCCCATTCAAGGATTTTTCAGGAAATGTTGAAGAAATTAATTACGAAAAAAGTAAGTTACGAGTTTCCGTAGTTATTTTTGGCCGATCTACTCCTGTAGAGCTCGAGTTTGGTCAGATAGAAAAAGAAGTTTAGTAAATATTTTAATTGGGAGCTTTTAAAAAAAGCGTTTGAACCAAAATTTAGGAGAGTAAAAAATGGCAAAAGAAATAGAAGGATACATTAAGCTTCAAATCCCAGCTGGTAAAGCAAACCCGAGTCCACCTGTAGGGCCTGCATTAGGACAAAGAGGGTTAAATATTATGGAATTTTGTAAGGCATTTAATGCTGCAACTCAAAGTGTAGAGCTGGGCCTTCCAATTCCTGTGGTAATTACTGCTTTTTCAGATAAAAGTTTTACATTTATCATGAAAACTCCACCGGCAGCTGTTTTGCTAAAAAAAGCAGCAAAATTAGCCAAAGGCTCACCTGTTCCACATACTGATAAAGTCGGAAAAATCACACGTGCTCAGGCAGAAGAAATTGCTAAAACTAAATTACCCGATTTAACGGCTGCTGATATGGATGCTGCTGTTAGAACTATAGCTGGAAGTGCGAGAAGTATGGGTATTGAAGTGGAGGGGTTTTAAGATGGGAATGAGTAAAAGAATTAAAACGTTATCTGAGTTAGTAAATCGAGATAAGGTATACGAACCTTCAGAAGGCTTAAAATTGGTTAAAGAAACAGCTAAAGCAAAATTTGACGAATCTGTTGATGTGGCAATTAATTTAGGTATTGATGCGAAGAAATCTGATCAATTAGTGCGAGGAGCACTAGTTCTTCCTAACGGGACTGGGAAAACAACTCGTGTGGCAGTTTTTGCTCAAGGTGATGCAGCTGAAGCTGCGAAAAAGGCTGGAGCAGATATTGTGGGATTTGATGATCTTGCTGAGCAAATAAAAAAAGGAACAATGGATTTTGATGTAGTTATCGCCACTCCTGATGCAATGAAAATTGTAGGGTCATTGGGACAGATATTAGGTCCTCGTGGCTTGATGCCAAATCCAAAAGTTGGAACAGTAACGACTGATACTGAAAAAGCTGTTAAGAATGCTAAAGCAGGACAAGTTCAGTACAGAACTGACAAAGGAGGAGTTATTCATTGCACGATTGGAAGGGCATCTTTCTCTGTTGATCAGTTACAGGGTAATTTAACTGCATTAATGAATGTAGTGAGTAAGGCAAGACCAGAAGGAACTAAGGGAGTATTTATAAGAAAATTATCTATCTCTAGTTCTATGGGGGTTGGTATACGGATAAATCAAATAAATTATTGAGTTATTTTTTGAGTTTTATGGGTGATTTTAAATCCCATATAAAGAGCTTTGGGTTCATTGGTGGAGTTTATCAATGAAGTTGTCAAAGACCGTAGGTACGAAAGTTTAATTTAGAAATTAAACCTACGCAGATGGTGGATCCCTTAAGGGTAATATCCTGATAGTGGACGCCGTTTTAGGTGGTATTTAAATTTTATAAATACCTTTTATTTAACGGAAGGAGAAAAGATTTTGAGTCTGAATCTTGATGAAAAAAAGGCTATTGTAGCTGAGGTTAATAAACAGATTGAAGATGCTCAATCCATGATACTTGCTGAGTATCGGGGTGTGGATGTTGGAGAAATGACAAATCTAAGGACTGAAGCCAGAAAGGCGGGGGTCTATCTTAAAGTGCTCAAAAATACTTTGGTAAAAAGAGCAGTTGAAGATACACCGTTTTCTTCATTATCTGAAGATATGGTTGGTCCATTAGTATTTGGAATTTCTACAGATCCAGTAGCTGCAGCAAAAGTGCTAAATGATTTTGCTAAAGAAAATGATTTGTTTGTTATTAAGTCAGGGGCTATGCCAAATGAAAAGATGGATGCTAGTGCTATTAAAGCTCTTGCTTCCTTACCAAGTCGAGATGAATTACTTGCTAAGTTAATGAGGACGATGCAGGCTCCTGTTGTAAAATTTGTGCGTACATTAAATGAAGTACCATCAAAATTTGTAAGAGGGTTAGTGGCGGTTCGTGATCAAAAACCAGCATAAATTTATTCGATAAGGCTTAACTAAAATTATTAGGAGTATTAAGTAATGGCTATTTCAAAAGTAGATATATTAGAAGCAATTAGTGCAATGTCTGTTCTAGATTTATCAGAATTGATTAAAGAAATGGAAGAGAAGTTTGGGGTATCAGCAGCAGCAGCAGCTGTAGCTGCTGCTCCAGCTGCAGGTGGTGATGCAGCAGTAGTTGAAGAGAAGACTGAATTTGATCTTCATTTAGCTAGTTTTGGCGACAACAAAGTTAGTGTGATTAAAGTGGTGAGAGAAATCACAGGTCTTGGGCTAAAGGACGCTAAAGATATTGTGGATGCAGCTCCAAAAGTTGTTAAAGAAGCTTTAGCAAAAGATGTTGCTGAAGAAGCACTGAAAAAATTAACTGAAGCTGGCGCAACTGCTGAGCTGAAATAATTTAAATTGAATAAGGGCTGAGTTTATTTGTATGAGCTTAGCCTTTGTTTGTTTTTATTAAATATGAGAATTTAAATAAAAAAAAATTTAAAGAAGCAAGTTTTTTATTATTTATATTTGTTAACTTTGGAGATGCCATGAGCTATTCCTTTACCGAAAAAAAACGTATTAGAAAAAGTTTTGCTAAAAGAGAAAAGGTTTTAGAAGTACCTTATTTGTTAGCGATGCAGCTTGAATCTTATAAAGCTTTTCTTCAATTAGATGTGCCCATTGAAAAAAGAAAAGACGCAGGTTTGCAGTCTACTTTTAATACACTTTTTCCTATTTCAAGTCATTCAGGAAACGCTAAGCTTGATTTTGTAAGTTATAACCTAGGAAAAGCTGTTTTTGATGTAAAGGAATGTCAACAACGAGGATTGACTTATGGGGTTCCTATTAGAGTGGCAGTTCGTTTATCTATAATGGATAGGGACTCATCAGAGCCAGTTGTTAAGGAAGTAAAAGAGCAAGAAGTTTATATGGGTGAAATGCCTCTGATGACTGAAAATGGATCTTTTGTGATCAATGGGACTGAGAGAGTCATCGTATCTCAATTACATCGTAGCCCAGGCGTATTTTTTGAGCATGATCGTGGAAAAACCCATAGTTCAGGAAAATTATTATTTTCTGCGAGGATTATTCCTTATCGTGGGTCATGGCTAGATTTTGAGTTTGATCCAAAAGATTACTTATATTTCAGAATTGATCGAAGAAGAAAAATGCCGGTAACAACGCTTCTTAAAGCACTTGGATTGTCTGCAGAGGAGATTTTAGCAACATTTTATGATTTTGAATCATTTAACATTAAATCAAATAAATTTGAATTTGAGCTTGTTCCTGAACGACTTAGAGGAGAGCTTGCTAAGCACGATATTGCCGATAAAAAAGGTAATTTAATTATTGCTAAAGATAAAAGAATTACAGTTAAACATATTAAAGAGATTAAAAAATCTGGAGTGAAAACGATTGTAGTTAGTAATGAATTTTTAATCGGTCGTAAAATTGCTAAGGCAATAATTGATACTGAAACAGGTGAGGTTATTGCAGAAACAAACACAGAAATCACTGAAGAATTAATTGAAAAATTGATTGATTTAGGTATTCAGTCATTTAAAACATTATATTCTAATGATTTAGATCAGGGTGACTTTATATCTCAAACGTTAGCAACAGACGAGGTGCCAGATCAATATAGTGCTCGTGTAGCAATTTACAGAATGATGAGACCTGGAGAACCTCCAACAGAGGATTCTGTTCAGGCATTATTTGAAGGATTATTTTTTAATCCTAATCGTTATGATTTGTCCAATGTTGGTCGAATGAAGTTTAATAGAAGAGCATTCCCTAAGTCGTTTGAACAATATGCTGATTGGGTTAAGCGATTTTATGAAAAATCTAATGAAAGGTCTGAAGTTGGACCATCAATTTTATCGAATGAAGACATTTTGGCAGTGATAGCATTATTACTTGAATTAAAAAATGGTCGGGGTGAGATTGATGATATTGATCATCTAGGAAATCGCCGTATTCGTTCAGTGGGTGAGCTTGTTGAAAATCAGTTTAGAACAGGACTAGTTCGAGTAGAGCGAGCTGTTAAAGAGCGACTTGGTCAAGCCGAAACTGATAATTTAATGCCTCATGATTTAATTAATTCTAAGCCTATTTCAAGTGCAATTCGAGAATTCTTTGGTTCTTCACAGTTATCTCAATTTATGGATCAAACAAATCCATTATCTGAGATTACACACAAAAGGAGAATCTCTGCTTTGGGACCTGGTGGTTTGACAAGGGAAAGAGCAGGTTTCGAGGTTAGAGATGTGCATTCAACGCATTATGGAAGAGTATGTCCAATTGAAACACCTGAGGGCCCAAATATTGGTTTGATCAATTCTCTTGCGCTCTTTGCCAAAACAAATAAATATGGTTTTCTTGAAACTCCATATCGACTAGTTGAGAATGGAAAAGTAACAGCTGACATTAACTACTTATCTGCTATCGAAGAAAGTGATTATACAATTGCTCAGGCTAACTCTGAATTAAATCCTAATGGTGAATTTAAGGAAACACTCGTATCTTCTAGATACAAAAATGAATTTACTATGGCAGCAAGTGGTAATGTCGATTACATGGATGTTGCGCCGAGTCAAATTGTATCTGTTGCAGCCTCACTGATTCCATTTTTAGAACATAATGATGCAAATAGGGCGCTTATGGGAGCTAATATGCAAAGACAGGCTGTGCCTTGTCTGCGTGCAGAAAAGGCTTTAGTTGGAACTGGAATTGAGAGAACAGTGGCAATTGATTCAGGAACAATCGTTCAGGCTAAGCGTGGAGGGATTGTTGATTATGTGGACTCTCAAAGAATAGTAGTTAAAGTGAATGATAAAGAAACTGCTCAAAATGAGGTCGGTGTAGATATATATAATCTAACTAAGTACACTAGATCAAATCAAAATACTAATATTAATCAGAAACCACTAGTGAAAATTGGCAATAAAATTAATCGTGGAGATGTAATTGCTGATGGTGCTTCAACTGACATTGGCGAGTTAGCACTAGGCCAAAATATGCTAATTGGATTTATGCCATGGAATGGTTATAACTTTGAGGATTCAATATTAATTTCTGAAAGAGTAGTGTCGGATGATCGTTATACTTCAATCCATATTGAAGAGTTAACTGTTGTTGCTAGAGATACCAAGCTTGGTTCTGAGGAAATAACTCAAGATATTTCTAATTTATCCGAAAGAATGTTAGGTAGATTGGATGAGTCAGGCATTATTTATATTGGGGCTAAGGTTGAAGCTGGGGATGTTTTGGTAGGGAAAGTAACTCCTAAAGGTGAAACGCAATTGACTCCAGAGGAAAAGTTGCTTAGAGCAATTTTTGGCGAAAAGGCATCTGATGTGAAAGATACGAGTTTAAGAGTGCCATCTGGACAGGCTGGAACAATTATTGATGTGCAGGTATTCACTCGTGAAGGCATTGATAGGGATGCTCGTGCGGAACAGATTATTGGTGATCAATTAGAGGCTTACCAAAAAGACTTAGCAGATCAATTAAGAATTGTAGAGAATGATACCTTTACACGAATTGAAAAACTTTTAGTGGGTAAAGTGGTAACTGGTGGACCAAAAGAAATCAAAAAAGGTGACAAGCTTACTAAGGGGATTTTATCTGAGATAGGTAGATATGATTGGTTTGATGTACGTCTAAAAGAGGATGGAGATTCGAAAAAATTAGAGGCTCTTAAAGAGAATCTTGATAAAGCTAAAAAAGAATTTGATAGCCGCTTTGAGGAGAAGAAAAGAAAACTCACTCAAGGTGATGAATTGCCTCCTGGTGTTCAAAAAATGGTTAAAGTGTATATGGCTGTGAAAAGAAGAATACAGCCAGGAGATAAAATGGCTGGTCGACATGGGAATAAGGGTGTCATTTCAAAAATAGTTCCTGTTGAAGATATGCCGTATATGGCTGATGGAACAACATTGGATATTGTTTTAAACCCACTGGGGGTTCCGTCTCGAATGAATATTGGACAAATCCTTGAAGTGCATTTAGGTTGGGCTGCGAAAGGGCTTGGTGATCGAATAAATGAAATGCTTCAAGGGGAAGTTAAAGTAGCTGAAGTTAGAGATTATCTTGAAAAAATTTATAATACCTCTTCTGGTAAATCCGAAGATATTAAATCCCTCAAAGATTCTGAGGTGAAAGAGCTCGCAACTCACTTAACTAAAGGGGTCCCCTTTGCCACTCCGGTATTTGATGGAGGTGCAGAGTCAGATATTCAGCAAATGTTAGATTTAGCTTATCCGGATGAAAGTGAACATACTAAGCTGCTGAATTTTGCTTCCAATAAAACACAAGTGTGCTTGTATGATGGAAGAACCGGAGATGCTTTTGATCGTCCAGTGACGGTTGGTTATATGCATTACTTAAAACTACATCATTTAGTGGATGACAAAATGCACGCTCGATCAACGGGACCATATTCACTTGTTACTCAACAGCCACTGGGCGGTAAAGCTCAGTTTGGTGGACAACGTTTTGGTGAAATGGAGGTATGGGCTTTGGAAGCCTATGGAGCAGCTTACACACTTCAAGAAATGTTAACAGTGAAATCGGATGATGTTTTAGGAAGAACGAAAGTTTATGAAAACATTGTTAAGGGTGAGCATAAGATTGATGCTGGAATGCCAGAATCATTCAATGTTTTAACTAAAGAAATTCGTTCTTTAGCGATCGATATTGATTTAGATAGAAATTAAGGAGAGCGTAAATGAAAGCTTTATTAGACCTTTTTAGGCAGACAACACAAGTAGAAGAATTTGATGCGATTAAAATTGCATTAGCCTCTCCTGAAAAAATTAGATCGTGGTCTTATGGTGAAGTTAAAAAACCTGAGACTATAAATTATCGAACATTTAAACCAGAGCGAGATGGCCTTTTTTGTGCGAAAATTTTTGGACCAGTAAAGGATTATGAATGTTTATGTGGTAAATATAAACGACTTAAACATCGAGGTGTAATTTGTGAAAAATGCGGCGTTGAGGTAACTTTATCCAAGGTCAGAAGGGAAAGAATGGGAATGATTGAGCTTGCAAGTCCAGTTGCTCATATCTGGTTCTTAAAGAGTTTACCAAGCCGTTTAGGCATGGTGTTGGATATTCCTTTGCGTGATATTGAAAGGGTGCTTTATTTTGAAGCATATATTGTTGTAGATCCTGGTATGACCCCTTTGATTAAAGGTCAACTTTTAACTGAGGATGATTATATTGCAAAAGTTGAGGAATTTGGTGATGAATTTACTGCTGTTATGGGGGCAGGGGGAGTTGAGGATTTATTAAAGTCTATTGATATTCATTCAGAAATTGAAAGGTTAAAAGAAGAGCTTGGAACAACAGGATCTGAAGCAAAAATTAAAAAAATTGCAAAACGATTGAAGGTATTAGAAGCATTTAAAAATTCTGGTATCAAGCCAGAGTGGATGATTCTTAAAGTACTTCCTGTATTGCCACCTGAGCTAAGACCTCTTGTACCGTTGGATGGAGGAAGGTTTGCTACTTCAGACCTGAATGATTTGTATAGGCGTGTGATTAATCGAAATAATAGACTTAGGCGATTAATTGATTTGCGTGCTCCAGAAATCATTGTTAAAAATGAAAAGAGGATGTTGCAAGAATCTGTTGATTCATTGCTTGATAATGGGCGACGTGGAAAGGTAATGACCGGTGCAAATAAGAGCCCACTAAAATCATTAGCTGACATGATTAAGGGCAAGGGCGGGCGTTTTAGACAAAACTTATTAGGTAAAAGAGTAGATTATTCTGGGCGTTCTGTAATTGTTGTAGGACCTCAATTAAAACTTCATCAGTGTGGGTTGCCCAAAAAAATGGCACTTGAGTTATTTAAGCCATTTATTTTTAATAAGCTTGAATTAAAAGGTTTGGCTACAACAATCAAGAATGCTAAAAAAGTAGTTGAGGCGGAAGGTCCTGAAGTTTGGGATATATTGGAAAATGTTATTAGAGAGCACCCGGTGCTTCTGAACAGAGCGCCTACTCTTCATAGATTAGGTATTCAAGCATTCGAGCCTGTGCTTATTGAAGGCAAAGCAATTCAATTACACCCTCTTGTTTGTGCAGCATTTAATGCCGATTTTGATGGAGATCAAATGGCAGTTCATATACCTCTTTCTTTGGAAGCACAGATGGAAGCTAGAACATTAATGTTAGCCTCAAATAATGTATTATCCCCTGCAAATGGAGAGCCTATTATTGTGCCTTCTCAGGACATTGTGTTGGGTTTATATTATATGACGCGTGAAAAAATTGCTGCAAAAGGCGAAGGTATGAAATTTTCTGATGTTAGTGAAGTAAGGCGTGCTTATGACCAAGGGGCCGTTGATTTACATGCCAAAGTTACAGTGCGTATTAGTGAATACGAATTAAATTTTGATAATAGTAAAACGTCTAAAGTAAAAAGATATGAAACTACAGTTGGACGAGCTTTACTTTCTGATGTCTTGCCTGATGGTTTATCTTTTGACTTGATTAATAAGAATCTTAAGAAAAAAGAAATATCAAAACTCATCAATGCAGGATTTAGAAAAGTTGGCATTAGAGATACTGTTATTCTTGCTGATAAACTTAAAAATACTGGTTTTCAATATGCAACAAAAGCTGGCATGTCAATTTGTGTGCATGACATGTTGGTACCTAAAGAAAAGGTTCAATTGGTTGCTGATGCAACTGCTGAAGTTCAGGAAATTGAGGATCAGTATGCATCTGGTCTTGTAACCCAGGGAGAGCGATACAATAAAGTAGTGGATATTTGGGGCCGTGCTGGGGATAAAGTGGCTGATGCCATGATGAAACATTTAAGAGTGGAGCCAGTTCTTGATTCAACTGGTAAGCCTTTGAAAGATGATAAAGGTAACGTAATCCAACAAGAATCATTTAATGCAATTTATATGATGGCAGATTCGGGTGCGCGAGGCTCTGCTGCTCAAGTGAGACAGCTTGCTGGTATGAGAGGTTTGATGGCTAGGCCAGATGGTTCTATTATTGAAACGCCAATTAAAGCTAATTTTAGAGATGGTTTGAATGTGTTGCAATATTTTATTTCAACCCATGGCGCAAGAAAAGGACTGGCAGATACAGCACTAAAAACTGCGAATTCAGGATATCTAACCAGAAGGCTTGTAGATGTAACTCAGGATCTTGTAGTGACTGAACATGATTGTGGAACTGATGAAGGGCTTGTAACTAAAGCGCTGGTTAAAGGAGGCGAGATTGTTGAACCTTTAAGTGACCGAATTTTAGGGCGTGTTACCGCAACAGACATTTTTAGTTTAGATAGTCGGGATGTTATTTATCCGGCTGGAACTCTTTTAACGGAAGATGAAGTTGAGCATATTGAAAATATTGGCATAGATGAAGTTCAAGTTAGAACAGCATTGACTTGTGCCACACGTTATGGAATTTGTGCGAAGTGTTACGGAAGGGATTTGGGTCGTGGTAACTTAATTAGCCGAGGTGAGGCGGTTGGCGTAATTGCTGCTCAATCAATTGGTGAGCCTGGAACTCAGTTGACAATGAGAACATTCCATATTGGTGGAGCGGTATCTAGAACTGCTTCTGTAAGTCAAATTGAAGGAAAATCTTCTGGAATTGTTAGATTTACCTCAACTATGCGTTATGTTACTAATGCACGTTCTGAACAGGTCGTGATTTCTAGAAATGGCGAGTTTATTATTGAGGACAATAGTGGAAGGGAAAAAGAAAGACATAAAGTCCCTTATGGAGCAACACTTTTGGTGTTAGATGGAAAGGTCGTCAAAACAGGAGAAGTGATGGCTACCTGGGACCCTCATACACGTCCAATTATTTCTGAGTATGCTGGTCGGGTAAAGTTTGAGAATGTCGAGGAAGGAATTACGGTTTCCAAGCAGATTGATGATGTTACTGGATTGTCATCATTAGTTGTTGTTGAAGCAAAACAAAAAGCAGGGAAGTCAAAAGGGACCCGCCCTCAAATTAAATTGTTGGATGAAACTGGTAAAGAAGTGATGTTGGCTAATGCTGATAGTCCGGTTAATGTGACATTCCAATTAGGTTATATCATCACAGTTTCCGATAATCAAGAGGTTAAGGTTGGTGATGTGCTTGCAAGAATTCCACAAGAATCATCTAAAACTAGAGATATTACAGGTGGTCTGCCAAGGGTTGCAGAACTGTTCGAAGCTCGCTCTCCTAAAGATGCAGGGGTACTTGCTGAAACTACTGGAACAGTTTCTTTTGGTAAGGATACGAAAGGGAAGCAAAGATTAGTAATTACCGATGAGGATGGTGAAGCTAGAGAGTTCTTAATTCCTAAAGATAAGCATGTAACGGCCCATGATGGACAGGTAGTTACTCAAGGAGAAGTTATTGTTGATGGCCCTGCAGATCCGGCTGATATATTAAGATTACGAGGTCGTGAGGCACTTGCAAGATATATTATTGATGAGGTTCAAGAAGTTTATAAATTACAAGGTGTTGTAATTAATGATAAACATATTGAAGTAATTGTGAGGCAAATGTTAAGACGCGTAAGAATTACTGATCGAGGAGATACTCAATTTATACTTGGTGAAGAAGTTGAGCGTGCAGAAATTTTAAATACTAATGAAGCTGTTATAGCTGAAAATAAGCGTCCAGCAGAATATGAATATGTGCTTAAAGGTATTACTAAGGCTTCTCTTGCTACTGATTCATTTATATCAGCGGCATCTTTTCAAGAAACAACTAGAGTTTTAACGGAAGCGGCAATTCTTGGTAAGCGTGATAAATTACGTGGACTAAAAGAGAATGTTATTGTTGGTAGATTAATACCTGCTGGTACAGGTATGGCTTATCATTTAAATAGAAAGGCTGTGGCTGAAGAAAAAAATAATCCTGCTAAAGAAGAAGATGTAAAAGAAGATGTAAAAATGACTAACTTGGAGCAAGCTGAAGCAGCATTTGAGAATTTAGATGTAAAAGAGCCAGGAACTAACGAAGATGTTAAGAGCTTCAAAGAAAGTGTTGGAGATGATTCTGGAATTGAGCAGTCAGTTGAATAAATTACAGTTGACATTATGATCGAAGCAAAATACAATTCTCGCCTTTTCCAGGTATATTAAAATAATGTTGCCTGAATTGAATTTGAGATATTTTAAAATAAATTAAGGACATAAAATGCCTACTATTAATCAGTTAATTCGCAAACCTCGAAAGAGAATTGTAGAAAAAAGTAAAGTCCCTGCGCTTGAGGCTTCTCCTCAAAAAAGAGGGGTTTGTACGCGGGTATATACCACAACACCAAAGAAACCTAACTCTGCTTTAAGGAAGGTGGCTAAGGTGCGTTTAACAACTGGTTATGAAGTTATTAGTTACATAGGTGGTGAAGGCCATAATTTACAGGAACATTCCGTAGTATTACTTAGGGGTGGTCGAGTAAAAGATTTACCTGGTGTGCGTTACCATATGGTTAGAGGTAGTTTAGATACTGCAGGTGTAAATGATAGAAGAAAATCCCGATCAAAATATGGCGCTAAGCGTCCTAAAGCAACTTAATTTAATTAACTGAGGTTTATAAGACATGCCTAGAAGAAGAGTAGTAGCTAAAAGACAAATTCTTGCTGATCCAAAATTTTCAAGTCAAGAGATTTCAAAATTTGTAAATGTGATGATGACAAGCGGAAAGAAATCTGTGGCTGAAAGAATCATTTATGGTGCATTTGATCAGGTGAAAATAAAAAGCGGAAAAGATCCGCTTGAGGTATTCTCTTTGGCATTAGATAACATCAGACCTGTTGTGGAAGTAAAAAGTAGGCGAGTAGGTGGGGCAAATTATCAAGTACCTGTTGAAGTTAGACCTTCAAGAAGATCTGCTTTAGCAATGCGTTGGTTACGTGATGCTGCAAGAAAGCGCGGCGAAAAATCTATGGATTTACGTTTAGCTGCAGAGATTCTAGAAGCATCGGATAACAAAGGTTCGGCGATGAAAAAAAGAGAAGAGGTTCATCGTATGGCAGAGGCTAACAAGGCTTTCTCACATTTCCGTTTTTAATTTTATAAATAAAGGTATCTTAAGTGGCTCGTAAAACTCCGATTGAACGATATAGAAACATAGGTATCAGTGCTCATATTGACGCTGGTAAAACTACTACAACCGAACGTATTCTTTTGTATACAGGGGTAAACCACAAAATTGGTGAAGTGCATGATGGTGCTGCCACTATGGATTGGATGGAGCAGGAGCAGGAAAGAGGAATTACTATTACTTCTGCTGCAACTACATGTTTTTGGAAAGGAATGAGCAATCAATTTGATCAACATCGTATTAATATTATTGATACTCCTGGTCATGTTGATTTTACAATTGAAGTTGAAAGGTCTATGCGTGTACTTGATGGAGCATGCATGGTGTATTGTGCAGTTGGTGGTGTTCAGCCACAATCTGAAACTGTTTGGCGTCAAGTAAATAAATATAAAGTACCACGCCTAGCTTTCGTAAATAAAATGGATCGCGCTGGTGCTGATTTCTTTAAAGTGCATGATCAAATGAGAACAAGATTAAAAGCCAATCCAATTCCTATTCAAGTTCCTATTGGTGCCGCAGAAACATTTATTGGCGTTGTAGATCTTATAAAAATGAAAGCAATTATCTGGCATGAGAAAGATAATGGTGTTACTTTTGAATATCAAGATATTCCGGCTGACTTAGCTGATACTTGTCAAAAATGGCATGAGAATATGGTGGAATGTGCAGCAGAAGCAAATGAAGATTTAATGAATAAGTATATTGAATCAGGAGATTTGTCAGAAGAGGAAATAAAACAAGGTCTTCGAATTAGAACGCTTTCGAATGAAATTGTTCCCATGTTATGCGGTTCTGCTTTTAAAAATAAAGGTGTGCAAGCAATGCTTGATGCAGTAATTGAGCTGATGCCTTCTCCGCTTGACATTGCGGAAACTCCAGGAGAGGATGAGTCTGGTAATGCGATAACTTGTAAGCCTTCAGATGATGCACCATTTGCAGCGCTAGGATTTAAAATTGAAACTGATCCTTTTGTTGGACAATTAATTTTCTTTAGAGTTTATTCTGGGGTGGTTAAGGCTGGCGACACAATTTATAACCCGATTAAAAGGAAAAAGGAAAGAATAGGCCGTATTCTTCAAATGCACGCGAATAACAGAGAAGAATTAAAAGAGGTTCGCGCTGGTGATATTGCAGCGGCAGTAGGCTTAAAAGATGTTACCACTGGTGATACGATTTGTGATATTAAAAAACCTATTATATTAGAGCGTATGACCTTCCCTGAACCAGTAATGCATGTTGCAGTTGAGCCTAAAACGAAAGTTGATCAAGAAAAAATGGGTATCGCATTGGGAAGACTGGCTCGAGAAGACCCATCTTTTAGAGTGAAAACTGATATAGAAACTAACCAAACAATTATTTCAGGAATGGTTGAGATTCATTTGGAGATTTTGGTTGAACGCATGAGAAGAGAATTTAATGTGGAAGCAAATATTGGATCTCCTCAAGTGGCTTATCGTGAAGCAATTAAAAAAACAGTAGAATCAGAGGGTAAATTTGTTAAACAATCTGGTGGTAAGGGTCAGTATGGGCACGTGTGGCTCAGATTAGAACCCAACGAAGCCGGTAAAGGTTATGAATTTATTGATGCAATTAAAGGGGGCGCTGTCCCTAGAGATTTTATTCCAGCTGTTGATAAAGGCTTGAAAGAAACTATTACTGCGGGCGTATTGGCAGGATATCCTATTGAAGACGTTAAAGTTACTTTGTATGATGGCTCCTATCATGATGTTGACTCTAATGAAAATGCGTTTAAAATGGCCGCTTCTTTTGCATTTAAGGATGGCTGTAAAAAAGCTGATCCAGTTTTGCTTGAGCCAATGATGGCTGTTGAGGTTGAGACTCCTGAAGAATACATGGGTGATGTAATGGGTGATTTATCATCTAGACGAGGTATTGTGCAAGGAATGGAAGATATTGCAACAGGAAAAATAATTCGATGTGAAGTGCCACTTGCAGAGATGTTTGGGTACTCAACTGTTGTAAGATCGCTTTCGCAAGGGCGTGCAACATACTCTATGGAGTTCAAGCATTACGCTGAAGCACCAAGAAATATTGCTGATGCAATAATTAACAAAAAATAACTTTTTATAGGTTTTAAAGGACAAACATTATGGCTAAAGGTAAATTTGAACGTACTAAACCTCATGTAAATGTTGGAACTATTGGTCATGTGGATCATGGTAAAACAACACTAACTGCGGCAATTTCAACTGTGCTAACCAAAAAATTTGGTGGCGATAAAAAGGATTTCGCAGACATTGATTCAGCGCCTGAAGAAAAAGCGCGTGGGATAACAATTAATACTTCACACGTAGAATACGAAACAGAAAACCGTCATTATGCCCACGTAGATTGTCCTGGTCATGCAGATTATGTAAAAAATATGATTACGGGTGCCGCTCAAATGGATGGTGCTATTTTAGTATGTTCTGCTGCTGATGGCCCAATGCCTCAAACACGTGAACATATTCTCCTAGCAAGACAAGTGGGTGTACCTCATATTGTAGTATTCTTAAACAAAGCCGATATGGTTGATGATCCAGAGTTACTTGAGTTGGTTGAAATGGAAGTGCGTGAATTGCTTAGCAAATACGATTTCCCAGGGGATGATATTCCAATCATTACGGGCTCCGCATTAAAAGCATTAGAAGGTGATCAATCAGATATTGGTGAACCGGCGATTCTTAAATTAGCTGAAGCACTAGATAATTATATCCCAGAACCAGAACGAGCTATTGATGGGGATTTCCTAATGCCAGTGGAAGATGTATTCTCAATCTCAGGTCGAGGGACTGTAGTCACGGGTCGTATAGATCGTGGCGTTGTTAAAGTTAACGAAGAAATTGAAATTGTTGGTTTAAAAGCATCAGAAAAAACGATTTGTACTGGTGTTGAAATGTTTCGTAAGTTACTTGATGAAGGTCGAGCAGGCGACAACGTAGGTGTGTTGCTTCGTGGCACAAAACGTGAAGATGTAGAGCGTGGTCAAGTATTATGTAAGCCGGGTTCAATTAAACCACATACTAAATTTACAGCAGAAATTTATTGCTTAAGCAAAGATGAAGGCGGTCGTCACACACCATTCTTTAATGGGTATCGTCCTCAATTCTATTTTAGGACTACAGATGTAACTGGTGCGGTTGAATTACCAAAGGGAACAGAGATGGTAATGCCAGGTGATAATGTGTCAATTACTGGAACACTAATTGCTCCAATCGCGATGGAAGAAGGCTTACGCTTTGCTATTCGTGAGGGTGGACGAACAGTAGGTTCTGGTGTTGTTGTAAAGATTGTTGAGTAGAAGTTTATTTAAAAATAAAAAATACTTTGAAATGAGTATTCGTTCATAAGAGGGCAATATAATGGCAACGCAAAAAATTAGGATTCGTTTAAAGGCTTTTGATTACAGGTTAATTGATCAGTCTGCACAAGAAATTGTAGATACAGCAAAAAGAACTGGTGCAGTAGTTAAGGGCCCAGTGCCATTGCCTACTAGGATTGAAAGGTTTGATTTGCTTCGCTCTCCTCATGTGAATAAAAAGGCTATGGATCAATTTGAAATAAGAACTCATCAAAGGTTAATGGATATATTAGAGCCAACTGATAAGACAGTTGATGCACTAATGAAATTAGACTTACCAGCTGGTGTTGATGTAGAAATAAAATTGTAAAATTATGGAACGTTAGTATATAATGGCGCTCTTTTTAAAAGAAACTGATCAATTGTAATCAGTTTTGTTAATAATAATTATAAGGAAAAGATCATGAGCTTAGGGCTTATTGGTCGCAAGGTCGGAATGACCAGAGTATTTACTGACGAAGGCAATAGCGTTCCAGTAACAGTGCTTGAAGTTGTTCCTAATCGCGTGACACAGATCAAAACAATTGAAAATGATGGCTATGAAAGCCTTCAAGTGGCTTATGGTTCAACTAAGTCTACAAAACTATCAAAACCAATTGCTGGGCACTATGCTAAAGCAGGCGTAGAGGCAGGGTTAGGTTTACATGAATTTAAAATTCCTTCAGCTGATTTAGCAAATTATTCTACTGAATCTTTTATTACGGTTGAAATTTTCAAGCCCGGACAAAAAGTAGACGTTACTGGCACTACAATTGGTAAAGGTTTTCAAGGGCCAATTAAGAGGCATCACTTTAGCTCCAACCCGGCTACTCACGGTGTTTCAATATCACATAACTCCCATGGATCAACTGGACAATGTCAGGATCCTGGACGAGTATTTCCAGGCAAAAAAATGGCGGGACATCTTGGGTCAGTAAAAAGAACCACTCAAAATCTTGAAGTGGTACGTATTGATTCAGGAAGAAATTTAATATTAATTAAAGGTGCTGTTCCTGGTTCAAAAGGGTCTGATGTAATGATAAGGCCAGCTGTTAAAGTTAAGGCGGGCGCTTAATGGAATTTAAAATATTAGATAAAAAAGGTAACTTATCAGCAAAGACAATAAGTGCATCTGATAATGCTTTCGGTAAAGATTTTAATGAGTCACTCATTCATCAGCTTGTTTCATCTTATATGGCAAATGGCCGATCTGGAACAAGGTCACAAAAAAACCGAGCTGAAGTAAAACACAGCACAAGGAAGCCTTATGCTCAAAAAGGTACTGGCAGAGCAAGAGCTGGAATGACTTCAAGTCCTATATGGAGAGGGGGAGGTCGAGCATTTCCAAACAGACCTGATGAAAATTTCACGCAAAAACTTAATAAAAAAGCATACCGTGCAGGTATGAGGTCAATCCTTTCAGAGCTAGTTAGACAGGATAGACTTTCAGTGATTGAAGAATTTAAGGTTGATTTACCAAAAACTAAGCAATTTCTAAAAAAGATAAAAGCATTAGGGATTAAAGGTAATGTACTTATTTTAATTGAGGATTTTGATGAAAATTTATATTTATCATCTAGAAATATCCCGCATGTACTTGTAGTTGAAGCCAAGCACGCTGATCCAGTAAGTTTAGTTCACTTTCAGAAAGTCATAGCTACCACTGGTGCTGTAAAACAATTAGAGGAGATGTTTGCGTGAGTGATGAAATAAAATCAGTAGATAAATCTTTACAATCAATTTTAGCACCTCATATTACAGAAAAAGCTACTATGGTTGCTGACAAACTTAATCAGGTTGTTTTCAAAGTAACGCAAAATGCAACAAAAGCGCAGGTAAAGTTTGCAATACAAACAATGTTTAAGGTTGAAGTGAAGTCTGTTAATTTATTAAACGTAAATGGTAAAACGAAAAGAGCTGGTCGCTCTATGGGTAAGCGTAATGATTGGAAAAAAGCTTATGTAAATCTTAAACCTGGTCAAGAGATTAATTTTGCGGGTGAATAGGGAAAAAGGGAAATATTAAATGGCGATTATTAAAGTAAAACCAACCTCACCAGGCAGACGTGGAATGCAAAAAGTAGTTACTGCTGGTTTGCATAAGGGAAAACCTTTCGCTCCGCTGTTAGAGAAAAAAAGTAAAAATGCCGGAAGAAATCATCATGGCAGAATTACTGTACGTCACCAAGGTGGTGGGCATAAGCAACATATACGTCTTGTAGATTTTAAGCGTAATAAAGATGGTATCCCAGCTAAAGTGGAAAGAATTGAATATGATCCAAATCGATCATCACACTTAGCACTGCTTTGTTATTCGGATGGAGAGCGAAGATATATTATCGCTCCTAAAGGAATTAAGGCGGGTGAGGAGTTATTAAGTGGTGTTGAGGCTCCATTTAAAACAGGAAATGCCTTGCCACTAAAAAATATTCCGGTTGGAAGTACTCTTCATTGCGTAGAGTTAAAACCTGGCAAGGGAGCACAAATGGCTAGATCTGCCGGAACTTCTGTTCAGTTATTGGCAAGGGAAGGAATTTATGCACAATTAAGGCTTAGATCGGGTGAGGTAAGAAAGGTTCATGTGGATTGCAAGGCAACCATAGGATCAGTAGGAAATGAAGAACATTCTTTAAGATCTATCGGAAAAGCAGGTGCTATGAGATGGAGAGGTGTTCGTCCCACAGTGCGAGGTGTGGTAATGAACCCTGTTGACCATCCTCATGGCGGTGGTGAAGGTAGAAGTTCCGGAGGAAGACATCCTGTAAGCCCTTGGGGCGTTCCTACTAAAGGGTACCGTACTCGAAATAATAAGCGAACCGATAACATGCGTGTTAGTCGTCGTCCATCAAATAAAGGGTAGAAAAGAATATGTCACGTTCAATTAAAAAAGGACCATTTGTTGATGCTCACCTTGCTAAGAAAGTTGAGGTTGCTTCAGAAATTAGAGATCGTAAACCAATTAAAACTTGGTCAAGGCGTTCAACTATTTTACCCAATTTTATTGGCCTAACTATTGCTATTCATAATGGTCGTCAACATGTACCAGTTTTAATTGTAGAAAATATGGTTGGACATAAACTTGGTGAATTTGCAATCACACGAACATTCAAAGGTCACACTGGCGATAGGAAGGTGAAATAATTATGGCAATTGAAGTTTCAGCAATTTTAAAAGGCGTTAGAATTTCTCCTCAAAAAGCAAGGTTGGTTGTTGATATGATTAGAGGCAAGAAGGTTGATAATGCTCTCAATATCCTTAATTTTAGCCCTAAGAAAGGTGCTGAAATTATTAAGAAGGTTGTTGAATCTGCTATAGCAAATGCAGAGCATAATAATGGTGCTGATATTGATGAATTAAAAATCAAAACTATCTACGTAGATAAAGGATCTGTCTTAAAAAGAATTCGTGCACGAGCTAAAGGGCGTGCAGGAAAAATTACTAAACCAACCTGTCACATAACTGTGACTGTAGGAAATTAAAGAGATAATTATGGGTCAAAAAATTAATCCAACTGGTTTTCGTTTAGCAATAAATAAGAATTGGTCATCGAAATGGTATTCAAATTCTAAGAATTTTTCTGTTTTATTAAATAACGATATTAAGGTCAGAGAGTTTTTAAATAAAAAATTAGCTAATGCAGCAGTAAGTAAGATTTTGATTGAGCGACCTGCTAAAAATGCAAAAATAACTATTTTTACAGCTAGGCCTGGAATTGTTATTGGAAAAAAAGGTGAGGACATAGAAAAACTTCGTTCTAGTATTCAGTTATTAATGGGGATTCCAGTTCAATTAAATATTGAGGAAATTAGAAAACCAGAGATAGATGCAACGTTAATTGCTCAAAACATAGCGCAACAGCTTGAGAAGCGTGTGATGTTCAGAAGGGCTATGAAAAGAGCTATGCAAAATGCTATGAGATTAGGCGCTCAAGGTGTAAAGATTATGAGCTCAGGAAGGCTAAATGGGATAGAAATTGCACGATCAGAATGGTATAGAGAGGGACGAGTTCCGCTTCATACGTTAAGAGCAGATGTCGACTATGGAGTGGCAAGAGCTCAAACAACTTATGGGATTATTGGAATTAAAGTTTGGTTATATAAAGGGGAGATATTTGAAGATTCTTCCAAGGACGTTGCTCAAGAAGCACCAACTATAAGTCAAGTTGAAGACAAACCTAAAATAACTGCGAAAAAAACAGTAAAAGCAGCAACAAAGAAAACAGAGAAAGTTACAGAGCCAAAATCAGTTAAAATTACTGAAAAAAAAGAAGCAGCAACAAAGAAAACAGAGAAAGTTGCAGAGCCAAAATCAGTTAAAATTACTGAAAAAAAAGAAGCAGCAGTATCTGAAAACAAGGTGAAGCAAGATTCTAAGAAAGAAGAGGCATAAGTATGCTACAACCAACAAGACAGAAATTTAGAAAACAACATAAAGGCAGGAACCGTGGAATTGCAACAACTGGCAATAAAGTAAGTTTTGGCGACTTTGGCCTAAAATCAATTGGCCGGGGAAGAATAACTGCTAGACAAATTGAGGCAGCAAGAAGGGTAATGACTCGACATATAAAGAGGGGTGGCCGGGTTTGGATAAGAATTTTCCCAGACAAGCCAATAACAAAAAAACCAGCAGAAGTAAGGATGGGAAAAGGTAAGGGGAGTGTAGAGTATTACGTTGCGGTAATTCAACCAGGTAAAATGCTATATGAAATGGATGGTGTGTCTGAGGCTACCGCAAGAGAAGCTTTTAGGTTGGCAGCAGCCAAACTTCCACTTCTCACTGTTTTTGCTTCTAGACACGTGGGTACTTAAGGAGAAGAAATGAAAGCAATAGAGTTACGGAAAAAAACAAAAGAAGATTTAGGTAAAGAATTAATTGAGTTGAGAAAGGCTCAATTTTCAGCTCGAATGCAAATTTCAACTCAGCAGTCTAATAAGAACGATCAATTAGGTAAATTAAGAAAAGATATTGCAAGAGTAATGACTATTCTTACTGAAAAAGAGGGTGCAGATTAAATTATGATTAATGCTAAAAAAATTGTAAGAACATTAACTGGCAAGGTAGTTAGTAATAAAATGGATAAAACGATAACTGTAAAAGTTGAGAGGAAGGTGAAGCATCCTTTGCTCGGTAAAATTATTAATTTATCCAATAAATTTCATGCGCATGATGAAAAAAATGTAATTAATGAAGGAGATGTTGTTCAAATTACTGAACAAAGACCAATCTCTAAGAATAAATCATGGGTAGTAACAAAAGTTGTTTCAAAGGCGAGAGGGTTATAAGTAATTAACTTTAGTTTGATACTTGAACTAATTTCTTAATTAACATATAATTTTGCTCTTTTTGGCGCTCGGATTAAAACATAGCTAGCGCCCCAATACTGACCGTGGCTGTCGGCCAATTTTATAAAGGCTGGATTGCGGGTTATAGCGGATTAAGTTGGAGAATATATAAATGATACAAATGCAATCTAGATTAGATGTTGCCGATAATACAGGTGCACGTTCAGTAATGTGTATTAAGGTTCTTGGTGGCTCAAAAAGACGGTATGCGGGGATTGGCGATATTATTAAAGTTGCCATAAAGGATGCAGCGCCTCGAGGACGTGTTAAAAAAGGTGAAGTTTATTCAGCTGTTGTTGTTAGGACTGCAAGTGGTGTTCGTCGCCCAGATGGGTCATTAATTAAATTTGATGGTAATGCCGCAGTATTGCTAAATGCGAAACTTGAGCCAATTGGAACTAGAATTTTTGGCCCAGTTACTCGTGAACTCAGAACAGAACGATTTATGAAAATCGTATCTTTAGCCCCAGAAGTTATTTAGGAGTAGACGGATGAATAAAATTCGTAAAGGTGACAAAATTGTTGTTAACACAGGAAAGGACCGAGGTAAGCAAGGTATCATTTTATCTATATTAGATAATAAGCGAGTCCTTGTTGAGGGTTTGAATATGGTAAAAAAACATACAAAACCAAACCCAGCTAAAGGTGAGCAAGGTGGTGTTGTAAGTAAAGAAATGTCACTTGATATTTCAAACATTGCCATCTTTAACGGTGCTACGAATAAATCAGACAAGGTAACTTTTAAGGAATTAAAGGACGGAAAAAAAATCCGTATTTATAAATCTAATCAAGAAGCAATAGACGTTTAGGGAAAATTATGGCTAGATTAAATGAATATTTTAATAATACTGTTGTTAAACAGCTTACAGAACAGTTTAAGTATGGGTCGCCTATGGAGGTACCAAGAATTACAAAAATTACACTCAATATGGGTGTTGGGGAAGCTGTGGCAGATAAGAAGATTATGGAACGTGCAGTGTCTGATATGGAACAAATAGCAGGACAAAAACCGGTTGTAACTGTTGCAAAAAAATCAATTGCAGCATTTAAGATCAGAGATGCTTATCCTGTTGGATGTAAAGTAACTCTCAGAAAATCAAATATGTATACTTTTCTAGATCGACTAATAAATATTGCTATCCCAAGAGAAAGGGACTTTAGAGGACTTTCACCAAAGTCATTTGATGGTCGAGGGAATTACAATATGGGCATAAAAGAACAGATCATTTTTCCTGAGATTCAATATGACAAAATTGATACATTAAGGGGAATGAATATCACAATCACAACTACTGCAAAGACTGATGAAGAAGCTAAAGCACTTTTGGCCGCTTTCAGTTTTCCATTTAGAGGTTAAAGTAAATTATGGCTAAATTATGTATGATTGAGCGAGAGCTTAAGAGAATGAAAATGGTTGAAAAATTCAAGGCTAAACGATTAGTCTTGAACGAAATTATTAAAGATTCAAGTGCAACCAAGGAGCAACAAGCTGAAGCGAGACAGAAATTACAACAACTCCCTCGTAATTCTAGCCCAGTAAGGTTGAGAACTCGTTGCGCACTTACAGGTCGCCCTCGAGGTGTTTATAGAAAATTTGGTATTGCTAGAAGTAAACTTCGCGATCTTATGTTGGCTGGCGAAGTTCCTGGTATAACAAAAGCAAGCTGGTAAAGAGGAAAATAATATGAGTATGCACGATCCAATTGCAGATATGTTAACCCGAATCAGAAACGCTCAAATGAGAAATAAAGTTTCTGTATCCATGCCTGCATCTAAAGTTAAGAAATCAATCGCAGTAGTATTAAAAGATGAAGGGTATATAGAAAATTTCAGTACAAATGAAAATAATGGCAAACCATTATTAAATATTGAATTAAAGTACTATGCAGGTCAGCCTGTTATAGAGAAAATACAGCGGGTTAGTAAGCCTGGTTTGAGGATTTATAAAGCTAGCGATAATCTTCCAAAAGTAATGAATGGGCTTGGAGTTGCAATTGTAACAACTTCCAAGGGTGTAATGACTGACATCAAAGCAAGAGCTGCTGGTATTGGCGGTGAAGTGCTTTGTTATGTTGCATAGGAGGATAAAATAATGTCACGAATTGCGAAAACTCCAGTAGTCATTCCTGAAAAAGTAGAAGTAAATATTACTAATGATTTGATATCAGTTAAGGGTCCGTTGGGAGAAATTAAACAAGCATTAACAGGCGATGTTGATATTAAAAAAGATAATTCAACGCTTATATTTGTCGCTAATAAAACAACAAAGCATTCGAAAGCAATGTCTGGAACAATTAGGGCGCTTGTGCAAAACATGGTGACTGGTGTTTCAGTCGGTTTTGAAAGAAAATTGCAATTAATTGGTGTGGGATATAAAGCTCAACTACAAGGTAACAAGATCAATTTAGAACTTGGTTTCTCTCATTCAGTAAGTCACCAGCTTCCTGATGGAGTTTCTGCTCAAATACCGAGTCCTACAGAAATTATTTTAAAGAGCTCTAGCAAGCAAGTAATCGGTCAAGTTGCGGCAGAAATACGAGCATATAGACCACCTGAACCGTACAAGGGTAAGGGCGTTCGCTATAGTGACGAGCATGTTGTAATTAAAGAAGCTAAAAAACAATAGAGGTTGAATAAATGAGTACAAATAATTCAAGAATAAAAAGAGCGACTAAAACAAGGTCAAAGATCGCACAGTTAAAAAAAACAAGATTAACCGTGCATAGATCAAACGCTAACATTTATGCCCAGGTGATTGATGGCGAAAACAATAAAGTGATTGCTTCTGCATCTACTGTAGAAAGTGATGTTAAGAAAAAGTTAAAAAACACTAGTAATACTGATGCAGCGATTACAATTGGAAAGCGAATTGCTGTTAAGGCTTTAAAGGCCGGAGTTACAATAGTTGCTTTTGATCGCTCAGGGTATAGATACCATGGTCGAGTAAAGGCTTTGGCTGAAGCTGCACGTGAAAATGGCTTAACCTTCTAACAAAATTAGGAATTAAGATGGCACAAGATAGAAAAAGAAGACAAGAGCAACAAGAACAAAACCAGACAGATGGTTTAAGAGAGAAAATGATAAATGTAAATCGCGTCACGAAAGTAGTGAAGGGTGGTCGTATCATGAGTTTCGCTGCTTTAAGTGTTGTTGGTGATGGCGATGGAGCTGTAGGAATGGGTAAAGGAAAAGCACGGGAAGTGCCACTTGCTGTGCAAAAAGCAATGGACGAAGCAAAAAGAGAAATGATCAAAGTTAAGCTTCATAATGGCACGTTATATCACTCAGTAATTGGACGGCATGGAGCGGCGAAAGTAGTTATCTTACCAGCTTCAGAAGGTACAGGAATTATTGCAGGCGGGGCAATGCGAGCTATCTTTGAAGTGATGGGAATCACTGATGTTCTCGCCAAGTGTATCGGCTCGGCTAACCCCTATAATGTTGTAAGAGCAACATTGAATGGATTAGCTTCCATGAATAATCCTGCAGATATAGCTGCAAAACGCGGAAAAACAGTTGAGGAAATTAAAGGATAGTTATGGTTAAAGATAAAGTAGCGACAGTCAAAGTAACGCTTATTAAAAGCTTAATTGGAAGAACAGCTTCACAGCGAGCAACAGTTATTGGTTTAGGCCTCAAAAAGCTTCATCATAGTGTTGAATTAACTGACACCCCAGAAGTTAGAGGGATGATTAATGCAATAAATTATCTTCTAAAAGTTGAGGGTTAAAATGAAATTAAATACAATTAAGCCAGCAGAAGGTTCAAAAAGAGATACGCGTAGAGTTGGGCGTGGAATTGGTTCTGGGTTTGGTAAGACGGCAGGGCGTGGACATAAGGGACAAAAATCACGAGCAGGTGGATTTCATAAAGTAGGTTTTGAAGGTGGTCAAATGCC
>JBBWVM010000051.1:0-6289 GCA_050256215.1 Methylophilaceae bacterium
AATTTTAGTGCAATTGGTTTGGGTTTTTTTGTCTGGGTTTCAATAGTTGAAGATTTAATTTTTAGAGGCTTAACATCTTTAACAGCCCGCCTAAATATTTCTTCCTCATCATTATTAGCCATGATTATCTAAGAAACGTTCAGCATCAAGCGCAGCCATACAGCCAGTACCCGCGCTTGTTACTGCCTGTCTGTAGATATGGTCTTGAACATCACCAGCAGCAAATATACCCGGAATATTTGTTGCGGTAAAATTTCCATTCCTTCCACACTCAGTTACGATATAACCATTCTCCATATCAAGCTGTCCTTCAAAAATATTTGTATTTGGTTTGTGACCAATTGCAATGAAAACTCCTTTTAAATTAAGATTTTTAATTTCATTTGATTTGACATCTTGAATTTTAATACCATTTACCCCGGTATCATCACCCACAACCTCATGTAGTGTTTTAAAAAGTTCTAATTTTATTTTTCCTTCTTTAACTTTTTCATATAATTTATCCATTAAAATCGCTTCAGCTCGGAATTTATCTCTTCTATGAATTAAGGTGACTTTGCTGGCAATGTTAGATAAATAAAGAGCTTCTTCTACTGCGGTACTACCACCACCTACAACAGCGACCTCTTGTTTTTTATAAAAGAAACCATCACATGTGGCACAGGCTGAAACTCCTTTGCCTAAGAATTTTTCTTCACTCTCTAATCCAAGATACATAGCGGAGGCCCCTGTTGAAATAATAAGTGCATCACAGGTATATTCATTATTATCACCAATTAGCTTAAAAGGCTGTTTTTTGAGGTGACATGTATGGATATGATCAAAAATAATATCAGTATTAAACCGAAGTGCATGTTTTTCAAATCTATTCATTAAATCAGGACCCAAAACACCGTCTACATCTGCTGGCCAATTATCAACGTCGGTGGTTGTCATAAGCTGTCCTCCTTGAGCAATACCAGTAATAAGTACTGGTTTTAGATTTGCTCTTGCGGCATAAATTGCAGCGGAGTAGCCCGCAGGGCCAGATCCAAGTATGATAAGTGGAAAATGTTTTGGCATTATAAAAAATTTCCTATAAAAAATAATAAAAAAATAATTTTAATCGACCTTGAGGTGTGAGGCAATTTATAATTACATTCTATCTTTAAGTAAGTTTATTTTCACTTGCATCCTGATATAATTTAAAAAAATTTTATGAGTATTATTTACATTGTTTTCTACTAAAAAATCAAGATTATCTACTAAAAGATTAATTTCTACACAAAATATACCTAAGAGATTAGCAAATAGAATTATGAGAGAGGCCTCATGGCTTATTCTTTTATTTTTTGGGCTTTATATTACTTTGGCGCTTGCAAGCTTTGTAACTGAAGATCCATCGTGGTCCAATAGCGGAACAAACGAAAGTATTATAAATTTAGCGGGGACAGTGGGAGCCTATTTCTCTGGTTTATTTTTATCTATATTCGGGCTATCTTCCTGGTGGTTAGTTTTTTTAAGTGTTTATAGTATTTTTTTGATTTATCCAAGGATTGAAAATGAATATTATGAAACTAAACATCTTCTAATCGTTCATTATTTAGGGTTTGTTTTATTATTATTCTCATCCTCAACATTTGAAGCAGGGTATATTATTAATTTACCTGCTATTTTCCCAGAGGGGCAGGGGGGAATTTTAGGTGGTATAGCAATTGTATTTCTTGTACAAAATTTAGGATACATAGGGGCATTAATTTTTTTAATATTTTCTTTTGCTATTGGCTTTAGTTTATTTACTGGTTGGTCATGGATTAACATTTCGGAAGGGATTGGAAATTTTTTATGTAATTTAGCTCAGTTTATTTCGGATAAGGTAGGTGATTGGAAAGATCGGTACGAGGGTAGAAAGTTTGAAAAGGAAAGGACCTTTTTAGTTGAAAAGGAAAGAAAAAAATTAGAGGATAGAGGTCCAGTCACTATAGTTCAAACAAATGTAGAGATTAAAGAAAGTAAGCGTGTTCAGAAAGAAAAACAGATAAATTTATTTGGTGATTCTGATTCAACTTTACCTCCCATACATTTATTAGATGAATCGCCTAAACAGACCTCCTCTCAGACTCTTGAAGCTATAGAATTTATCTCAAGGTTAATTGAGAAAAAGTTATTAGATTTTGGTATTGAGGCAAAAGTAATTTCAGCGCAACCTGGTCCAGTCATTACAAGGTATGAAATTGAACCCGCTCCAGGAGTTAAGGGTAGTCAAGTTACAAACCTTTCTAAGGATTTAGCTAGGGCACTATCGGTAGCAAGTGTTCGTGTGGTTGAAACAATTTTAGGTAAGACTTGCATGGGATTAGAGATACCAAATCCTAATCGTCAGGTAGTATATCTTTCTGAAATAATGAGCTCCAAGACATTCGCTGATACCTCAGCGCTATTAACAGTTGCATTGGGGAAAGATATATCAGGAAGACCTTATGTGTTAGATATTTCAAGAATGCCTCATTTGTTGATTGCAGGGACAACAGGTTCTGGAAAATCAGTTGCTATTAACGCACTTGTTCTCAGTCTTTTGTATAAAACAACTCCAGAACAAGTGAAAATGATTTTAATCGATCCGAAAATGCTTGAATTATCTGTTTATGAAGGCATACCTCATTTACTTTCCCCTGTGGTAACTGATATGCGTCAAGCTGGGCATGCGTTAAATTGGTCTGTAGCAGAAATGGAGAGACGGTATAAATTAATGTCAACATTTGGTGTTAGGAATATCACGGGATTTAATCAAAAATTAAGAGAAGCTAATGAAAAAGGTGTTCCTTTAACAAATCCATTTTCATTGAATTCTGAAAGTCCTGAAATCTTAGAAGAGCTACCATTAATTGTAATTGTAATTGATGAATTAGCAGATCTTATGATGGTTATGGGTAAAAAGATAGAGGCGCTTATAGCAAGGCTTGCACAAAAAGCTCGAGCTTCTGGTATTCATTTAGTGTTAGCAACACAAAGGCCTTCTGTTGATGTAATTACAGGTTTGATTAAAGCAAATATCCCTACACGTATTGCTTTTCAAGTATCAAGTAAAATTGACTCTAGAACTATTTTGGATCAAATGGGCGCTGAAACTTTATTAGGTAAGGGTGATATGTTATATGTGCGTCCTGGTACAAGTTATCCCGTTCGTATTCATGGTGCTTTTGTATCTGATCAAGAGGTACATAAGGTTGTTAACTTCTTAAAGTCAAAAAGCGAACCTAATTATTTAGATGAAATCCTAAACCCCAACGAGGAGGTTGCGGAGATATATGGTAAGTCAGATTCTGTCGGAGAAAAAGATCCCCTTTATGATGAGGCTGTTGGGATCGTTATTGAATCGAGGAAAGCATCGATTTCATATATTCAAAGACACTTAAGGATTGGATATAATCGTGCCGCACGAATTATTGAGGATATGGAAAAGGCAGGTCTAGTATCCCCTATGCAAAGTAACGGTATTCGCGAAATTATTGATCCGAGCATTAATGATTAAATTTTTAATCGTTTTTTTTATTTCTTTAAATTCGGTTATTGCTCAGCCTAACTTAGAACAATTACTTTATTCTATAAAATCGTTTAAGGGTGAATTTACACAAATAGTTACTGACCAAAATGGTGAGATCATTCAGGAAGTGGAAGGGCGTGTTTTGTTTAAGAAACCTAATTTTTTCAGGTGGAACTATGTCAGTCCGTTTCAAAATGAAGTAGTGAGTGATGGTGAGCTGTTATATCTCTATGATCCAGACTTAAAACAAGTTGTAGTTAGCTCTTTAAGTAAATTAGGAGGGGTCAGTCCAGCCATGCTTTTAGTCGCAACTGACATTAAAATTATTTTTATTACTAACCAAGTTCAGGATAAAAACGGTATAAATTGGTTTAGATCAATACCGCGAGATAAAGACCAAGCATTTTTTAAAGAAGTGTATATAAATTTCGATGATTCTAAATTGAATATTATGAGAATTATAGACAATTTTGATAACGTAACTGTTATTAATTTTAAAAATATTATTCAAAATAATGACATTAATGATGCAACATTTTTATTTAATTTTCCTGAAGGTGTTGATGTTATCAAGAATTAAATGAGCCTAGAACAAATAATCCCTCTCGCTGAATTATTAAGACCACAATCCATTAAGGATATTATCGGTCAATTACATCTTTTAGGAGAAGGTCAGTCTTTAAGGGTGGCTATTGAATCAGGAAGGTTACCTTCAATGATTTTATGGGGACCTCCAGGTGTTGGAAAAACAACTATTGCAAGAGTAATAGCTAATAGTGTTGATGCACAATTTATTTGTTTGTCTGCTGTTTTATCTGGTGTTAAAGAAATAAGAGAGTCAATTGAAAGGGCTCGGTTCGTTAAAGAGCAACAAAATAAGGATACAATTTTATTTATTGATGAAGTTCATAGATTTAATAAAAGCCAGCAAGATGCCTTTTTACCTCATATTGAATCAGGATTAATTACATTTATTGGGGCAACCACGGAGAACCCTTCATTTGAAGTTAATTCAGCATTGCTTAGTCGATGTCAAATCTATGTTTTAAAATCTTTATCTGAGAATGAATTAGAATTAGTTTTTGAAAGGGCATTAAGTGAGCATAAGACTCTTAAAATTAATGATGAGGCTAAAGAAATCATCCTTAATTATGCAGGGGGTGATGCTCGTCGTCTAATTAACCTAGTTGAGATGTTGATTAATAGTGGTATAAGTTTAAGTCAGAAGATGGTTGATTGTGAGTTCTTTAAAAAAATTATTTCGGATAAATCTCGAAGGTTTGATAAGGGAGGCGATCAATTTTACGATCAAATCTCAGCACTACACAAGTCAGTTAGAGGATCTGATCCTAACGCATCTATTTATTGGCTTTTGAAAATGTTAGACGGTGGAGCCGACCCACTTTATCTTGCAAGAAGAATTATTAGAATAGCGATTGAAGATATTGGATTAGCTGATCTTAAGGCTCAAACTATTGCGTTAGAGGCTTACCAGATATTTGAAAGATTAGGTTATCCTGAAGGAGAATTAGCTCTAACTAACGCTGTTATTTATCTTGCTATTGCGCCAAAAAGTAATGCTTCATATGTGGCTTATAATGAAGTAAAAGCTTTTGTTGCAGACCAAGCTCATTTTGATGTACCAATACACTTAAGAAACGCGTCAACAAAATTAATGGCAAATTTAGAATACGGCAAAAATTATAGATATGCACATAATGAATTGGAGGGTTACGCTGCTGGAGAAAAGTATTTCCCTGAAGAGGTAGACCCTGTAGAATTTTATAGGCCTACAGAGCGTGGTTTAGAGAAAAAAATTACTGAAAAATTAAATTACTTGAGATCTTTGGATGCAGATTATAAGAAGAAAAATCAGGATTAAACATGATTGATATAAATTTATTGAGAGTTAATATTAAAAATACAGCTACTGTGTTAAAAACACGTGGTTATGAATTAGATATCAAAGCTTACCAAGATCTTGAGGAAAATAGAAAAGCAATACAAGTTGAGACTGAAACACTCCAAGCACAAAGAAATCAATTTTCAAAAGATATTGGTGTTGAAAAAAGGAAAGGAAATGATGTTGAAGGCTTAATGAAGGAGGTTAATGGTATTGCTAAGTCTTTAAAAGAATTAGAGGCTCGTTTAACTGATATCCAAGTTTCTTTGGAGAAATTTTTATTGGATATCCCTAATCTTCCTCACAATACAGTTCCTGTTGGATCATCAGAGAGTGACAATGTCATGATGAGAGATTGGGGGGCTCTTAGGAATTTTGATTTTAAAGTTAAAGATCATGTAGATGTTGGCTTAAGTCATGGATTGGATTTTGAATTAGGAAGTAAATTATCTGGTGCAAGATTTGTGGTTATGCGAGGCGACATGGCCAGACTTCATCGAGCTACTGGACAAATGATGCTAGATATTCAAACACAGGAACATGGATATGAGGAATGTTACACCCCTTACTTGGTAAATGAGTTATCCCTGATCGGCACAGGTCAATTACCGAAATTTTCTGAAGATCTTTTTTTAACTAAAAAAAACAGTGAAGATTTGTTATATTTAATACCAACAGGAGAGGTACCACTTACTAATTTTGTTAGAGATGTTATTACTGAGCAAAATAAACTTCCTCTAAAATTAACAGCCTATACCCCTTGTTTTAGATCTGAGGCTGGGTCATACGGTAAGGATACTCGGGGTATGATCAGGCAGCATCAATTTGATAAAGTTGAAATGGTTCAAATAGTTCACCCAGAT
>JBBWVM010000052.1:0-7961 GCA_050256215.1 Methylophilaceae bacterium
ACGTTCCGATATGTTACTCACCCGTTCGCCACTCGCCATCAGAGAGCAAGCTCTCTATGCTGCCGTTCGACTTGCATGTGTAAAGCATTCCGCCAGCGTTCAATCTGAGCCAGGATCAAACTCTTCAGTTTAATCTTAACTTTTTACTTGTTTTCCAATAAATTGAAAAACGTTTGTATCGCTTATGCTTTTATACTCAAATTCATTTTCAAGGTTAACTAGCTATTACTAACTAGTGTGGTCTTGTCACAAATTTCAGTGTAAGCACAATATATTTGAGAATTAAATTTCTGTTAAAAGAAATTTAATTTTAACCTCACCTATAAGCACCCACACTTATCAGTTGTTAAATTGTTAAAGAACGTTTCAATCTTTGGTTGCGGGGACAGGATTTGAACCTGTGACCTTCGGGTTATGAGCCCGACGAGCTGCCAGACTGCTCCACCCCGCGATCGAAATAATAACGAGTTTTTCGTTAGTTTTACGTACATGCCGTAAAGAGGTGAAATTGTACCAGTTACTTTCTCTACCTGTCAAACACTATCTTACTATTTATTATATTTTATTTCTCATTAACTTACGTACTTGTCACTTTGTGTACATGTCGAAAAAAAACGAGACTATAGCAGTTAATTTCTCTATTATTATATTTTTATTTCACTAAAAGTTGATTAATCTTCTTGACAAAACTCACCGGATCTTCTAGCTGCCCACCCTCTGATAGCAATGCTTGATCAAAAATAACCGAAGCATACTCATCAAACTCCGCATTACCTTGATATGTATCCAACTTTTTAATCAAATCATGGTTCGGATTAATTTCTAAGATTGGCTTTACGTTGGGTGTATTTTGTCCTGCAGCTTTCAATATCCTCTCAAGATTTCCTGAAATATCGTTTTCTCCTACAACTAAACAAGCAGGAGAATCAGTTAATCTATGCGTCACCTTAACCTCATTTACCTTATCTCCAAGGGAATCTTTGATTTTTTCAATTAAAGTCTTTGCTTTCTCTTCTATCCTTTTCTTTTCATCTTTTTCGTCCTGATCCTCAAGCTTCCCAAGGTCTAAACTACCCTTGGCGATGGATTGTAATTTCTTACCAGAAAATTCCGGTAAATTTGCAATCATCCATTCATCAACACGATCACCTAGTAACAACACCTCAATATTTTTCTTCTTAAATATTTCCAAATGTGGACTATTCTTAGCAGCCATAAAGGAATCTGCAGTAATGTAATAAACCACCTCTTGTTCTGGCTTCATACGCCCAATATAATCGTCAAATGAGACACTCTGATTATCGGACGTGTCATACGTACTCGAAAACCTTAATAAACCAGCAACTTTTTCTTTATTAGCAAAATCTTCTGCAGGACCCTCTTTAAGAACACGTCCAAATTCAGCCCAGAATTTTTTGAAATTATCTGGTTTCTTTTTAGCCATAACTTCTATTGAAGAAAGTATTTTTTTCACTATACCTGCACGAATCGCTTCAGCAGCCTTACTGTCTTGTAATATTTCTCGAGAAACATTTAGTGGTAAATCATTGCTATCTATTACTCCTTTAATAAATCGTAAATACTGAGGCATTAATTTTTCTGAAGCCTCCATAATAAAAATACGCTTTACATAAAGCTTGACACCCTGATGACGCTCACGATCATACAAATCAAACGGAGCTTTACTAGGTATATAGAGCAAAGAAGTATATTCCTGGCTACCTTCAACGCGATTATGAAAATAGGCTAATGGAGGCTCTGAATCATAAGTTAAATTTTTATAAAATTCATTATATTCCTTGGCCTTAATGTCTTTTTTATTTCTAGTCCAAATAGCTGAAGCATTATTAACAGTTTCGTCTTCATCAATTTTAATAGACTCTCCATCTTTGAATTCAGACTTCTTCATTACGATTGGGAGTGTAATGTGATCAGAGTATTTTTTAATAATCTCTTTTAATCGCCAATTATCTAAAAACTCATCCGCATCTGTTTTTAAAGTGAGGGTGACTGTTGTCCCTCGTTCTTTTTTTTCTATAGTTTCCAATGAAAATTCACCGTCGCCTTTTGATACCCAGCGTGAACCTTCTTTTGTCCCTGCTTTTCTAGATTCAAGCATAACTTCATCAGCAAGAATAAACGCTGAATAAAAACCCACTCCAAACTGACCAATTAAATGAGCATCTTTAACTTGATCACCCGACAATTTCTTTAGAAATTCTTTTGTGCCAGATTTTGCAATAGTCCCTATATTACTAATAATGTCATCTCGATCCATACCGATACCATTATCTGTAATAGAAATAGTACGCTTAGCTTTGTCAAAATCAACTCGAATTTGAAGCTCTGAATCGTTCTCATAAAGCTTACTGTCTTCAAGCGCTTCAAAACGTAACCTGTCTGCAGCATCGCTAGCATTAGAGATTAGCTCTCTTATAGCTATTTCTTTATTACTGTATAAAGAATGAATCATCAACTGCATGAGTTGCTTAACTTCAGTTTGAAAACTTAAGGTTTCTTTTTTCTTTGACATATCATATTTCCTAAAATAAATTATTTAAAACGATTTAAATGAGATGGGGGTCAATTACTATTTTTCAATAGCAAATAGAAAAATAAAACTAAAGTTTTGACAGCGCAAAAGCAGTTGCTACAAAAGCAAAAGTGGCAGTGACATTTAAAGTTGAGCCATAACCCTCACAACTTAATCCAGTTAATACTTCTGCTGTATCACATTGTTGCGGCTTTTGAACAGACTCCGATGAGAAAACAACTGGAATTGATAATTTATTATTTTTAGATTGATTTTTTTTATTAAAATATTGTCGTATTTTAGTCAGTAAAGGATCTCCGAATGTCTTAGAAAGATCGGTCAGCTTAATACATTCAGGATTGATACGCCCCCCAGCTCCACCTGTCATAACAAATGATAGGCCTTTCCCCAAACAATATTCAGCGAGATTAATCTTAACCTTTGTTTGGTCAATAGCATCCACTACAAAATCATATTTTGATCTAATGTGTATAGGAATATTAGCTTCACCTAGAAAATCATCAATACATATCACTTTGCAGTTAGGGTTAATATCAAAAATTCTTGCCTTCATTGCTTCGATCTTAGATTTTCCATTGGTACTATCCATCGCATGAATTTGACGATTGATGTTTGACTCAGCGATATGATCCATATCAATAAGTGTTATTTTTCCAACACCATGCCTTACTAACGATTCTGCCACCCAAGAACCCACGCCACCGATACCAATCACACATACATGACTTGACTGAAATCGTTCAAACCGGTCTTCCCCATAAAGACGAACGATACCGCCAAAACGCCTTTTAATATCCACTGAATGATGACTCATGCACACTCAAGAATAACAAAAGCTACAGCAATATTTTTTTCATCTGAAATAGATAAATGGCAATTTTTTATTTTATGAGTGGCGACTAAAATTTCTAGCTCAGGTGTCATTTTAATACTAGGCTTACCAAGGGAGTCATTAATCACTTCAATTGATTTAAAAGTGACCAACCCCCTAAATCCAGTTCCCAGCGCCTTTGCAAATGCCTCTTTAGCAGCAAATCGCTTAGCTAAAAAATTTTCCTTAACTTTGATCTTTTGATAAGTGAGATACTCCGCAGAACTTAATATTTTTTTAGCTAAAGGGTCGCCAAAACGCCCAAGTGCATTCTTAATTCGACTCACCTCTACCACGTCGGTACCTATACCAAAAATCATTTGTGAGCACATTCCATAATAATACCTTTCATTTCTTTTACCGCAACCTCCCAACCCTCAAATATCGCTCGAGAGACAATAGCATGACCAATATTTAACTCATCAATATTTGAAATAGAGGCAATTTGTTGTACATTCTTATAATGCAAACCATGCCCTGCGTTAACAATAATACCTGATTGATTAGCATGGGTAATCGCATTTATAATTTTTTTCAGCTCCCGATTTTGTTCATCAAGCCCTATACAATCCGCATAGTATCCAGTGTGTATTTCAATCACAGGAACTTTCATTAAAATTGCTTTTTCAATTTGTGCTAGATCAGGGGCAATAAAAAGGGAAACACGTATTCCACCATCTGTTAATTGATTACATACTTTTTTCATTGAATTAAAATTATTAATAAGATCCAACCCACCTTCAGTTGTTCTTTCCTCACGCCTTTCTGGCACTAAACAAACATCTTCAGGAAGCACATCCAAAGCAATCTGAATCATCTCCTGTATAGGAGCTAATTCTAGATTCATTTTGGTTTTTAGTAAGGGTTTAAGCTCATAAAGATCGATATCCTGCATATGACGACGATCCTCTCTTAAATGTAAAGTAATGCTATCAGCCCCCGCTTTCTCAGCCCTTGTCGCAGCCTCAATAATGCTTGGATAGCTTGTTCCTCTAGCTTCACGAATGGTAGCCACATGGTCAATATTTACTCCTAATTTCATCTGCTAGTCACCTTGTAAATGTAGAAAAAGTTTCTTTGAATTCAATGGCTTATCACCCAAATAATGACCTATTAAATATCTCATTAATTGCTTACTTTGCAATTCTGTTTGGTTGCTCTGGTAACTATTTTGAGCCATATCAAGCAATGTCTGACCAGATATCTTTATTCCATTTTCTGTTTTTGGTAAGTCTCTTGCTCCGTATTCTGCTTCATATCGGTATATTTTATTAGCATCAATAGGTTCTAAATTCTCATCCTTATCTAATGGGACCTGGTAACCTAATTCTTGTAATAATTTCAACTCAAATCTTCTTAATGTAACGCTTAAATTTCCGCCTATAGACAACATTGCCATTGATTCATGATAAAAATCAAACAATAACTTATGTTCAATCTCTCTCGGCAAGAGTCTCATTAATAACTCATTAATATAAAAACCACAGACAAGCGGGTCTCCCTCAATAGAAAGATATTTATCAGACCACTCTATACTATGTAATATTTTCATTTCACCAGAACCTGACCATGTGGCCTGTAAAGGTTGAAATGATTGCAACATTCCTCTTAATGAAGAACGTGGTCTCCTTGCTCCTTTAGCAACAACCGGAATTCTTCCAAAATTTTCAGAAAATAATTCAGCAATAAGACTTGTTTCTTTAAACGGATAAGTATGTAAGATATAAATTTGTTGATTTTCTTGTTTAGATGAGGCTGTAGCCATACATTATAAACCTAATGATTTTAATGCTCTGATATCATCAGACCAACCTTTTTGAACTTTAACCCATGTTTCCAACCAAATCTTACCTCCAAAAAGCTTCTCCATATCCTTTCTAGCACTACTAGAAATCTCTTTAAGACGCTCACCCTTATTTCCAATTATCATAGGCTTTTGAGAATCACGATTAACTATAATTACTGCAAAAATTCTTCTGAGCTGCCCTTCATGTTCAAATTTTTCAATTTCTACTGCAACTGAATATGGAAGTTCCTGCCCCGTTAAACGAAAAATTTTCTCACGAATAATCTCTGCCGCTAAAAATCGTTCATTCTTATCTGTAATCTCGTCTACATCATAAATAAAATCTTGTTTAGGAAGGAATTGACGAATGCTTTTTAAAAGTTCTGGCAAATTACTTTCCTTCTTAATGCTTGTCGGAATAATTTCTTTGAAACGATTAGATTGACTAAAGCCTTTTATTAATCCTAATAACTTATTTTTATCTTTAAGTTGGTCAATTTTATTTATAACTAGCATTGTTGGTGTAGATTCAGGAATCATTTTTAATATTTTTTCATCAACTTCATTCATCTGACGAGGCTCTATAAGAAATAAAATAATATCTACATCCTTAAGTGTTTGCTGAACTGTTTTATTAAGACTTCGATTCATTGCATTTAAGTGCTTCAATTGATAACCAGGTGTATCTACAAAAATAAATTGCGTATTTTCGTTTGAAAAAATACCAATCAACTGATAACGTGTTGTTTGAGCCTTTCGAGAGGTAATGCTAAGTTTTGTGCCAATAAAATAGTTTAGCAAAGTTGACTTTCCAACATTTGGCTGACCAATTATGGCGATCGTGCCACATCTTTTATTTTTTTCTTTAGTTATCATTAGAATTCTTTTTTAACATTTTCATAGCAACTTGGGCAGCCATCTGCTCAGCAACCTTACGACTAGTCCCCTCTCCTTCAGAGATTAATTTAAACTCTGAAATTAAGCAATTAACTTTAAAAAACTGACTATGTGCTTCTCCCTCAATAGAAATAATCTCATAAGACGGTAATGCGATTTTTTTTGATTGCAAAAATTCTTGCAAAATTGATTTTGGATCTTTATGAATTTCTCTTGGGTTAATACTGTTTATTCGATCTTGGTAGCTCTTGGTAATAAATAGATGTGACGCATCAATACCTCCATCCATAAATAAAGCGCCGATAATTGCCTCAAGACCATCCGCCATAATAGAAGGCCTTCTCCAGCCAGCACTTTTAAGCTCCCCCTCGCCTAACTTTAAATACTCTCCGATATTTATTGCAACACCAATTTCACTCAAAGTAGACTCATTCACTAATTGCGAACGAAGGCGACTGAGGTCACCCTCATCAAGATCACTAAATTTTCTAAATAATAATTCAGCCACTATAAAATTAAGAATACTATCCCCTAAAAATTCAAGCCTTTCATTATTACTTCCATGAAAGCTTCGGTGAGTTAGTGCAAGCTCTAATAAAACTTTATCTTTAAATTCATAATCAAGGACTTTTTCTAATGCCTGTAATTGTTTTTTATCCATCACGCTTAATTAATCCAATCCCCAATACGGCTGGGTTTAGAAAAATTGAGCCAAATTACAAAAGCCTTACCCACCAAAAGATTATCAGGCACAAATCCCCATACTCGACTATCAGATGAATTATCTCGATTATCACCCATTGCTAAATAATGACCTTCTGGCACATTGAATTGATAGTCTTCATTTAAAATGTTATGAATTAAAACCGAATGCTTAACATCATTTAAAGACTCAACAAACTCCTGAGCCTGCATAATCTGCTCATCATTAATATAATAAATATAGTTATCTTTAAAAATTTGCTTCATAGATTGACCATTAATAAATAACTGTTTATTTTCATATCGAATCTCATCTCCAGGCAATCCAATTACTCTCTTGATGTAATCAATAGAAGGGTTTTTAGGATAATGAAATACAAAAACATCACCTCGCTTAGGACTTCCCAAAGGGATTAAAATTTTATTCCATATAGGAAAACGAACTCCGTAGCTAAATTTATTAACTGCAATAAAATCACCTGCAACTAAAGTTGGCATCATTGAGCCTGATGGTATTTTAAAGGGTTCAACTATAAAAGAACGAATCACAAACACCGCCAATAAAATCGGAAAAAAACTTTTAGAATATTCTATAAATAAAGGTTCTTTTTCACCCTCAACCCTATTTTTTTTAAAAAAAAGAACATCAAAAATATACACAAGCCCAGTCAGAGCTGTCACTGCCATCAAAATTATTGCAAAAATCATTTATTCATCCACCTGTAAAATTGCTAAAAAAGCTTCTTGTGGGATTTCAACATTACCCACTTGCTTCATTCTCTTCTTTCCTTCTTTTTGTTTCTCTAATAACTTCTTCTTTCTACTTACATCGCCACCATAACATTTTGCCAGAACATTTTTACGCATAGCCTTGACCGTTTCTCTAGCAATAATATTTGCTCCAATTGCTGACTGAATTGCAACATCAAACATCTGCCTAGGAATTAATTTTCGCATTTTGGATGTTAATTGCCTTCCTCTAAAGACACTATTAGAACGGTGCACTATTAAAGACAGTGCATCCACCCGCTCTCCATTAACCATAATATCTAATTTTACTAAATCTGCTGCACGAAACTCTAAAAATTCATAATCCATGGAAATCTGAAAACCCCAAAGTGCGGAAATCATTGTAAAACAATGGTAACACG
>JBBWVM010000053.1:0-4342 GCA_050256215.1 Methylophilaceae bacterium
TAGTTTATCAAATTAAACCTTTAAGCGACCATGAAAAAAAGAAGGCGCTAAAGCAGTATGCTAAAAATCAAGGTTTTAAATTAAAAGATGAGGTTATTGACTACTGTCTTAATAATTTAAAACGAGATTTACACACACTACTTGCCACATTAAACGCCTTAGACGAATGGTCATTAAAAACTAAACGTCGTATTACGATCCCTCTACTCAAAGATATTCTTTAAAATTTAAATTTTTCCTACAAGATCTAATGATGGTTCAAGCGCTTCTTTACCTGGCTTCCAAGCGGCAGGGCAAACCTGATTAGGATTTTCTGCTATATATTGTGCAGCCTGAATTCTTCTTACTAAATCTGCAGCAGAGCGACCAATACCTAAATCATTAATCTCTGCTGTTTTAATAATGCCATTTGGATCAATAACAAACGAACCTCTAAGTGCCAACCCTTCTTCTTCAATCATTACATCAAAATTTCTAGAAATAATGCCCGTTGGGTCTCCAATCATTGGAAATTTTATTTTTTTAATTGTTTCTGATGTGTTGTGCCAGGCCATGTGAGTAAAATGTGTATCAGTTGAAACTGCATAAACTTCAACCCCCATTTGTTGGAGTTGTTCATAATGATCAGCTATATCCCCCAATTCAGTTGGACAAACAAATGTAAAGTCAGCTGGGTAAAAAACAACAGCTGACCACTTCCCTTTTAAGCTTGCTTCAGTTATTTCTACAAATTCTCCATTATGAAAGGCTTTGGCCTTAAATGGTTTAATTTCAGTATTAATCAATGATGACATATTTTATTCTCCTATAATCTTCTAAATTAAATTTTATACTCATGGGAATATATAATATCTAAAATAAGCTCATGATATCCATGAATTTTTCTAATCTTTAATTAAATATGACTTAAAATAATTCAATATTAATTTTGAATTATTTTATTGATTTCCACTATAAAATTCTCGCTCTCTTTGAAAGTGTTTTAAACGAGCTTCTACTCTAGATTTTTCATAAAAATTTCCATCTGACGCGCTAACCGCAAAATTCATTTGTAATATTGCTTCTTGCAGATTATATTTAAAATAAAACGATTCAGCTAGATTTTCATATTGAAGTAGTTTTTTCCCCTGCATTGAATAAGCTTTTGCTAGTAATTCATACAAATAAGGATTTTTGTAAAATCTTAATGTATATGCATTAAGAAGATTAATTGCTTTTTGAGTCTCGCTAGCTTGAATATAATAATCAGCAAGTCCAAAAACAAATGATTGATATGTTGGGTGTCTCTGAAGTGCCTTTATAAAAAGGCTCCTAGCCTTATCTTTATAACCTGATTTAAGCAAGAACTCCGCATGAAGTTGAATAATCATAGGATTATTTAAGAAATGTTTTAATAGCCAATCGATCTCTAATAATGCATTACTTAATTCATTATTTCTTAAATAAGCGTACGCCAACCCATAACGCTCCCCCGCTTCGTTTAAGTAAGTTTTATTTCTAATATTATTTTCTAAGATATTTTTGCTTGTGTTTTTATCTCCAAGAAATGCTTTTAATTTCCCTTTAATAAAATAAAAATTAGGGTTATCAACTCTTTGTATGTATGGAAAATCTTTAAGCCGGTCATTGATATCACTTATTCGTGAACTTGTAATAGGGTGAGTTTGAAGAAATGCTGGTGATGCGCCAGTCGAAAATTGATTTCCTTTTTGTAATGTTTTAAAAAAATCCGCAGATGCTCTTACATCAAAACCAGCATTATCAAGCACTTGAATTCCTATGCGATCAGCCTCTTTTTCATTTTCTCTAGTAAAGTTTAAACTGCTCTGTGCAGAATAGGCATTTGCCCCTACCATAGCACCGCTTGCCAATTGTGGATTAGATCGAGATAGTAAAAGAGCTGCTGCCATAATTAAAGTATTTTGAATCGAAACTCTTTCTTGTTTAACTATAAAACGTGCAATATGACGCTGAGTTATATGAGCAATTTCATGACTTAATACACTAGCAAACTCTGATTCAGAATTAGTTGCGAGGAATAATCCACTGTGTACCCCAATAACATCTCCTAGCATTGCAAATGCATTAATCGAAGAATCATTCACAATAAAAAATTTAATATTACGTCCAGGGACCGAACTAGAATTTATTAATTTTACCCCCAAGTTCTTTAGATAATCTTCAATTTCAACATCCCTAAGAATACTGCCGCTTTGATTGACCTGATATAAGATCTGTCTACTAATTAAATTTTCATCTTGCGTACTAATAACTGTAGAGCTAAAATCTCCCAAATCAGGTAAATTATTTGCGCCACATACATTGCTAATTAAAAAAATTATTGATAAAAACTTTTTCATAGGTTCTATTATGGTTAATATGATAAGAATAACTAATATAAATTTATTAAAACTATGCTCTCACATTTAGACAAAAATGGTAATGCCAAAATGGTAGATATTTCAGATAAAGCTATTACCAAAAGAACAGCAAAAGCTGTCGGTTTTATTCAAATGCGTGAAGAAACATTAAACTTAGTTAGGTCAGGTCATCATAAAAAAGGGGATGTGCTAACGGTAGCAAAAATAGCAGGAATTCAAGCAGCAAAACAAACCTCATACTTAATCCCAATGTGCCATTCAATTGAATTAACCAACATTACAATTGATTTCATAACTGACCAAAAAAAAAAATGTTATTGAGTGCCATGGAATCGCGATCTGCTCCGGCAAAACAGGTGTTGAAATGGAGGCATTGATAGGTGTATCAACAGCATTGCTAACCATTTATGACATGTGTAAAGCAGTCGATAGAGAAATGATTATTTTTGATATACAGCTACATGAAAAACATGGTGGTAAAACAGGCAGTTGGGTAAAATCTTCTTAGTCCAAATCGAATATAAACTAACTTTGAGTTTTTAGAATTTTTTTGATCTTATTAGCTATAACAGAACTTTTAACATTATTAATATTAAAAGTTCTATCTTGATACCAGTGCGCCCTTGATCCCCATGGTCTATATCGATGAGGCTGGCCCAATTCAAAAATAGTAAATGTATTGATGCCAACAGCGCTAGCCAGATGCCCTAATCCTGAATCATTACCTACGAAAAATATTGATTTTTTTAGCAAAGCGGCAGTTTCAAGAATATTATATTTTCCAGCACAATCCACCACATCACCTGAATATTTTTGAGTAAATTTTTTTGATAAAGATGCATCTTTTTGATCTCCTACAAGCATAACAAGATCAAAATAATCTCTTAATTTATCAGCCATATCTACAAAAGATAATACAGACCAGTTTTTATCTATATATTTTGAACCTAAGCCAAGCGCTAATATTCTTTTGGACTTATATTGATTTAAAATTTTTGATGATATATCAATCTCATTTTTGGATAGCCATATATGAGTGGTGGGAATTTCTTTTGATACTATTTTTTTTATTGCGCAGAAATGTTTTTCTGCGCTATGCATATCCATAGATAATTTATTAGATAGCTTGTGTATTTTTGTTTTCGCTCTTATTAAGTAAAGAAGTCCATCCGATCTTAAATCTACAGCTAAATCATATTTTATTTTCCTAATTTTGAGTAAAAGTTTAATAATACCAACCCATCCATCACTCTTATTTTTTGAAAAAAAATTATGTAAATAAGGACAGTTTTTAAAAATACCACTTGACCGAGGGTCGCCAACAATATCAATTTTTGCATTCGAAAATTCATGATGAATAGCTTCAAGTGTTGGCGTTGTTAAAATAACATCACCAATATTTGAAAGCGTAATAAATAAAATATTTTTTACTTCAGATTTGGCTGAACTCTTAGAAGATAAATTCAAAAATTTCATAGTTTGTTTAATAAAAACGTGCTCATAATGAGCACCATTCTCTCATACTACAAAATAAATTAGAAAAACAAATTTTTATATATAATGCAATTAATGTTTGAAAATAAAAATAATGTATATTTAAATCGATTTAGTCAATTTTTTATTTGTGCACTTCCCTTTCTCTTAATTTTCTATCGAGGAATTGCAGATGCAACACTTATTTTAATCGTCCTCCTATTTTTACTAAAATCCTTCAAAGAAGGTAATTGGAGCTGGGCAAAAGAACAATGGTTTGTTTTTGCAATAATTTTTTGGCTATATTTAATACTCATTAATGCACCCATAAGTATAAATCCAGAAAAAAGTTTATTTTATGCAATTGCATTTATAAGATGGCCGATATTTGCCATAGCATTATCTTATTGGATTTTTAATAATCAAAAAAATAGGAAAATATTTTTAGTTTCATTTTCCATTGCTTTCGGATTTATTATTTTTGATAC
>JBBWVM010000054.1:0-14318 GCA_050256215.1 Methylophilaceae bacterium
ACTTCGACCTTATTAAGACTAAAAGTTTTTGTGTTGTTTGAATTAAATATGGTTAATTGATTTATTGTAAATCTAGGGCTTGTTAGCTTCCAATCTGCCTTAAGACTTTTGATTGATACTTCTTTATTGGTTTCGTTACTTATGTAATCAACTATTTTTTGTTTGTAATAATCTAAGTTGGTTTGAATAAGAAAATAAAAAGCGATATATCCAATTAATAAGGTGGTAATAATTGTAATACTTAATGTGATGAGCGATTTTTTAATTAAATTTTTAGAATACAGTTTCATGCGTGTTGTAACGGAAAATTATTATTTTATTTTATAGCTTTTGATTGTGATGTCTACAGTTTTTCACTTAACTGTTCAAGTATTTCTGGATTCTCTAAGGTGGAGATATCGATTGTAATCTCTTCATCTTTGGCAAGGTTTCTTTATAATATTTTTTTTAGGGTAAAAAATTCTCTTTTCTGTATGCATTGATTCAATCGAGGGCATAGTCTATTAATCCAAGTTATTTTTAAAATGGTTATACTGCGAATTTGAAGTTATGTAAAAAATATTTTTAATAAAATCTGGTTAAATATACACTTGTTTTTGCTGATTAGCATATGATAAATGTATTTATTGCTTATTTTTCAATCAAAAGTTCAATCAAAAAAATTTATGAGTTTACGTATAAGATTTAATTTATTAATTACTCTGATCATGCTTTTTTTTATAATTGCATTGAGCTTGGTGATGATGAATATATAAAAAAAATCTATTCAAGAAGGTGTTGAATCAGCAAATCGAGTTACGATGCAGCTACTTGATACCGTTATTATAAGTTCAGTTCAGAATCCAGAATGGGGGAATACTCATATGGTAATGAAAAAATTCCTAGAAGAATTGGGTTACGTAAGAAGTAATGATATTTATCTTTATGATTTGCAGAACAATCTTTTATATCAGACTCCAAAATCAACTTATCGGTTAAATATATCCCCTCCAAAATGGTTTATTAATTACCTTGCCCCTCCGGAAGAAGTTAATTCAAGACTTATAAGGTTTGGGAGATTAATTGTGTCATCAAACCCATCTGGGGCAATTCGTGAGACTTGGGCAGAAATGAGCTCAATTTTTTTTACAACGATTATTTTTTTTCTACTATTAAATTTTTTGGTCTATTGGATGCTTGGAAAATGGTTAAGGCCTATTAAACCAATGATAGAAACAATAGAAAAAATGAGCCATGGTGATTTAAGTGCAAGAATTCCCGATTTTGAAATTCCTGAATTTTCTGCAATTGCAAAAAATTTCAATACTATGGGAGTTTCTTTAGAAAATAAGATCCGGGAAAATAAAAAACTTGTTTTGATTGCCGAACAAACTGCAGATGCGGTAATGATCCATGATAAAAATCTAAAAATTTCTTTTTGGAATTCTTCTGCGGAAAGAATATTTGGCTATATGAAAAGCGAAATTTTAGGTAAATCCTCGATGGAAATTGTTCCAAAATCTTTGATAAAAGAAATTGAGAAGGATACTAAAAATAAAATAAATAATTTTGAGACAAAAAGAAGAAGTAAAAGTGGAAAATTAATTAATGTTTCAATTTCGGTATCTCCGTTAATTGATCCATTAACAAAAAATTTGATCGGGCATATTGTGAGTATGCGGGATATTACTGAAAGACTTGTGGCAGAGAAATCTAAAATGGAACTTAAGCAAAATAGAAGATTAACGATGCTTATTCAACAGCATGTTGAAGATGAAAGACGTAGCCTTGCAAGAGAGCTTCATGATGAGCTAGGTCAATATGTATCTGCAATTAAAATTTTTGCACAAAACATTAGTAAGCGTACTAGGGGAAAAGATGTTGGTATTGAAACTAGCGCAGCCTCTGTTACTTCTGCAGCAAATCAAATTTATGACGGCATGCAGAATATTATTAGACAACTAAGACCGGGCTCACTTGATAACTTAGGGCTCAGCGAAACTCTAAAAGACACTGTAAGTAGATGGCAAGCACAGTATCTTGATTTAAAATTTATACTAAATTTAAAAGGTAATATTGATTCTTTGGGGGAAACGATTAATATAAATGTTTATCGTATCATTCAGGAAGCTATGAATAATGCATTAAAGCATGCTGAAGCAAGTACATTAAAAATTAATTTAATTAAAACAAAAAGAAAATTATGTATAGAATTTAATGATGATGGTAAGGGCTTTGATGTAAGTATTTTAAAAAGTACCAAGCAATTTGGTTTGATTGGAATAAAAGAAAGGGTCCAAGCTTTAAATGGAAGTTTTGAAATTCAATCAACTCCCAAGAATGGAACTACTTTAAAAATTGTAATTTTAACTAAAAATTAATGAAGGTATTAAGATGGATAATATAACAATTCTTCTTGTTGATGATCATTCAGTGGTTCGTATGGGGTTTAAGATGTTAATTGAATCAGAACCTGATATGTCTGTTATTTCTGAGGCTGAATCAGGTGAGTTGGGAATTAAAGCCTTTAAGGAGCATCACCCAGACGTGGTGATCATGGATATAACTATGCCTGGTATCGGAGGGTTGGAGGCTATTGAACGTATATGCGCTAATGACAAAACAGCTAAAATTTTAGTATTGTCCGCACATGAGGATTCAGTTCACCCAAAAAGAGTGTTAAGCGCAGGAGCGTTAGGTTATCTTACCAAAAGGAGTGCGGCGGAAGAATTAATTAAAGCCATTAGGTCTGTTTATAGTGGTAAAAAATATCTTGAACCAAACATTGCACAACAGATGGCGATTACTCAGTTATCAGGAGAAAATAATCCAGTAGAGGTTTTGTCAGATAGGGAGTTTGAAGTTTTTATGGCTTTAGCTGAAGGTAAAAGTACGAACGACATTGCAGACACGATGTGTTTGAGTCCAAGGACGGTTGGAACTCATTTATATAATATTAAACAAAAATTAAATGCACACAATTCAGCAGAAATAGTGCTTATAGCTATTAGGTGTGGGTTGCTTCAGCCTTGATCATTTTTTTGAAGCGAAAATCCCACTTATTATTATTAATATAATTCCAATACTACTTTGCCAGTCTAAGAATTCTTTAAACCAAATCAAACCAATGATAGTTGAAAATATAACAGTTAAATATGACAAGCCTGCATTTCCTAGAGCATTTCCAACTCTGTAGGCTTTTGTTAATGCAATTTGTGCAATTGTTGCGCTTAATCCTAACCCTATTAGTATCCAAAAATGATTTATTTGTGGTGGGTGAATATCTTTAAATAACAAAATAATTCCTGATCCAATTGTTGAGATGCTTGTGAAATAAAATACCGTTCTTATATCAGGTTCTTTGCGTTGACTAAGTTTAATTATAAAGAGATAGGAGAGTGCGGCTCCAAATCCAGATGTAAGACCTATAAATCCAGCTAAATAACTTTGATTATTAAAGGTAGGTTTAAGTATAAGGAAAATACCTAATAACCCTACGCATATAATAAAGAACAACCATTTTTTTAATTTTTTATTAAGTATGAGTGGTATGAGTAATCCAATAAATAAAGGCGAAGTATGATTGAGAGAAATTGCAGTACTTAAAGGGAGTTTGCTGATGGCATAAAAAAATGCCAGCAAAGAAAAAAATCCCATAAATGAACGGAATAGATGTAAATGAATATACTGGGTACCAAGGTTAATATTTTTACTTTTGGCAATTAATATTACAAAAAAAAGACTAATAACTGATCGATAGAAAACCAACTCAGTTTCTGAAAAATAAATAGCACCTAACTTAACGCAAGTGCCCATTAGAGCAAAAAAAAGAGTGGCTATAATCATCCAAAGCACACCTTTATGAAGTGAAAGCATAGTTAATTTTAGTGATATTAAATTTACAAAAAAATGGATTAGTATTTTAACTGATACAAGCTTGCTATGTTTAGTAAATTATTATAATCTGCCATTTTAGGATGTTAAGTTAGGAGCATGAATTATGAAAAATCCATTAAATTCAATTATGGGTACTATTGTGTCAGGAATTGTTTTGACCATCGTACTGCTTGTTGTGCTAGAAAAATTTTATAATTAAGAAGGAAATTGATAATGGAATTATTATTTGAAGGCGGCGTTGATATTTTTACAGGAATAATGAGATTCCTACATGTAATTGCTGGTGTAACTTGGATAGGCATACTATATTATTTTAATTTTATTCAAATGCCTGCGTTAAAGAACGCGGCTGCTGATGGGACAGCTGGAGGAATTACAAAGCACATTGCTCCACTTGCGCTTTTATGGTTTAGATGGGCTGCTTTAGCTACATGGCTTGCGGGTGCAGCTTTGTTGGGGCCTAATTTTGCAGATGCATTTACTTTGCAAAATGGTTTTTCTGCTATTGGACTTGGTGCATGGCTTGGTACGATTATGCTTTTTAATGTTTGGGTTTTGATCTGGCCAAATCAACAAAAAATATTAGGTATGAAAAATGCAACTGACGCGGAAAAAACAAAGGCTAGGTGTGTGGCTTTATTGGCATCTAGAACAAATACAATGTTGTCGATCCCAATGTTATTTTTAATGACTAATGGTGGGTCACATATAACGCTGCTTGGTTTATAATTACTCCTAAAGGATGCACACGGCGGCTTTAGGCCGCCGTTTTTATTTGTTCTATGAAATTATTATCTGACAACTTGATGACGACATATAAAAGACTTCCTGTTTCTTTTTTGAAGGGACAGGGAGTTTGGCTGTCTGATAAAAATAAGAATCAATATTTAGATGCTTTATCAGGTGTTGCTGTTAATACCCTTGGTCATAACCACTCAAGGTTTGTTAAGGTTATCTCAGAGCAGATCAAAAAATTAATTCATGTTTCAAATTACTATCATATTGAAGAGCAATCTTTGCTTGCAAAAAGAATAAGTAAGCTATCAAATTTATCTTCTGTATTTTTTTGTAATTCAGGATGCGAAGCTAATGAAGTCGCAATTAAGTTAGCTAGGCTTCATGGTCATAAATTAAATATAGACCAACCTAATATTATTGTTATGGAAAAATCTTTTCATGGAAGAACGATGGCTACACTTTCTGCAACTGGAAGTCGAAAAGTGCAGGCTGGTTTTGAGCCTTTGATGTCTGGATTTATAAGAGTACCTTTTGATGATGTAGATTCGGTTAATGTAATTGCCAAGAAGAAAAATAAAGTCGCAGCAATTTTAGTTGAGCCCATTCAAGGTGAGGGCGGAATTAATATACCAAAAGATTTTGAGGCTTATCTTTCGGGACTTAGAAAGCTTTGTGATGAGAATAACTGGTTGTTAATTTTTGATGAAGTTCAAACTGGTATTGGAAGAACTGGAAAGTGGTTTGCTCATCAATATACCTCGATCAAGCCTGATGTAATGACTCTGGCAAAAGGTTTGGGTTCGGGTATACCTATAGGAGCATGTGTGGTAAATGACCAGGCTTCAAAATTAATGACGATAGGAAAGCATGGTTCAACATTTGGTGGTAATCCTTTGGCCATGGTCGCTGGAATAACTACACTTAAGATTGTTGAAGAAGAAGGGCTTTTACAAAATGCATTGAAGCAGGGGCTTGTTATCACTAATCTTATTAAGAAAAAATTTAATAAGAATAATAAAATTAAATCTATTAGGCACATGGGGCTAATGATTGGTATAGAGCTAAATCAAGAATGTAATGCTTTGGTTGATATTGCACTAAAAAATAAATTATTAATTAACGTAACTGAAGATAGTATTATTAGACTTCTTCCTCCTCTTGTTATTAATGATGATGAGGCTATATTGTTGGCAAATAAACTAATTATAACTATGACTGAATTTTTTGATGAAAAAGAATAAACATGGATCAAATTAAACATTTTTTGAAATTTAATGATTTATCTGTCGATATTATTAGTGATTTATTTGATCGATCTAAGTGGATAAAAGATCGATATAAGAATTATAAAAAATATTGGCCATTAGAGGATAGATCGCTTGTAATGATTTTTGAAAAAGCAAGCACTAGAACACGCTTATCATTTGAGTGTGGTATGAGGCAGTTAGGGGGGTCCACTATCTATCTCAATACAAGAGATTCTCAATTGGGGCGAGGTGAGTCAATTGAAGATGCTGCACAGGTTATTTCTAGAATGTGTGATGTGGTTATGATCAGAACCTTTGAGCAAACAATTATCGAAAAATTTGCAAATAATTCGCGTGTACCAGTTATTAATGGGCTAACAAATCAATATCATCCATGCCAAATTTTGGCAGATATTTTTACGTTTATTGAAAAGAAAGGTTCTATTAAGGGGAAAACAGTTGCTTGGATCGGTGATTCCAATAATGTCTGTAATACTTGGCTTCAAGCAGCGGAATTATTAGATTTTACTATGCATGTTTCTACACCAAAAGGGTACGAGGTGGAATTGGAGAGGACTGGTCTATATAATAATGAGTGCTTTGAAGTGTTTGAGAATCCAATGGATGCTGTAAAAGGAGCAGACATTGTTACTACTGATGTGTGGACTAGTATGGGATTTGAGTCTGAAAATAGTGACAGAACCAAAGATTTTTTAAACTGGCAAGTTAATGCAGATATGATGGCGCTTGCTAAAAAGGATGCTTTATTTATGCATTGTTTACCCGCTCACAGAGGAGAAGAGGTTGCAGCGGAAGTTATAGATGGTTCGCAAAGTGTTGTATGGGAAGAAGCAGAAAATAGAATGCATGTTCAAAAAGCACTTCTAGAATATTTATTATTAGGAAAACGCAATGATAAGTGATGTTAAAAAGATTGTTCTCGCGTACTCAGGTGGGCTTGATACGTCTGTTATATTAAAGTGGCTTCAGGATAAATATCAGTGTGAGGTCGTGACCTTTACAGCAGACCTTGGACAAGGAGAGGAAATTGAATTTGCTAGAACAAAAGCAAAACAAGCTGGAGTTAAAGAAATTTTTATAGAGGACTTAAGGGAGGAATTTGTTAGAGAATATGTTTTTCCTATGTTTAGAGCTAATACAGTTTATGAGGGTGAATATCTTCTTGGCACTTCGATTGCTAGACCGTTAATTTCTAGAAGACTTATAGAGATTGCTAAGTTAACAGGTGCAAATGCTATTGCCCATGGCGCAACCGGAAAGGGAAATGATCAAGTAAGGTTTGAGTTAGGTGCGTATGCTTTAAATCCTGATATAAAAATTATCGCTCCGTGGAGGGAATGGGATCTTTTGAGTAGAGAAAAGCTAATAAAATATGCTGAGCTAAATAATATTCCAGTTGAGATGAAACATAAGAATGGCGGAAGCCCTTATAGTATGGATGCTAACCTTCTTCATATTTCTTATGAAGGAAGACATTTAGAAGATCCAGCTAGTCCATCTGAAGAATCGATGTGGAGATGGTCTGTAAGTCCTCAAGATGCTCCTGATAATACCGAAGAAATTACTATTGAATTTCAACAAGGGGATCCGGTAAGGTTGAATGGAGAAGCTTTAAAAGCGCATGAGATTTTACATCAGCTTAATTTATTAGGTGGAAAAAATGGTGTTGGCAGATTGGATTTAGTTGAAAATAGATATGTGGGAATGAAGTCAAGGGGTTGTTATGAAACACCTGGAGGAACAATTTTACTAAAAGCACACAGAGCAATTGAATCATTAACTCTTGATCGAGAGGAGGCGCATCTTAAGGATGAATTAATGCCAAAATATGCTTCATTAATTTATAACGGTTATTGGTGGAGTCCTGAAAGAGAAGCGATTCAAAAAATGATAGATTTTACTCAATCAAAAGTAAATGGTTGGGTTACATTAAGCTTATATAAAGGCAATGTCATCGTAAATTCTAGAGATAGTAATAATTCTTTATTTGATTCTAATATTGCCACCTTTGAGGATGATGATGGGGCTTATAATCAAAAAGACGCTGAAGGTTTTATAAAGCTTAATGCTTTAAGAATGAGACTTGCTGCAAAAAGTAGTAAGAAATAAATTGGAAAGGATAATTTAAATGCCATCATTTGATATTTCATCTGAAGCAAATTTAGTAAACATTAAAAATGCTATTGATGTGGCGTCGAGAACTATTGCTAATCGATATGACTTTAAGGGAACAAGTGCCAAACTTGAATTTCTTGAAAAAGAGATGGTAATTAATATTTATGGTGATTCTGATTTTCAGTTAGATCAAATAAAGGATATTTTATTTCCGGCTATGGAAAAAAAAGAGCCAGACAGCTCAAGAAGGTTAATTGCTGATTCTGTGCAATCAATTTCTGGGAATAAATTTAGACAATTACTATCAGTTAAAAGTGGAATTGATTTAGAATTATCAAAAAAAATAGTAAAAACTATTAAAAATTCTAAACTGAAGTTACAAGCAAGTATTCAGGGTGATGCAGTAAGAGTGAGTGGTTCTAAGAGAGACATTCTTCAAGAAGGTATTATGTTAATAAAATCGCAACATAAAGAATTTCCATTAAATTTTGGTAATTTCAGGGACTAAGGAATGGGACAAACTCTTTATGAAAAAATATTTTTTAGACATGTCGTTAATAAAAGTAATGATAATTATTTAATTTATATTGATAGGCATTTGGTGCATGAGGTTACAAGTCCACAGGCATTTGAAGGCATTCGTATAGCCAAGCGCAATATATGGCGACCTAAGTCTATTCTCGCAGTACCTGATCATAATGTTCCAACAACAAATCGTATGGGGGGGATTGATGATCCCATATCTAAGATTCAGATTGAAACTTTAGATCAAAATTGTGAAGAGTTTGGTTTGGATGAATTTAAAATGAATGATCAGAGACAAGGTATTGTTCATGTGATTGGTCCTGAGCAAGGATCAACATTACCCGGAATGACCATTGTATGTGGTGATTCTCATACAAGCACTCACGGAGCTTTTGGAGCTTTAGCCATGGGGATTGGTACATCTGAAGTGGAACATGTTTTAGCGACTCAGTGTTTGTTAGTAAAAAAATTAAAAAGCATGAAGATTAATGTTGATGGTGATTTATTGGATGGAGTTGGAGCAAAAGATGTTGCGCTTGCGATTATAGGCTTAATTGGAACTGCTGGCGGTACAGGTTATGCAATTGAATTTACTGGATCAACCATTGAATCCTTGTCAATGGAAAGCCGAATGACATTATGCAATATGGCTATTGAGGCTGGCGCTCGTGCAGGAATTATAGCTGTGGATGATAAAACAATTGATTATTTAAAAGGAAAACCATATGTGCCTCAGGGTAATTTGTGGGATAAAGCAGTTGAGAATTGGAAAAGTTTAGTAAGTGATCCTGATGCCAAATATGATAAAGAAATTAATATTGATGGTAGCTTGATTGAGCCTCAAGTGACTTGGGGAACCTCACCTCAGATGGTTGTAAGTATCAATGAAAATATACCTAATCCTTTAAGTTTCAATGACAAAACAATCAGAAAGGACTATCAAAGAGCTTTAGATTATATGGGCCTTCAACCTGGGGTACCCGTTGATGAAATTAGTCTAGACAAGATATTCATAGGATCATGCACTAATTCTAGAATAGAAGATCTCAGGGCCGCTGCTAAGATAGTCAAGTCAAAAAAAGTAGCTAAGAATATAAAATTAGCAATGGTTGTTCCAGGCTCTGGTTTGGTTAAAAAAGCTGCTGAAGAAGAAGGATTAGATATAATTTTTATTAATGCTGGCTTTGAATGGCGAGAACCAGGATGTTCAATGTGTCTCGCTATGAATGCAGATAGATTAGAACCTGGAGAACGATGTGCTTCAACTTCAAATCGTAATTTTGAGGGCAGACAGGGTCAAGGTGGAAGGACTCATTTGGTAAGCCCACAAATGGCTGCAGCTGCAGCTATATATGGTAAATTTGTTGATATAAGAAAGATTAATTGAGATGGAACCAATAAAAATTCATACAGGAATTGTTATTCCGCTTGATCGTGCAAATGTTGATACTGATGCGATTATCCCTAAACAGTTTTTAAAGTCTATAAAAAAAACTGGCTTTGGACCAAATTTATTTGATGAATGGCGATATCTTGATCATGGAAAGCTTGGGGATGATAATTCCTTAAGGAAAATTAATCCTGAGTTTGTGTTGAATCAGGAAAGATATCGGGGCGGTTCAATCTTGATTGCTAGAGAAAATTTTGGGTGCGGATCGAGTAGGGAACATGCACCGTGGGCGCTTCTTGATTATGGTATTAGAGTTATTATTGCCCCTAGTTTTGCAGATATATTTTATGGAAATTGCTTTAAAAATGGAATTCTTCCAATCGCTCTTGATAAAGAAATTATTGATAAAATATTTCTTCGCACAAGTGAACGTATTGGTTATTCGTTAACTGTAGATTTGAAATTACAAACTATTAAAGATGAAGGATTAATTGGGAATTTTGAGATTGATAATTTTAAAAAGAATTGTTTAATTGAAGGGTTGGATGATATTGGCTTAACATTTACACAGAAGGATAAAATACAAGCATTTGAAAAAAAATATTATTCTAAATTTCCTTGGTTAGAATAAGGATTAAATAATATGAAGATTACGGTATTGCCTGGTGATGGAATAGGTCCTGAAATTGTTAATCAGGCGATTAAGGTATTAGAGTTATTTAAATTGGATGGAAATCTAGATTTTCGTGTAATTGGTGGAAAAGCATATGATGAATATGGAGACCCACTACCCGAATCAACTCTTTCAAGCGCATTATCTTCTGATGCAGTATTACTTGGCGCGGTAGGTGATTGGAAATATGATAATCTTCCTAGAGACAAGAGACCAGAAAGAGGATTACTCAAAATACGGCAGGAGCTTAATTTATTTGCAAATTTAAGGCCTGTAATTATGTTTCATGAGCTTATTCAATCTTCAAGTTTAAGGCCTGAAATTGTATCTAATTTAGATATTATGATTATCAGGGAACTGACTGGAGATATTTACTTTGGAGAGCCTAGGGGTATTCAAAAAAATTCCCAAGGTGAAAGAGTGGGAGTTAATACGATGCAATATTCAGAAACTGAAATATTGCGTATTGCACATGTGGCTTTCGCAACTGCAATGAAAAGATCGAAAAAATTATGCTCAATAGACAAAGCTAATGTGCTTGAAACAACTGAATTATGGCGAGAAATCATGAATGAGGTATCAAAAGAATATCAAGAAGTTGAGTTGTCTCATATGTATGTAGACAATGCAGCAATGCAGCTTGTTAGAGAACCTAAGCAATTTGATGTATTGGTTACTGGTAATATTTTTGGTGATATCTTATCTGATGAAGCGTCAATGTTAACTGGTTCAATTGGTATGTTGCCATCAGCATCATTAGATGAGAACAGTAAAGGCATGTATGAGCCTAGCCATGGATCTGCCCCTGATATTGCTGGACAGGATAAAGCTAACCCCTTAGCAACAATATTATCATTAGCCATGATGTTTAGATATACATTTAATGACCATGAAAAGTCAAGAATAATAGAGCATGCGGTTAAAAAAACGCTCTCAGACGGATACAGAACACAAGATATTTTTTCTGAAAATATGAATTTGGTAGGCTGCGAAGAGATGGGCAATGCTGTTCTTCAAAGAATAAAGGATTTATAAAATGTATAAGGTAGGTTTTGTTGGTTGGAGAGGTATGGTCGGTTCAGTGTTGATGAAAAGAATGCAAGAGGAGTCTGATTTTGATGATATTAATCCTTTCTTTTTTTCAACATCACAAGCTGGAGATAAGATCTTAATAAGTGGTATAAAAGGATCTATTTTGATTGATGCTAACGATATAGAAGCCTTAGCAGAAATGGATATTTTGCTATCCTGCCAGGGTGGTGATTATACTAAAAAAGTATTAGGACCTTTGAGAGAAAAAGGATGGGATGGCCATTGGATTGATGCTGCGTCGACATTAAGAATGCAGGATGATGCTTTAATTGTTCTCGATCCAATTAATAAGAAGGCTATTGAGCAGGCATATATTGATGGAAATAAGAATTGGGTTGGTGGAAATTGTACCGTCTCTTTAATGTTACTGGCTATTCATGGGCTAGTTTCTGAAGGGGTTGTGGATTGGATTTCATCAATGACCTATCAGGCTGCTAGTGGTGCTGGAGCAAAAAATATGAAAGAACTTTTGGTGCAAATGGGCCAGCTTAATGAGGCAGTTATTGATAAAATTAATTTAAAAAATACAAATATTTTAGACTTAGATAGAGATGTACAGGCTATGATGAATTCTAATGAGTTTACTAAGGACTCCTTTGGCGTTCCTTTGGCGGGAAGCCTTATTCCTTGGATAGATCAAGATCTCAATGATGGTCAAAGTCGAGAAGAATGGAAAGGTCATGCAGAGGCTAACAAAATTTTAGGGACTCATTATAAATCTATTGATATAGATGGAATATGTGTTAGAACTGGTGTAATGAGATCTCATAGCCAGGCCTTAACAATTAAGCTTAAAGCTAATTTGTCGTTAAAAAAAATTAATGATTTACTTTCATCTGGTAATCCATGGGTTAAGTTAATACCCAATAAGAAAGATATTTCAATGAAAGAATTAAGTCCAGCTGCCGTTTCTGGTAAGCTCCCTATTGCTATTGGGAGGGTAAGGAAATTAAATATAGGGGAAAATTATATTTCTGCCTTTACCGTGGGAGACCAGTTGTTGTGGGGTGCTGCTGAACCGATTAGACGAATGTTAAGAATTCTTGTCAATAAAAAAGGAAATTAATAAGTTATTATGAAAATGTATTTTAAAAAGATAATGTTTATCTTCAGTTTTATTCTTTTTTCGACTCAGCTTTTAGCTCTTCAATTAGGCCCTATTAAAGTATTTTCAAAACAAGATCAGAACTTGAATGCGGAAATTAAATTGGTATTGTCTAGGGGTGATAATCTTGATAGTTTAATTCCTTCAGTCGCTGGAAAAGAAGTTTATGCTACTCAATCGATTGAAAGACTAGACCTTCATGATGATATTAAAATGGTTATTAATAAAACCACTAACGGAGTTATTCTTACATTAACCTCGCAACATCCAGTAACAGATCCTTTTATTGATTTAATAATACAAATAGATTCGTCAAAAGGAAGAGATTATCGTGAATACACACTTCTACTTGATCCATTACCATTAGATCAGGTTGTAACAAAAAAATCTGTAAAAGAGCCTGAGGGAAAAAAGATAGCTGAAAAACAAAAGATTATTCCTGAAAAGAAAGTTATTAAAAAAGTTGAGACAAAACCAGAGAAGTTAATTATATCAAAAGGGGGTCAAACTCTTTATCAAATCTCTCGAATAAATAAGCCATCTAATATCACTGTTGAGCAAATGGTTGTAGCTATATTTCAAATTAATCCCAATGCTTTCTTCAATAATAATGTAAATGGATTGCAGAAAGGGAAAAAACTTCGCTTGCCATCCGATAATTACTTTGTAAATCTATCACACATAGAGGCAAGAAAAATATTAGGAGAACAAAACGTTCAATGGAAATCGATTCATGACAAAACTTTAATTAAGAAAAAAAGTGTAATTAAAAAAGTTGATTCTGACAAAATTAAATTATTAGAAAAAGAACTTTTACAAACTAAGCTTAAACTAAAAGAAAAAATAGAGGAGCTACAAAGAAGTAATAAATTTAAGCTTGATAATAATTTGTCTGTTAAGGACCATAGTAAGGATGTTGAATTTTCCTTACCAGGAAATTCTATAACTTCAATTGAATCAGATGAGGAAGTTGTAACATTTAAGTCGTCAGTCCTTAATGCTGAAGAGGATATTATTAATGAAGTTGTTATTCAGGATAAGGATGATGAGTTAAGCGTCTTACATATGTTATCGTTATTGGGTTTTTTAGTATTACTATCTGGTTTGTTAATTATCTTATCAAGAAGAAAAAAAGCTAGACAGGCTTCGATGGGTAATTTTGATAATACATCAGAGAGTGATGATGATATTCTTGGAACTTTTAATTCTGATTCTTCAGATAAAATTGAAGAGCCTAATTTTAAATCCGAACAAGACATAAATAAACCTTAACTAATAATATGGTCTATTCAATAATATTATTGTCTGGCATATTATTCTTAGTATTTTTAGGTTACTTTTCATTACAAATTAATTTTGTAGTAACGAGCATGTTCTTTGTTTTATTTATATATCAAAAGCTCTCCATTCTAAATTTTATTAACAAAATTAAATATTTTTTAATAGCATTGCTTTTTATTTACGCTATAGCTACGCCAGGAAAGGTTCTGTATTTCTACTCTGTCTTATCAATCACAGAAGAAGGAGTTTTATTAG
>JBBWVM010000055.1:0-14563 GCA_050256215.1 Methylophilaceae bacterium
GTCTATATCTTCTAGGACCACATGTTCATTTATTTTATGAATCGATGCATTGATAGGACCAAACTCAACTACTTGGTCACATAATTTTGAAATAAATCTGCCATCAGACGTTCCTCCACTAGTTGAGACGGTTGGTTTAACTTTAGCAATATCTTCTATTACGTTTGTGATGGTGTCGACAAGTAATCCTTTTTTTGTGAGATATGGTTGTCCAGAATGTTCCCATTTAATCTCATATTCAAGTTGATTTTTCTTTAGTATTTCATTAACTTTGATTTTTAAAGCGTCTGCGGTATTTGAAGTTGAGTATCTAAAATTAAATAGAATATCGACCTGACCAGGTACAACATTGGTCGCCCCTGTGCCCCCATTAATATTTGAAATTTGCCAAGAAGTTTTAGGAAAATATTCGTTACCATCATCCCATATTGTATTTACTAAATCATTAATGGCGGGAGCAACTTGGTGAATTGGATTTTTAATTAAGTCAGGATAAGCGATATGACCTTGTATTCCCTTGACGATTAGTTTGGCAGATAAAGATCCTCTTCGACCATTCTTAACTGTATCACCGAATTTAAGGTTGCTGGTTGGCTCACCTACAATACAAAAATCAATTTTTTCATTTCTTTCTTGTAGTGTTTCTATTACTTTAATTGTGCCTTCAGTAGCCACTCCTTCTTCATCTGAAGTGATTAATAGGCCAATTGAGCCTTTATGATTTGGATAAGATTGTATAAATTCTTCAATACTCACAATAAAAGCAGCCAAAGATGTTTTCATATCGGCTGATCCCCTTCCAAATAACTTTCCATTCTTGATAGTTGGGTTAAAGGGAGGTGAGGTCCATTCAGATTCTGGGCCAGTGGGAACCACATCGGTATGTCCGGCAAAAACTACCAAAGGCGCTTCTTTTCCTTTTCTTGCGTAAAAGTTATTAACTTTGCCATGTGGCATTTTTTCAATTTTAAATCCTAATGGTTCTAGAAATTGTATTAATAAATCCTGACAACCGTTATCATGAGGGGTGATAGATTTTTTTGAGATTAAATCTTTAGCGATAGTTAAGGTTTTACTCATTTAATTTTTTCAACAAATTCAGATTCATCAAACCCAATTGTTATTATTTTTTTATTTTGGGTGATTACCGGTCTTTTCATTACTGTAGGTTTTAAAAGAATAAGCTCGATTGTGCCTTTCGATGTTAAAGCTAATTCTTTATCTTGGTCCGTGAGCTTTCTCCATGTTACACCTGATTTATTAATAAGCTTATCCCATGAGTAGTAATTTGGCATATTAATCATCCAGCTTTCAAGTAATGATTTTTCTAAAATACCTTTTTTAACGTCTAAAAAAACAAAACTTATATTTTTTTGTTTGAGCCAATCCAAACCTTTTTTCACCGTATTACAATTTTTTATACCATAAACTTGTAGCATATTAAATGCCTCTTAGGAGCTCATTAATACCAACCTTACCTAATGTTTTTTCATCTACTTTTTTAACAATTACGGCACAATATAGGCTATATGTTCCATCTTTTGATGGTAAATTTCCAGAAACGACAACTGATCCTTTTGGGATTCTGCCGTAACTAATTTCACCAGTATCTCGATCAAATATTTTTGTAGATTGACCGATATACACACCCATTGAAATTACAGAATTATCTTCAACAACAACACCTTCAACAACTTCTGAACGGGCTCCAATAAAGCAATTATCACCAATAATAGTTGGTCCTGCCTGAACAGGCTCTAACACTCCTCCAATACCTACACCGCCTGATAAGTGAACATTTTTTCCAATTTGGGCACATGATCCAACTGTTGCCCATGTATCCACCATAGTGCCTTCGTCAACATAAGCACCAATATTAACGTACGATGGCATTAACACAGCGTTTTTAGCAATAAAACTTCCTTGTCTTACCATTGCATTTGGTACGACCCTAAAACCACCCTCTATAAAATTTTTTTCTGTGTACTTAGAAAATTTAGAATCTACTTTGTCAAAGTAATTTGTATAGCCACTCTCCATTAGATAATTATCTTTAATTCTAAATGAAAGAAGTACGGCTTTTTTCAGCCATTGATGTGTTTCCCAGTTTTGTGTTGTTCCTATTCTGGAAGCAACTCTTAATGCCCCACTGTTTAAGCCAGTTATGGCCTCATTGATAGCATCTTTAATTTCATTTGAAACAGTTTTTGGTGAAATGGAAGCGCGATTTTCAAAAGCGTCTTCTATGGTCGTTTGTATATTTTTCATATTGATTTTTCTGTAGTTATTAGTTAAAAAAGGAGTATTTTACATTAATTAGATAATTAGTCGGCTTCCTATTACAACTTACTTATTTTATATTTTTTAAAGTAGGCAACCTTTATTACATATTTAATTAAAATATTAATTGACTTCCTAGCTCAACAACTCTATTCACGGGAAGATGAAATTGATTAGTAATATTTTCTGCAGTTCTAAATAATGATACAAATATTTTTTTTCTTACAATATTCATATTGCTTCCAGGGCGAATAATTAAGTTTTCCTTGCCAATAAAGTACGATGTATCCATAGGGTCTATTATTAAAGTTTTTTTCATGTATTTGGATAAGTCGCGTGGTATATTAGTTTCATCTTTGTACCCATAATTAAGAATAACTTTGTAGAAATTACGCGGTAATTTTTCTATGGTAATTAAATTTTTTGAGTTTGCATGGGGATAATCCATAAATTTAATAGAGAGTAAAATAACTGTCTTATGCATTACTTTATTATGTTTAAGGTTGTGAAGTAGGGAGTGGGGAATGCCGTCAGGGTTTGGGGTAAGGAATACTGACGTTCCTTTTACTCGATTTTTAAAGTCGTCTTTAATTGATTTTAGGAAAGTTTTAATTTCCATTGATTCATTTTTTACTTTAAAGAATAAAATTGATCGTCCCTTTTTCCATGTTGACATTAAGAGAATAAGAAAGATGCCGATTGCTAATGGGAACCAGCCACCAGCAGGAACCTTTATAATATTAGCACTAAAGAAAATTAGATCGATTGTTAGAAATATAGAAATGAATGCGGTTGTTTTGATCCAACTCCATTTCCAAATTTCAACAAATACAAATCCAGCAAGGATTGTAGCAATAACCATATCAAGAGTTATTGCAATTCCATAAGCGCTTGCTAAAGCACTTGAGTTTTGGAAAATTAAAACTACACTCATAACACCAATCATAAGAATCCAGTTAATGCGGGGCAAATAAATTTGTCCTTCTTGATTTTCTGAAGTGTGATCAATTCTCATCCTAGGCATAAATCCAAGTTGCAATGCTTGTCTAGAAACGGAAAAAGCACCTGTGATACATGCTTGAGATGCAATAATTGTTGCGATGGTTGCTAAAATAACAAGTGGCAAAGTAAACCATTCAGGCGCCATCAAATAAAAGGGGTTTTTAATAGCGCTTGGATTGCTTAAAATTAGGGCGCCCTGGCCAAAATAATTTAAGGTTAAAGCGGGAAACACAAAACTAAACCATGTAATCTTGATTGGAGTGCGTCCAAAGTGACCCATGTCAGCATAGAGTGATTCAGCCCCCGTCACACAGAGGACGACCGCACCAAGAGTAATGAATGCAACAGAAGATTCATTATATAAAAATTGAAAGGCATACAGAGGGCTAAGCGCATTTAGGACAAAAGGGGCTTGTGCAATATTATATATTCCAAGGCTAGCAAGTGTTAAAAACCATATTAACATTACAGGCCCAAACATAAATCCTACTGCACTTGTGCCTTTGCTTTGAGTCCAAAATAAACAAAATATAATTATTAAGGTAATAGGAATAATAAATTGATTAAATGCGGGCGTAATTAATTCTATACCTTCAATAGCAGATATTACAGAAATAGCCGGCGTGATCATGGCGTCAGCATAAAACATGCATGCTCCCAACATCCCAATAAACATGATAAATAATTTCTTCCTTTTGGTTTTAGCATTCCGATTAGCAAGAGATAGAAGGGCCATAATTCCCCCTTCACCATTATTATTAGCTCGTAATATAAATAATATGTACTTGACTGAAACTATAGAAATTAAGGACCAGAATATAAGAGAAAGAATGCCCATCATATTGGATTCATTGAGCACTAAAATATTATTGTTAATAGTAAAAATTTCTTTTAAGGCGTAAAGGGGGCTTGTACCAATATCACCAAAAACGACTCCAAGGGCAGCCAAGGAAAGGAACATTAATTTATTATTTTTTTCTTTATTATCTTTCAATTAATTAAGTGTATCTTTCTTGTTGGTTTGGATGATGTTGGCTTGCGCATTACCTTGATGGAATTTAATTTGAACTTTATCATTTACCGTAATATTTTCGATGTCATTAATAATATTTTTGTTTTGATCAAAAACAATAGAATACCCTCTTGATAATATTTCTGTTGGATTTAGTAAGGTTAAATTCTGTTGTGATAAATAGATTTTATTTTGATATTTATTTAATGAAGATTTTATTGCCATACGCATTCTCTTAAAAATATTTCCAAGAAATATCTTCTGTGCGAGAATTTTCTCAGAAGGAGATGTTAGGCGTTTTTCTAAGTAATCAATTTTTTGATATATTTGATTAATTTGACTCTGAATGATAGTTGGTAATTTTGATTTAATATATTCCAATCTTTCATTAATTTCAATTAAATCTACGCTTATTATTTCAGCTGCAGCGGTGGGTGTTGGGGCTCTTAAGTCAGCAATAAAGTCTGTAATTGTGACATCAGTTTCATGTCCTACCGCTGAAATAGTAGGGATTGCAGATAGCGATAAACATCTGGCAACACTCTCATCATTAAAGGCCCATAGGTCTTCGATTGATCCGCCTCCTCTTGCTAAAATAAGGACATCAACTTCATTTCTTTTGTTTGCGATTTTTATAGCATTTATAATTCCCTCAATTGCAGGATTACCTTGAACAGGGGTGGGGTATATGATGATACTTAATGACTTATTTCTTCTTTTGGCTGTTGTAATAATATCTTTTATGACAGCTCCATCTGGTGATGTAATTACTCCAATTCTGCGTGGAAAATTTGGGATAGGTTTTTTGTAGGCTTTGCTAAATAGTCCTTCAGATTCTAATTTGAGTTTTAATCGATTAAACGCTTCAAATAATTGTCCCAAACCTGCCTGTTGTAGCGAATCTATATTTAATTGATACTCTCCTCTAGCTTCATACAAGCCAATTTTGCATTGTGCCTCAATTGAGTCACCATTTTGAGGTTGCCATTTAACCTGACTATTCCTTCCTCTAAACATGGCGCAGCGAACCTGTGCGTTATTATCTTTTAAAGTAAAATACCAATGCCCCGAGCTTGCCTCAACAAAATTAGAAATTTCTCCTTTGATCCAAATTGATGGAAAATTATTTTGAAGAAGGTCTTTAACTAATTTGTTTATCTCAGAAACAGAGAATATTTTTGTTCCATCGGAATTAAAGTCGTTTATGATAGAAGTGTTCAATATTGGCCTCATTAAGTTTTTTAATTATAAGTTGTTTTAATCTAATTATATTAAAGTACATGCAAAAAATTTTTACATTTAAAAAAATTAATTTACTAGGCGCACTTATTTCTTTTTTTTTGATTATGTCTGCTATTTTTATCCAAACTCAATACAATTTAGAACCTTGTCCATTATGTATCACGCAGAGAATTATATTTATCATCATAGGCTGTGTTTTTTTATCATTTGCTTTTTTCAAGGTCACAAAGTTAATAAAGGTAACCCATCTTATTTTGCTTATATCAATAAACTTTGTAGGTGTAATTTTTTCAGTCAGACATATTTTAATTCAAAGTAGGTGGATTGAAGTTCCTGCTGAATGTGGAATTGATCTGGATTATATGTTTGACAATTTTCCATTAAACGAAGCGCTTAATTTGTTATTCCAAGGAGCCGGAGATTGTTCTCAGATTGATTGGGTTATGTTTGGAGTAACATTACCTCAATTGGCTTTAATTTGGTATTTAATTTTTATAATACTTACTATATTTACTTACAAGAAAGTTTTTGCATAATGAATACACTTGAGTCAACTATTGGTAATACTCCTCTTGCAAAAATACATCGCATGGTTACGCCTGATATGGGTGAAATTTATTTAAAATTAGAAGGAAACAATCCTGCTGGATCTGTTAAAGATAGGCCTGCTTATTTTATGATTAAGCAGGCAGAGCTAAGAGGAGAGATTAAGTCCGGAGATACTTTAATTGAAGCCACTTCTGGTAATACGGGTATTGCACTTGCAATGGTTGCAGCAATGAAAGGGTATAAATTAATTTTAATTATGCCTGAGAATCAATCAATTGAGCGTCGACAAACAATGAAAGCTTTTGGAGCTAAATTAATTTTAACTTCAGAGAAAGGTAGTATGGAATTAGCTAGAGATACTGCTTTAAAAATGCAAGACGAAGGAAATGGAATAGTGCTTGATCAATTTGGTAATCAGGATAATCCAAAGGCTCATTATGAAGGTACCGGACCAGAGATTTGGCGTGATACAAAACAAAAGATTACTCATTTTGTTTCAAGCATGGGGACAACTGGGACTATTGTAGGTACTTCAAAATTTTTAAAGGAAAAAAATTCGGATATAAAGATTATCGGTGTTCAGCCTGAGGATGATGCTCAAATACCTGGTATTAGGAAGTGGCCTAAAGAATATTTACCCTCTATTTATTCCAATCAGAATATTGATCAAATAGAGCTTGTGAGTCAAAACGATGCTGAAAAAACTACGCGAAACCTTGCGAGGTCTGAGGGAATTTTTTCAGGTGCTTCAACTGGGGGAGCACTTTTTGTTGCTCTTAATATAGCCCGCAATAACCCAGACGCAACCATTGTTTCTATTGCATGCGACAGGGGTGACCGTTATTTATCCACAGGATTATTTCCTGTTTAAGCTGTGACCCCAATACTTGTATTTGATTTAGAGACTATTCCTGATATTTTAGCTATTCGTAGCTTAAATAGGTTAAGTAATAATCTTTCTGATGCGGAAGTGGTTCAAATTGCCCTTTATCAAAGAAGGCAAAAAGTAGGGCATGATTTTTTGTCACCCCCTTTTCAAAAAATAGTAGCAATTTCCTGTGTTTTAAAAACTAATGATCGGCTTGAGGTGTGGTCATTAGGTGATGCCGACATGGATGAGGCAGGCCTTTTAACTAGTTTTTTTGATGGCATTGAAAAATATACTCCTAACTTAGTGACTTGGAATGGTTCTGGTTTTGATTTACCTGTTTTGAATTATCGGGCTTTGGCTAATAGTGTTCAGTCTGGTGTTTATTTTGACACAGGTGATAACAGCTCTGAGTTTAAGTGGAACAATTATTTAAGTCGTTATCATAAAAGACATATAGATTTGATGGACTTTTTTGCATTATTTAGTGGGCGAAATAATGCTTCATTAGATCATATATGTAAGCTATGTGGATTTCCAGGAAAATTAGATATGGATGGCGGGAAGGTTTGGCAAACTTTTCTAGAAGGAAATATTAAGTCTATTAGAAATTATTGTGAAACCGATGTTGTAAATACATATTTAGTTTATTTGAGATATTTGTTAATTAAAGGTGATTTAAATATAACTACATATGATAAAGAAATTGATAATTTAGCCCAAATTTTACTTGGGTATAACAAGCCACATTGGGAGCAATTTATTCGGGCCTGGGGTATTTAGTGGAAAATTCTAATGATAACTTTGGTACGGTAGTAATAACCTCTATGGATCATGAGGGAAAGGGGATTGCTCACGTTAATGAAAAAATATTATTTATTGATAATGCAATTATTGGGGAGAAGGTTTTATATAAAACGTTAAAGAAAAAAAAGAATATTTCTTTCGCTAAGAGTATTAAGGTTTATAAGGCTTCATCTCAAAGGGTAACTCCACAATGTCGTGTCTATGGTGTTTGTGGTGGGTGCTCAATGCAGCATATAGAGATTAGCTCTCAACTAGCGCTTAAGCAAAGAGCGTTTGAGGAAACTTTATGGCATGTAGGTCAGGTAAAGCCAATTGAAATATTAAGGCCAATAGCTGGTCCTTCAATGCATTATCGTCACAAAGCAAGACTGCGAGTTAAGTTTATAAAAAAGAAACAACAGGTGCTGATTGGTTTCAATGAAAAAATGTCTCATTTTTTAACCAATATGTCTGCGTGCCCAGTTCTACCATTAAAAATATCAAATTTGATTTTACCTCTTCAGAATTTGTTTGGTGAGCTGTCAATTAAAGAAAAAATTCCTCAAATTGAATATTCCTCAAATCAATTGAGACATATTCTAGTTTTAAGAATTCTAGATGTATTTAGTGATGAGGACTGTAAAAAGCTAAAGGATTTTCAGAATGAAAATGATATTGAGTTTTGGACTCAAACAAAGGGGTATGACACTGTAGCGCCTATGTTTGACAATTTATCAACGGAGATCACCTATACAAATATTGAATTCAATATCCAGTACTTATTTAATCCAACTGGATTTACTCAAATTAATCCTTTTATAAACCAAGTGTTAATAAGAAAAGTCTTTGCACTTATTAAACCTAATAAAAATGATCATATTTTGGATTTCTTTTCAGGAGCTGGCAATTTCTCACTTCCTTTAGCGACTTCAGGAGCAAAAGTAATTGCAGTGGAGGGGGATGAATTATTGGTGCAAGCAGGGAATTTAAATACTAAAAGAAATAAGCTTGACCAATCCCTCTTGTTTAAACAAATAAACCTATTTTCTTTACAAAGAACTGAATTAAAAGATTTGGGGTTAGCTAACAAATGGCTGATTGATCCACCAAGAGATGGCGCTCTAAATTTAATTAATTTAATTGATGATGAGATTAAACCAATAATGATTGTTTATATATCTTGTAATGTGGCAACCTTAGCTAGGGACGCTAAGATTTTAGTAAATCAAAAAGGCTATCAATTTGTTAAAGGTGGCTTACTTAATATGTTTCCTCACACTTCACATATTGAATCAATTGCAATCTTTGAGTTAAGTGCGTAGTTTATTTAAATATTGCATTGTCTTTACTTTAATCTTATTTGGGGGATGTTCTAAGATTTCTGAAGAAGATAGCATTAAATTTGCCATATCTCAGAATCCACAAAACCTAGATCCTAGATATCAGTCTGATGCTGCTTCAGAAAGAGTTTCTAACCTACTCTATTCTCCTTTTTTTTTCTTTGATGAGCAGTATCGTCCTAAGTCAAATTTGGTAAGTTGGGAAAAGACATCACCTTTGAAGTATCGATTTGTAATTAAAAATCCTTTACCAATCTTTCATCATGGCAGGGTAATGAATATTGATGATATTGTTGGGACCTTGAATGAATTAAGAGGGCTAGAAACATCTCATTTTCATAATGAATTGAAGAATGTGAGTTCCATTACAAAGCTATCTAGTCAATCTTTTGATATCGCTCTTATTACAATAGACGAGAATTTTTTGTCCCATTTAACTTTTTTTGTTTTACCTAATGACTTATTGGAAAAAAATCATAATTTTTCGGAAAACCCTATTGGGTCCGGTTCTTTTATGTACCTAAGTAATCAACCAAATCTTAAAATAAAACGTCAAAATGATGGTCAAACAGTAGAGTTAATTGAAATAAAAGACCCAACGGTAAGAATTTTAAAGCTTATAAAAAATGAAGTTGATCTAATTCAAAATGATTTGTCATCAGAAATGATTAAACTGCTTGAGCAAAAAAATAATATTCAAACACTCTTAGGCTTTGGTAGTAATGTGTCTTATATCGGTTTTAATTTTAATGATCCATTGTTAAAAGAAATCAAGTTTAGAAAGGCACTATCATTAGCCATTGACCGTAAGGCGCTTATAAAATATTTTTTAAATGATAAAACAAGGATAGCCGATCAAATTTTACCACCTGAGCATTGGGCGAGTGTAGAAATGAATAGTGTCGATTTTAATCCTTCTTTAGCAAAGGAATTGATTGAAGACATGGGGATTAGAACGCCCATTGAAATAATATTAAAAACTTCTACTGATCCTTTCAGGGTTAAGATAGCTACGTTGCTACAAAATCAATTGGCTAATATTGGCGTAAAGTTAATTATAAAATCGCTGGACTGGGGAACTTACTTTAGAGATATTCAAGCCGGTAGATTTCAATTATATGGATTAACATGGGTAGGGATTCGCAATCCAGAAATTTATGAAAAAATATTTTCTTCAAAACTTACTCCTCCTCTCGGTTTAAATAGAGGTGGATATACTAATATTGATATGGATGTTTTTTTATTAGAAGCAAAAAGAACAAATGTATGGAAGAAAGTTATTGAAGAAACCTATACAAGCTATGGTTTTATTCCATTATGGTTTGAGGGAAATGTTGCTGCATTTAATAAAAATATTAGCGGATACCAAATTTCTCTTGATGGAAGTTGGGATGCCTTAAATTCAATAAGGAAAGTAAATGACGACAGTCATTGAGGTATCGATAAAAAAACAAATATTAACCTTACTCAAGCATGGTAATGAAATTAAATCATATACTATCTCAACAGCTTTGAAAGGCGTCGGGCAAGAAAAGAATAGTTTTAAAACACCTAAAGGGCGTCATATCATTCGTGCGATGATTGGTGAAGGACTACCTGAATTCAGTATATTCGAGGAGAGAAGGCCGACTGGTCAATTATGGACGCAACAGATTACAAAATTACCTTTTAATCATGATTGGATTTTATCAAGAATTTTATGGTTATCAGGGTGTGAAATTGGCATTAATCGATTGGGTAATTTTGATACTATGCAGAGATATATATATATTCATGGAACATCGGACGAATTTTTATTAGGTACACCGGTATCTCATGGGTGTATAAGGATGGCTAATCAAGATGTCATTGAGCTTTTTAATTTAGTATCTATTGGTACTGCTGTTTTAATTAATGAAGAATAATTTTTCTATAATAATTCTGTCTGCTTTTTTTCAGGTGCTAGGTATTTTTTTTATTACTTTCATGATCTTGCATTTGTTGCCAGGTGACCCAGTCCAGGTAATGTTAGGGGAGTCAGCTGCGATAGCTGATCAGGAAAAATTGCGTGTTGAATTAGGGCTAGATCAACCCATTTACAAACAAATGATTAATTCTTTTGTACAAGTGATGCAAGGAGATTTTGGAAACTCTATTTTAACTAGAACTCCAATTAAAGAGCGTTTGATTAGTGCTATGCAGAATACATATATGCTAGCAATTTTTGCTCTATCTATCGCTTTATTTTTTGGAATTATTGGGGGAATTTTTTCAGCAAAATATAAAGATACTATTTTAGATAAAATTATCACCAATTTAAGTTTATTTTTTATATCAATTCCCCATTTCTTTTTAGGGCCATTGTTGATGTTATTTTTTTCTATATGGTTGGGTTGGTTACCTGTAAGCGGTATGGACAGTCCTTTTTCGATAGTTTTGCCAGCATTCACATTAGCACTTGGAATGCTGGCAATTGTTATCAAGATGACAAGAAATTGCATGATTGAGATTATGAATTCAGATGTAGTAAGAACAGCACGAGCAAAGGGAATGACTGAATGGGCTATTACTATCCATTATGTGTTTCGGTTGGTTCTAATTCCATTAATTACGATTATCGGTATGCAATTTGGCTCTTTGCTTTCAGGGGCTGTAATTACTGAGACATTATTTAGTTGGAACGGACTTGGAATGCTTTTAGTTAATTCCATTCAAATGAGAGACTATCCTATTACTCAAGCCTGTATTTTTGTAATTGCTATTTCATATGTTTTTGTCAATCTAGTAACTGAAATTTTTTATAAACTTGTTGATCCAAGAATGAGAGGCGGTTAATTTTGAATAAACTTGTTTTAATCGTAATCTTTTTTTGGTTAATAGCAATAATACTAAAATTAATATCTGGATTTGATTCGAGCCAAATGGACCTCGATCAGATTTTATCTGAGCCTAACTTTTTATCATGGTTTGGTCGAGATGATTATGGTAGAGATATTTTTTATCGTTTAATTGATGGATTTTTAAATTCTTTTGAGATTATTTTATTCGTAACAATTATTTCAAGCGTTACTGGGGTAGTGATTGGTATATTTTCTGGATATTTTGGAGGAAGATTAGATCAGTGTGTGAGATATGTAACTACTTTGTTTATGTCTTTCCCCGGTATTTTGTTGGCAATTGCTTTTGCGGCCATCCTTTCCCCAGGTAAATTTAATTTAGTTTTAGCATTGTCAATCGGAGGTTGGGTTGGGTATGCAAGACTCGCTAGAGCGCAAACAGTTTTGGTCAAAAATTTAGAGTTTGTTAAGGCCTCGGAGTCGATGGGGAGCTCTCATACATGGATAATTACTCAACATATTTTTCCTTCACTTTTAACTCCTTTAATAGTTGAGGGCACCTATGCTGTTGCGGGATTAATTATTGCAGAAGCAAGCCTTTCTTTCTTGGGTCTAGGGTTGCAGGCACCCGAGGCCTCTTGGGGTGGGATGATGAGAGATAGTGTAAGATTTTTATTAATTTCTCCTCATTACGCTATATTTGTTGGTCTTAGTATTATGTCATTGGTTTATTGTGTTAATTTTTTTGGTGATTACCTTCATCGGAAATGGGATATTAAAAATGAAGGTTAAGGAAGTATTTTATAAAACTAGAGTTAATTTTAGTTTATTTTTCTTTAAATAATAGGAGATTATTTTGAGTTGCTTAATGCTTGATATTGAAGGGTTAATACTCAATGAAAGTGATATAAGGCGGATTAATCACCCTCTAACTGGAGGGGTAATTCTATTTTCCAGAAACTATCAGAATATAAATCAGCTTAATAAATTAATTGTTTCAATTAGATCAATACGAAATAATTTACTTATTGCTGTTGATCATGAAGGGGGGCGCGTTCAAAGATTTCATGATCCATTCACTAAAATTCCGAGCATGAGAAGGCTTGGTGAGATATGGGACAGGGACCAAAAGGCAGCTAAAAATAATGCAAATTTAATAGGATGGTTAATTGCAAAAGAGCTTGGATCCTGTGATATTGACTTTAGTTTCACTCCAGTTCTCGATATAGATTTTGGTGAAAGCTCTGTAATTAAGGACCGTGCTTTTCATCAAGATACTGAGGCAATTATTGAGCTTAGTGGTAACTTGGTAAAAGGTTTGTTTGATGCAGGAATGCAGGCAGTAGCAAAGCATTTTCCTGGTCATGGATATATAAAGGCTGATTCTCATCTGCAGGAAGTTATAGATGATCGTGATCTGAATACCATTCAGTCAACTGATATATTACCTTTTAAGGCTCTAATTAATAAAGGAATCTCAGGTATTATGCCATCACATGTTATTTATACATCATGTGATCCGGTTCCTGCAAGTTTTTCTAGATTTTGGCTTCAAGATCAATTGCGTCATCAGTTAAATTTTGATGGTGTTATTTTTAGCGATGATATGAGTATGAAAGCGGCGGTAAATAAGGAACAGGATATTCTTTGTAGGGTTAAAAGCGCATTATTGGCAGGGTGCGATATGGTATTGGTTTGCAATTCGCCAAATGAGGTTGATTATTTATTAGAAAATCTTAAGTGGGTTCCTGCTCCTGAGTCTTTAAGAAAAATAATCTCTATGAAGTTAGATGTATTTAAGAATAAAATTTCAACTTATCAGAAATGTGACTTAGAAGGTATCCGAACAATAATTACTAATATATAAAATAATTATTTTTTAATTCAAACATACTTGAACTTTGGTGTCATAGGCCTTATCCTATAAGTTCTATATTTACATTTATTTGAGGATTTTGAATTATTATGCAAAACAATTTTAATGTTACAGCACAATCGCAATCGGCATTAGCTACCAATAAAGTCTTAAGAAATACTTATGCTTTACTTGGAGTATCTTTGATTCCAACAGTTATTGGAGCCTTTATTGGAATGAGCATGAGCTTCAGTTTTGCTCAGTCAAGCCCAATTTTATTTTTTATAATGGCTCTTGGAGCCATGTTTGGAATGTTTTATTTAATTAGAAAAAATCGTAATAATAGTCTTGGAGTTGTATTTTTATTAGGGTTAACCTTTTTACTTGGAATTTTGCTTGGTCCTATTTTGCAGGTTGCTTTTAGTCTAAGCAATGGAGGTCAAATAGTAGGTCTTGCTGCTGGAGGAACTGCTACGATCTTTCTTGTTCTATCTGGAATTGCAACAACGTCCAAAAAAGATTTTTCCTTCATGGGTAAATTCTTAATGATTGGTTTGATATTATTAATTCTAACGATGGTTGTTGGAATGTTTACAAATATCCCCGGTCTTCAGTTAATGATATCTGGCGTTGCTGTCTTGTTATTTTCAGGTTTTATTTTATATGATGTGAATAGAATTGTAAGGGGAGGGGAAACTAATTACATCATGGCTACTCTGGCTTTATATTTAAATATTTATAATTTATTTATACATTTATTATATATCTTAATGGCAGTTATGGGACATCGTGATTAATTAATTAATTTGAATT
>JBBWVM010000056.1:0-10064 GCA_050256215.1 Methylophilaceae bacterium
GAAAAAATAAAAATTATAATTTCTATCATGATTTGGTTTTAAATAAATCTTTCATAATGTCTTTAAGAGGGGAATCACTCATATCCTTCGCAATAACTTTTAATTTTTTATTAACTGAGCTTGGTATTTTTTTAGCTTTCTTCTGTTTGGGTGGATTGAATACAGAGACTTTTACTTTTATTTTTTTTATATGATGATCGAGTATTTGTGTTTGATTTACTTTGTTTAATAGTGTTGATTCATACATTTTTAGAGTATGAGCTACGGCACCATTGTCAGCCTCGATAATTAATATATCTTTTGTGTAATTTTTAACTTGAATCTTTGAGTGTAAGGATTTAGGGATAAAGTCTGAAATTAAATTTTGAAGGTTATTTACCTCATTTTTTCTTTGATTAAATTCATAAAAGAATTTGGTTTGTAATAACTTTTTTAGAGGTTCCATACTATAATGCTACATTATTTAGATAGTTTTATTTGTTGCCTAATGAAAATAATATTTGTCAGTAAAAAATCATCAAAGCCTAGAAGCATTAGCTTGAACCTTTTTTTATTTTGCTTATTTGCAATTATTTTGCTTAATTCTATTTTGATAATCTATTATATTGATTTAAAAAAAACAGGCTCTTCAAATCAATATATAGAATTTCAAGATCGTTCTTTATTTTTTGGTAATAATGCACCACAACACTTAGATATATTTGTTAACCAGATTGGTGAATTACATACTAGAATACTTCATATAGATGCTCAAACGGAACGTCTACAGAGTGCTATGAAAAGACAAATTATTGGCAAGCAAAAACTTCCTTTGTTGAAAAAAATGAAAATTAAAAATGGCCAGGGTGGCCCTTTCATTAATGAAAATTTAAATATACAAGATGTATCTAAAGCGCTTGATAACTTACTCGTAAAAATTGAAGAAAGAGAGGTAATGTACAATAAAATGGAGGCGATTTTATTAAAACAATCTGTGTTGAAAGAAACATTACCTACGCTTTATCCTGTTAATGTGCCTTATACTTCATCAAGTTACGGATGGAGGCAAGATCCTATCTTGGGAATTAGGGCTTTTCATGCAGGTCTTGATTTTAGCGCAGCTCATGGCGAGCCTATCAGGGCAACCGCCGGAGGTATTGTGGTTGAGGCATCTAGAGCTAGAAAATATGGAAAATTTGTAAGAATAAAACATGGTGGTGGGTTAGAAACTCGATATGCACATGCCTCAAAGTTGTTTGTTAAAAAAGGTGATATTATCAAGAAAGAAGATTTAATTGCCTTAGTAGGAAATACAGGCCGCTCAACCGGACCTCATTTGCATTATGAAATCAGACTTAATAATCGAGCCCTTGATCCACGACAATATATTAGAAAGTAAATTAATAATTCCTTATGTATAAAAAATATTTAACAACCTATTTGGTAGTAGAAATGATCGTTTGCTCAAAGAGTACTCAAAAAAAGTAGCACTCATTAATGCGCTTGAGCCAGAAATTAAAAAACTTAAAGATGGTGACTTTAAGAAAAAAACAGATGAGTTTAAAAAAAGAATCAGGAAAGGTGAAAGCTTAGATAGCCTAATTGTTGAGGTTTTTGCACTCACAAGAGAGGCTAGTGTACGTTCATTAGGGATGCGTCATTTTGATGTGCAACTAATGGGCGGGATGGCTTTAAATGATGGCAAGATCTCAGAAATGAGAACGGGCGAAGGTAAAACGTTGGTTGCAACATTATCAGTTTATCTAAATTCGCTAGTTGGAAATGGTGTGCACGTAGTTACTGTTAATGATTATCTAGCTAAGCGAGATGCTGAATGGATGGGAAAACTTTATAATTTCTTAGGTTTGTCTGTTGGAGTGAACTTATCAAGACTTCCTGCGGAAGAAAAAAAAGTAACTTATCAGGCTGATATTACTTACGGTACCAATAATGAATTTGGATTTGATTACTTACGAGATAATATGGTTTATGCGGCAGAGGAGCGAGTCCAACGCTCTTTAAATTATGCGGTCGTTGATGAAGTTGATTCTATATTAATTGATGAGGCAAGAACTCCTCTGATTATTTCAGGTCAGGCTGAGGATAATATTGATTTATATCAAAGAATAAATAAGATTATTCCGCAACTTAGTAAGCAAGAAAAAGAAGATGGTGAGGGAGATTTTTGGCTGGATGAAAAAGGTCATCAAGCAATTTTGTCAGATAAGGGACATGAAAATATCGAAAAAATTCTTGTTGAAGCAGGTATTTTAGCAAAAGATTCAAATCTTTATGATGCAGCTAATATCAACTTACTTCATCATATTAATTCGGCATTAAAAGCACATTATTTATTTATTAAAGATAAAGATTATGTTGTGGCAGAGGGTGCTGTGACTATTGTTGATGAATTCACTGGCAGAATGATGCCTGGAAGGCGATGGGGTGATGGGTTACATCAAGCTGTTGAGGCTAAAGAGCGAGTTACTATTCAGAAAGAAAATCAAACTTTAGCGGGAATAACTTTCCAAAATTATTTTAGAATGTATAAGAAGCTTGCAGGGATGACAGGTACAGCTGATACAGAGGCATTTGAATTTAATTCTATTTATGGCTTAGAAACAATTATTATTCCACCTCATCGCCCAACTGTTCGAGCAGATAAGATGGATAAAATTTATCGAACCTCCAAAGAAAGGTATGCTGCAGTTATTAATGATATTAAGGATTGTCATCAAAGATCTCAACCTGTTTTGGTTGGTACAACATCTATTGAGAATTCGGAGTTAGTTTCAAAATTACTTGATAAAGAAAAATTAAAACATCAAGTATTAAATGCGAAGCAACATGAAAAAGAAGCACATATTATTGTTCAAGCAGGGAAGTCGGGCATGATAACTATTGCCACCAACATGGCGGGCCGAGGTACGGATATTGTATTAGGGGGTAATATTGAGCCAGAAACTGATGTCATCAAAAACAATGAAAAGCTTAACAAATCTCAACAAAAGAAAAAAATTGATGAGCTTTTGAAACAATGGAAAGCTAACCATAAAAAAGTAATTGATGTTGGAGGGTTACATATTATTGGAACTGAAAGGCATGAGTCTCGTAGAATAGACAATCAGTTAAGAGGTCGTTCAGGACGTCAAGGAGACCCAGGATCCAGTGCATTTTATTTGTCTTTGGAAGATTCACTTCTTAGGATTTTTGCATCAGAACGTGTTTCATCAATTATGGAAAAGTTAAAAATGCCAGAGGGTGAGGCAATTGAACATCCATGGGTAAATCGGTCAATTGAAGGAGCACAAAGAAAAGTAGAAGCACGAAACTTTGATATTCGAAAACAATTGTTAGAATTTGATGATGTTCCTAGCAATCAAAGAAAAGTAATTTATGAGCAGCGTAATGATATTTTAGACAGTCCTAGTATGAAAGAAACAGTTAATCGTATTAGAGAGGATGTTATTGCTCAAACTGTTTCTGACTATATCCCGTTAGAAAGTGTTGAGGAGCAATGGGACATTATGGCCTTGGAGAAAAAATTACAAGCTGATTATGCTACTCAAATTAATGTTCATGCATGGCTGAAAAAAGAACCCAATATAGCAATTGAGGATATTGCTAAAAGAATAATTGAGATAGCTAATATAAATTATCTTGCAAAAGAAAAATTGGCTGGCGTTGAGGTTCTTCATCATTTTGAAAGGTCTGTTATGCTTCAAATTATTGATCATCATTGGAGATCGCATTTGTCAGCTCTGGATCAATTAAGGCAGGGGATAGGCTTAAGAGCCTATGGTCAAAAAGACCCGAAACAAGAATTTAAAAAAGAAGCTTTTGGACTTTTTGAACAATTGTTAGATACAGTCAAATTTGAAACAACCAGAGTATTGATGTTAGTACAGATTAAAGATGAGAAGCAAGTTTCAGATATTGATCAAAAGAATGCTGATAAAGTAAAATCAGCTAAATCTAATCATAATTCTGCAAACCAACCCACCTCAAAGAAAGTAGGTCGAAATGAACTTTGTCCATGTGGTAGTAATAAGAAATATAAGCATTGTCACGGCGCGTTGATTTAATTAGGTGTATGAGTAATATAACTTATCCTTGTATTGGAATTTGTCAGTATGAGGAGGAGCATCTATCAAGGATGCTTAAGAACTAGCGGCGAAATAATTCATTGGACAGCAATGTTTGAGGAAGAAAGATTAAGTGCAATAGAAAATCTTAACAAAAGAGCAGAATTACTTGGGTAAATTTATTGTTGTTTTAAATTTATATTCACAAAGATGATTAATCATACAATTTAAACAATCTGGTCTAGAGGCTTTACAAACAAATCTTCCATGGAGAATTAATAAGTGATGCGCGTCACTTAAATACTCCTTTGGAACTAACTTTGTTAATTTCTTTTCAACATCTAAAGGCGTTTTACCCGGGCCGATATTTAATCTATTAGATAGTCTAAAAATGTGAGTATCGACGGCAATGACGGGTTCTTTAAAGATGGTATTGAGTATAACATTTGCCGTTTTTCGCCCTACACCAGGAAAACTTTCAAGAGCAATACGATCATGAGGCACTTCGCCTTTAAATCTTTGCTGAAGAATTTTGCTAGTAGCACTTATATTTTTTGCTTTATTTTTATATAAACCAATTGTTTTTATTAATACTTCTATTTCAGAAATGGGTAACTTGCTTAATGTTTTTGCAGTATTAGCTTTTTTGAATAAAACTCTTGTAGCTTTATTAACTGCAATATCCGTAGTTTGTGCTGACAAAATAACAGCAATAAGTAATTCAAAAGAGGAACGATAAATTAGTTCGGTAGTTGGGTTTGGGGTATTTTTTTTAAGAAGCGAAAAAATTTCACCCCTTTTTTCACGATTCATAATTAATTTCTAATTGGTTTAGTTTTTGGTTCTTCTTTGATTTCTATTTTTGCTCGATTAGGCGGTGGTATTTTCACTAAAGGCGCTGATGTGGGTGCAGACTTAGTAGGTAAAGTTGAGGCAGGAATTCCAGAAGATGATTTTTGATCTATCCAATTCATTAGAGCAATGAGAAATGCAAGACCTAAAAAAGCCCCTGGGGGTAATACTGCCAAAAGAAAACCTTCGTAATGATCAAAGAAATTTAAGCCAACATTACTGAAAGATTGACCAAAGATTAAATCAAGATCAGAAAATAATGTGCCGCGACCTAAAAACTCCCTCATACCTCCTAAAATTGCTAAAACAAAACAGAGACCAAGTCCCATAAAGAAACCGTCATAAAAAGAAGGCAATATTGGATTTTTTGAGGCAAATGATTCCACTCTAGCCAATACAATACAATTGGTTACAATAAGGGGTATAAAAATACCCAAGGCTTTATATAAAGGTTCGGCGTAAGCATGGATTGATAAATCAATTACTGTTACTAAGGCTGCAATTACCAATATAAATATAGGCACTCTAATTTTGTCTGGAACGATTTTTCTGATAGGTGATATTGTGCTATTGGCAATCACCATTACTATCATTGTTGCCAACCCAAGACTTACTCCATTAACTACGGTGGTGGTGACTGCTAGTGTTGGACATAATCCAAGCAACTGAATTGTTCCTGGGTTTTGTTTCCATAATCCATCAATAACTGATTCTTTAAACATTGATTCCTAATTTTAATTGATTACTTTTAAAAAAAATAAGTGCTTTATAAATAGCTTTAATTACAGATCGAGGAGTTATTGTTGCTCCAGCCATATAGTCAAATTTACCCTGATCTTTCTTTACAGCCCATTCCTGTTCGCTTGTATTAACTAGAGATGTAAAATTAAAAATATTAATCCAATTACTTTTATCAATATCGATATAATCTCCGAGACCAGGTGTTTCTTGATGCTTAACTACTCGTGTTCCTAGAATATTACCATTTTTGTCGATACCAACAAGTATTTTAATTTCTCCGCTATAACCGTCGGGGGCCCTTGTTTCCAATATAACCGCAACAACTTCATTATTTTTTTTGGCAATATAACCTTTTGTAGAGGTGATATTATTTAATAAAGGGTTAGGTTCTATTTCAATGTAACTATTAATCAAATCGTTATTATAGATTTCCTTAGAAATGACTTGTAAGAGCAGTCTTTGTTTTGCTTCATTCTCACTTTTTAAAATAATTGGATTAGTTTTGTTATAAAAAAATCCTAATATTGAAGAAAAAATAATTCCGAACATAACCATTACAAAAACGGCTTGACCTATGATTTTATATTTTTGTAAAAAATTATTCATGACCAAATACTTTGGGCTGTGTAAATTTGTCGATCAAAGGAACACATATGTTCATTAAAATAACAGCAAAAGCAATGCCTTCAGGATAGCCACCAAACACGCGAATTAGATAAACTAAAAGCGCTACTCCAAAGGCAAAAATAACTTTTCCATTAGGAGTTGTTGGACCGCTTACAGGATCGGTAATAATAAAGAATGCACATAAGAAAGTTCCACCATTGATTAGGTGAAATAGTGGTGAAGAGTACTGATTAGGATCAATTAAATGAAAGATTAAAGAAATTGTGGTAATGCTTACTAGATAAGTAATAGGCAAATGCCAAGTAATAATTTTTTTTATCCATAGATAAACGCCCCCTATAAAATAGCTTAGTGCAATAAATGTTGGGGCCGAGGAAGCAAGTAATATTGCTTGGGAGTTTCTATTGGCATCAATAATATTCCTACCGAGGAATAATTCAGTTTTAATATAATCAAGTGGCGTAGCGGTCGCAAGGCTATCTGTTAATTCTTGCATTCCAGAAAAAAATATTTTACTTGATTGGTAAGGTGAAAGACCGCCGTCTATTAAGTGAATTGGAAGTTGCCATTTAGTCATAATTGCTGGATATGAGATGAGTAGAATGGCATACCCCACCATTGCTGGGTTAAACAGATTCGAACCTAAGCCACCATAAAAATGTTTGGCAATAACGATCGTAAAGAGTGTTCCGACTACGATAATCCACCATGGAGTGATTGTTGGGATTGATAAAGCCAGTAGGCATGAGGCAACAATTGCACTACCATCTGTAATAAAAAGTCTAACTGGAAGCTTACGAATTTTTAGAATAGTACTTTCTGCGATAAGACCAGTAATTATCGCCAAAAGAACATTTAAAAGTATACCAACTCCATAGAAGATTATGTAAGCGATAAGTCCTGGAATGAGAGCTAATAGAACTGTCATCATAATGCTTGTCACGCTTGGTGATTTTTGTATAAATGGGGATTGTTGATTAAACATTATTTAACTTTTTCATGATTTTTGATTCGATCCATGGCGGCTGCAATTGCAGTCCTTTTTTCATTTATAAATTTTAATTTTTCTTCGCTCGAAGTTTGCGCTCTTCTTTGAGCGTTTCTTTCAGCCCGTTCTTTTTTCTCTCTTTCTAATCTTAAAATTCTAAAATCATTTCTTTCGCGTGCAATATCCGCATCTTCATTTTCTCTATCACTTGCGATAATTTCACTTTTTGCATATCTGTAGAATTGTACAAGTGGAATATTACTGGGGCATACATATGAGCAACACCCACATTCAATACAATCAAATAAGTTATATTCTTGAGCTTGCTCAAATTGATCAGACTTTGAAAACCAGAATAATTCTTGGGGTTGTAATGAAACTGGACAGGCTTCTGCGCATCTGGCACATCTAATACATGGAAGTGGCTCTTCGTTACTATTAATCATTTCAGATTCGGCACTAATGACACAGTTCATGGATTTAGTGATTGGAACATTTACAGAAGGTAATTTAAAACCCATCATTGGACCACCCATAATAAAAGTATTATTTTGGATTTTTTGTCCACCGGCATCTTTTATGAGGGATTGTAAGGATGTGCCAAATAGAACTTCGTAGTTTCGAGGTTTTTGTATATTCCCTGCAATGGTTACAATTCTACTTAATGATGGTTCGCCATAAGTAATGAATCGATATATAGCTATCACAGTAGCCACATTAAACATTTGTATACCATATTCAGCAGACCTTTTTTCTTTTGAAATCTTAATGCCACTGGTTAAGTAAATGAGGCGTTTTGAGTCTCCGCTAGGATAGATTGTTGGGACGACTTTAATATCAATCTGAGGTTCATTTTTACTAAAAAAATTGAGCCGAGACAAGGCCTCGGTTTTGTTGTCTTCAATACCAATAATAGTTCTTTTTGCCCCTAATAATGATTGAACGAGTTTAATTCCTTTGATTAATTCACCACTCTTTTCTCTCATTAACATATCATCACAAGTGATATAAGGTTCACATTCAGCCGCATTTATAATGAGCGTTTTTATTTGGTGAATTTTGTCTACTCTCAATTTTAAATGACTCGGGAATGTTGCGCCTCCAAGTCCTACTATCCCAGAATTAAACAATAATTTTATTGTGGCTTCAGTTCCAATTTTTTCCCAATTAATAGGAGATTTTTTGATCCACTTATCCTTCATGTCAGGGATGAGAACTACACAATAATCAGGCAAGCCTGATGGGTGGGGGATTAGTAATTTTTCTACAGCCTTTATTTTCCCAGAAGTAGGTGCATGTATGGCGGCTGATACGTGTCCATCTGCCTCTGCGATTATTTGACCTTTTAATACATAATCTCCAATGTTGACTTTAAGTTTGGAAACATTCCCTATATGTTGCCTTAAGGGTAATATTAATTCCTTAGGAATTTCAATTTTATGTATAGAGTTAGTTGTTGTACTACTTTTGTGAGTTTCGGCTTGAATACCTCCATCAAATCTAAATAATTTATCAATAATGTTCAATGGCTAACCTTTGGGTCGTTTGGGTTAATGGAGTAAATAGGATATTTCCATTTCCAGTTTTCGGTATTTTCTTTTATTGGGTTCATGGTGATACAGTCGACTGGGCAAGGAGGTATACATAATTCACAACCAGTGCATTCATTTCCTATAATTGTATGCATCTGTTTAGCAGCACCTAAAATAGCATCAACAGGACATGCTTGTATGCAGAGTGTACAGCCAATACAAGTTTCTTCATCAATAAAGGCAATAGATTTCGGTTTGGTGATTCCGTGTGACTCATTTAAAGGTTTATATTCGACTCCCATGAGTTCAGCAAGAGCTCTAACTCCGGCCTCACCTCCAGGTGGGCATTGATTTATATCAGCTTCACCTTTTGCTATAGCAGTTGCATAAGGTTTACATCCTGGGTAGGTACATTGACCACATTGGGTTTGTGGGAGAATAGCATCAATTTTTTCGATGATTGGGTCGCCTTCTACTTTAAATTTGATTGAAGAAAACCCGAGTACTAAACCTATGATACATGCGAGAAAAGTAACAATAAGAATTGCTGTTAACATTATCTATCTAACCCAATAAATCCCATAAAAGCTAAGCTCATTAGAGCTGCTGTGATCATTGCAATAGCAGTTCCTTTAAATGGTTTTGGTGTATTGGCTCCCTCTAATCTTTCTCTTGTAGAGGCAAATAAAATAAGCACAAATGAAAACCCGAGCGCACCACCAAAACCAAATACAGCTGATTCGATAAGCGTATTACTTGCTTGAGCATTTAATAAAGGGATACCTAGAACGGCGCAATTTGTAGTAATGAGCGGTAAAAATATCCCTAGCATTTTATAAAGCAACGGAAAGTTTTTTGCCATTAACATCTCGGTGAATTGAACTACGGCCGCAATAACGACAATGAAGGTTAAGGTTCTCAAATAAATAAGATCGTTGGGTTCAAGTAAGTAGTGATTGATAGCCCAGCTTGTCATTGAACCTATGGTCAAAACGAATGCTGTTGCAGCAGACATACTTACTGAAGTTTCGAGTTTTTTTGAAACTCCCATAAAAGGACAAAGTCCTAATATTTTTGTAAGTACAATATTGTTGACTAGAACAGTACCAATGATTATTAAAAGATAATTTTTAAGCATTTGTTAAATTATAAAGTATTAATATCTTAAAGGTCTGTGTTTAAGAATTTAAGTTTAAGAAAAAGAGAAGCGAATTATAACAATATTATTATATTCAATATAATAATATAATATCATTATAA
>JBBWVM010000057.1:0-25848 GCA_050256215.1 Methylophilaceae bacterium
GAGGAGGGGTTGGTTGATTAGAATTGATTTGGTTTTGTACCCACCGATCAAAGAAATGTTTGGAGTAGCCATAAGCATTTAAAGGGCACAGTTGATCAAGTTTTTTTTCGTCATCAATGTAATCAAATTCACCTCCACCGTAGGTAGCAGCGGAGCTTGCATAAATATAAGGAATTTTATTTTTAACGCACCAATGCCATAGCATTTGACTATATCTGATGTTGCATTCGAGTAAGTTATTAAAGTTTGTTTCGGTGGTGGCACTTATTGCTCCCATGTGAAGTATTGAGGAAATATTTTTTTTATCTTTTAAGAATTTCTGTAGATCTTTTTTATCAACATACTCAATAAAGTGGCGCTTTGAAAAATTTTTTTCTTGCTCTTTGTTTTGTATATTGTCGACAATTACAAATTGATCTTCATTTAAAATAGTATTTAAATGCCAAGCAATTATACTGCCAATCATTCCAGCCCCGCCGGTAAGTAAAATCATAAATTTATTTCTTTTTAAGTTTTAGAATAGTTGTTTTGTAATTTATGTCGATTTTTTTTGTTTTAAGGACTGTTTAGGGTTAATCCATCCTGATAGATGTAAATCTATTATTTCACCCATGGCCTTTATCCAGTTTGAATTACCATTCAATGCTGGAATGTAATGATATTCTTTACCCCCATTATTCACAAATGTGTCCCTTCCTTCCATATTGATTTCTTCGAGTGTTTCAAGGCAGTCACTTGAAAAACCGGGACAAATTACATGAACATTATTTTTCTTTTTCCCGAGTTCTTTAATAATATCTGTGAAATAGGGTTTTAACCATTCAGTCCTTCCAAATCTAGATTGAAAGCAAATTTGATATTCATTCTTTTTTAATTTTAAAGCTCCAGCTAAGAGCTGGCCTGTTTTAAGACATTCATAAAAATATGGGTCCCCTTTAGACTGTGATCTTTTTGGGATGCCATGAAAGCTCATTACTAATTTTGTAGGCTTACCATTTTTTTCCCAGAAGTTAAGAACGGAAATTTTAAGTGCATTGATATAATCTGGGTGATCATGATAGCTTCTAATCGTTCTGATTTCAGGCACATTTCTTGTTTTTAGTAGCAACCTCCAAAGACTGTCCATGGCTGCTGCTGACGAAGAAGCTGCATATTGTGGGTAAAGAGGAAATAATAGTATTTTTGTGCAACTCTTTGATCTAAGTTGGTTAAAAGCCTGTGAGATTGAGGGTTGGTCGTAATTCATGCCTAAAGCAATTTCTACGGGCTGTTTATATTTATTTCTCATTAGAATCTTTAATAATCTAGTTTGTTCTTTTGTATTTACCATTAATGGAGATCCTTTTCGTGTCCATATTTGTTGGTATTTTTTTGCTGATTTTTTTGGCCTAAAAACTAAAATGACGCAGTAAAGTACCCAACACCAAATAAATCTAGGTATTTCAACGACTCTTTTATCCATTAAAAACTGACTCAAGTACCTTCTAACAGCTTTGGTATTTGCTGCTTTAGGTGTGCCTAGGTTAGAAATAATAATTCCAATTCTAGGCGCATTACCGTGGCTGTATGGGGGTTCGGGACGAAAATAATCCATATTTTATTTAATTGATCTACCTAATAATTTGGCTGTGATATCAACAATTGGGATAATTCTTTCATAAGCCATTCTAGTTGGGCCAATAACACCCAACATTCCAAGCACTTCACCGTTAGATTGATATGGTGCAGTGATAATACTGCATTCATCTAATGCTTGGTAACCAGATTCTTCCCCAATAAAAATCTGCACCCCATCGGCTTGATAACTTTTTTCAAGTAACTGCAATAGTGCGGATTTTTTGTCAAATATCTCTATTATTTTTTTTATGCTTGATATATTTTGAGAGAGTTCTGCTGTGTTTAATAAATTACTTTGTCCTGCCATTACTAGATTATCATCTTGATCGTAATTTGTTGAAGTTTCAATTGCAGCATTCATCAGAGTGGTCATTTTATTTTTCATAGTCTTAAGTTCAGTAAGTAATCGATTTTTAACCTCATTAATATCGCATCCCATATAATTTTGATTGAAATAATTAGTAGCCTCTAAAAGAGTTACCTGATCATAATCTTGCTTAGTGTGTAATACTCTATTTTGAACACTACCTTCGTTCGTTACAATAATTACTAAAACTTTATTTTTTGATAGATTAAGAAATTCGATGTGCTTGAAGGTTATTTTTTTTGCACGAGGGATTAAAACTATACCGGCAAATTTTGTTAAGTAAGACAGGGTATCAGCAGCAGCATTAATTAAATCTTTACTGTCTGATGCAGTTAAATTATTTTTTAAAGAAAGAATTTCAGTGTCATCTAAAGGCTGAACTGTTACTAAACTATCGACAAAAACTCGGTATCCTTTTTGTGTGGGAATTCTTCCGGCTGAAGTATGGGGGCTCGCAATAAAACCAGCCATCTCTAAGTCTTTCATAATATTTCTAATGGATGCGGAACTAAGATCTAAACCAGAAGTTGAACATAAGGTTTTGGAGCCTACAGGGTTACCATCATCTATATGATGAGATATTAAAGCTTTTAAAAGAATTTGTGCTCTTTTATCAAGTTCCATAGTTTTATTATTAATTCGTTAATTGATTTGTATTGCTTTAAAATACTTTCATATACAATTATTTTACTGACTCAATCAAAAGATAGCTAGCCTTAAAAGAATAGATATGAAGATTCAAAAAATTGCAATTATTGGAAAGTACCCTTCAATTGAAAAATCGAAAGATATTCATGCTCAACTTATTGACCTTGTAAATCATTTGGGCGATAAGAAGTTTGATTTATTTATTGAGAGCAAAACACAACAACAAATTAATCTTTCTAAATATAATTCCATTGATTTAAAGGATATTGGGGCTCAGGTTGATATTGCAATTATTGTAGGTGGTGATGGGACTATGCTTGGCGTTGCCAGATCTCTTGTGTATTCGGATATTCCATTAATTGGTATTAAACAAGGTCGTTTTGGTTTTTTGGCTGATTTAAGTACTGATAATATGCTCCAAGCTATTGATAGCATTTTAGAAGGGCAGTATATTTGTGACAATCGAATGCTTCTTGAGGCGAAGATTGTACGAGAGAATAAAACTATTTACGAATCGTTTGCGCTAAATGATATTGTTGTAAAAAGTGGGCTTAGGTTGATTGAGCTAGAGGTTGCAATAGATAATCAATTTGTTCATACACAAAGGTCAGATGGCATTATTGTTAGCACACCTACAGGAACAACAGCTTATGCTCTATCTGCTGGTGGTCCAATTTTACATCCTAAGCTTGATGCTATTTCCATAGTTCCAATTAGTCCTCATACGTTAAGTAATAGGCCAATTGCAGTAAGTGGTGATAGTGCAATTATCATTAATATTATTCAAATGGATGAGGCTTATGTGAGTATTGATGGCCAAATTAAATTTCCTTTGGATTTAAGGGATACAATTGAGATCAAAAAAGCGAGTCAATCAATATCAATTTTACATCCAAGGGATTATTGCTACTTTGACATGCTTAGAACAAAATTAAACTGGGGTTAATGATTTACAGTTATGCTTGAAAATCTTTCAATTAAAAATTATGTAATTGTAGATCAATTAAGCTTAAATTTTTCTAGTGGGTTTTCTGTGCTTACAGGAGAAACTGGTGCGGGAAAGTCTATTCTTATTGATGCCCTTTCTTTGGCTTTAGGTCAAAGAAGTATGAGCGGTGTGGTACGTAAAAGTGCTGACAAAGCTGACATTTCTGCTTCTTTTGATATAACCCATAATAAACTTGCTTTAAAGTGGCTTACTGAGAATGAATTTAATTCTAATGAGTATGAACTCCTTTTAAGACGTGTTATTTTTGTTGACGGTAAGTCTAAAGCATTTATTAATGGAGTCCCAGCTACGATTTCTCAAGTTAAGGTATTGGGTGAGTATTTGGTTGATATTTATAGTCAAAATTCACACTACTCATTAATGAAAAGCTTTACTCAAAGAGTGATACTTGATAGTTTCTCTGGGCTTAATAGAGAATTAGAAGAAGTAAAGTCTTCGTTTCTAAAATGGCATGAGCTTTATCTTAAAGATGAGGAATTTAAAAAAAATAAAGAAAATTATTTAAAAGAGCTGGAGGAATTAGAAGAAAAAAATTCTGAATTTATCAAATTAGATTTCACGTTGAGTGGGTGGAAAAAGTTACAAATAGATCATAAGCTACTGGCAAATAGTAGCGAGTTGATTTATGGCATTCAACAGTGTATTTCTCTTATTGAGTCTGATGAGTTATCTTTAAATCAAACAATTAGTAAATTACAAAGTGAATTAAAAAATTTAGTTAGCCTAGATAATCGTTTAGAAAATCATCAAATAATTATTGATTCGATAGCCACAGAATCATTTGAGTTAAGTCGGGAACTTAATAGGTATATGCAGTCGCTCGATATCAATGAAGATTTGCAACATGAAATTGAATTAAAAATTCAATCTGTGTTTGATTATTGTAGGAAATATCGTTTGAAACCTGAAGAAATTGAAAGTCTTAGTCAGGAATGGCAAAAAAAAATAGATACATTGAATAATTTATTAAGTAATAAGGGGATTATTACTTTATTAGATGAGGCGAAAAAAGAGTACGATCTTGCTTCAGCAATGCTCTCTAACAAAAGAAAAGAGTCTGGTAAATTATTGAGTAAAGTGATTACTGAAAAACTTAATCAATTATCATTTCATGATGCTCATTTTTTAGTGAATCTTAAATCAGTCGAACCAAGTGAGAATGGAAATGAGCAAGTCGAATTTTTAATATCAACTTATTTAGGTGCTGAGGCTAAGCCAATTCAAAAGGTTGCATCCGGGGGAGAATTGTCAAGAATAAGTTTAGCAATAAGGGTAGCTTCAATCTCACAAGCAGAAGTACCATCAATGATTTTTGATGAGGTTGATGTAGGGATAGGTGGGGGCGTTGCTGAGGTTGTTGGTAAATTATTAGAAGGATTGGGTGAGGGTAATAAAAGACAGATATTTGTGATTACACATTTACCCCAAGTCGCAGCTCAATCATCACATCATTTTAAGATTACAAAAAAACTGGTAGATAATGAAACCATTAGTCAGGTTCAATTGCTGGATGATGTGGGGCGTGTTGAAGAAATTGCAAGAATGTTAGGCGGATTGAAAATTACGGATAAAACCATTGATCATGCTAAAGAGATATTAAATTGAATTTATTTTTTGTGAGGGCATGGTTTTTTGATGCAGTCAGCATAAATGCATAATGAATGATCAATAATTTTAAAACCATGCTCATTTGCAGATTGAGTTTGTAGTTTTTCTATTTCAGCATTAACAAATTCCTCAACATGACCACACTGAAGACAGACAATATGATCATGATGTGACTTTTCGTTTAGTTCAAAAACTGCCTTTCCGCTTTCAAAATGATGGCGAATAAGAAGTCCTGCTTGCTCAAATTGAGTGAGCACTCTGTAAATTGTGGCTAAGCCTACTTCTTCTCCTGAATTTAGTATTACTTTGAAGATATCTTCAGCAGAAAGATGCTTTTCTACGCTATTTTCAAAAATATTAAGCACTTTTAATCTTGGCAAGGTTGCTTTTAACCCTATTTTTTTTAGATCAGCATGCTCTTCCATAGTTTTTTTGCCTCCAATTTTTAAAACAACTTAATTATCATCATGTTATATTATCAATCTTTGTACATAAAGTCCCAGTCAATGCGAGTAATTTTAATTTTCATGTGTTTAAATTTGGTATCTTGTTCTTGGGTGGGCTCTAAGTCTGAAAAACCTATCGTACCTAATGAAGAGGAAATAAATACAAGCACCTCAACTACCCCAAGGATTAGCTTACTTACTAAGTTTTTACCTAAGACTTACAAAATGGAAATTCAACAAGGTAATGTAATAACTTCTGACAGTTTAACAAAGCTGAAATCTGGCATGACTAAATCTCAAGTCAGTTTTGTTTTAGGAACGCCATTAATTCAAGATAGTTTTCATAAAAGTAGATGGGATTATATATATGTTATGAGGAAGGATGGGAAGATTACTGAATCAAGACATGTCATCATATTTTTTGAAAATGACCTTTTGAAGAAAATTACTGGAGATATGATTTCGATGGAAAATCATTCAGACCACCTCAAAGATAACTCACAAACTTCATTTGACTCAGACCAGATTACAAGCGAAGATGTGACTGCGATTACTAAGACTATAGATAAAGAAATTAAGGATATTTCAAGTGAAAAGACTTCTGTTTCTTCTGATAGTGAGAATGAATTGGCTATAGTAAAGCAACAAACAAAGCCGGTAATTGATGCCTCAGATACCACAGGTGATTTAATTAGAAAAGATATTATTGATTCGCTTCCAGATGAGAGTGATCCTGGATATTTTGAGTTACTTATTGAGAAAATAGGATTCTAATAAATATGTCAAATCTTTTAAAGATAATTGTTGTTGGTGCGACAGGTAGGATGGGTCAGGCAATTGTTAATGAAATATACAATGATTCTAATCTGCAACTTTTTGGAGCTATAGACTTGGATTCATGTCAAAGAATTGGTAAGGATGTTGGTGAGTTAATGGGTATTTCTACTAATGTGATGATCAGTTCTGACCTTAATAGCATTATTAAAGATTGTGACATTTTGATAGATTTTACAAGACCAGAAGCTAGCTTAAAATACTTGTTATTATGTGTAGATAATAATATTAGTTATGTTTTAGGCACGACAGGATTTTCTGACTTAGAAAAGCACAAAATAGTTGAAGCATCAAAAAAAATACCTATTTGTTTTTCACCGAATATGAGCATTGGTATTAATTTGCTTATTTCTTTAGTAGAGCAAGCAACTAAAACTTTGCATCATGATTATGATGTTGAAATTATTGAGGCTCACCATCGACATAAAGTTGATGCGCCATCAGGAACTGCTTTGAGGTTAGGTGAGTCTGTAGCAAAGGTTTCTGGAAGAACATTAAAAGATAACGGAACCTTTCATCGTGAAGGGAATATGGTTGAAAGGCGCAGTGATGAAATCGGATTTTCAACTATTAGAGGCGGAGACATTATCGGAGACCATACTGTTTTGTTTGCTGGGGATGGAGAGCGTGTTGAATTAACACATAAGGCAAGTAATCGATCTACTTTTTCTAAAGGAGCAATTAGGGCCGCAAAGTTTTTAAGTAAACAGTCTTCTGGGTTGTTTGATATGTTCGATGTTTTAGAATTAAAAAAATAAATTGAATACTTTTTTTTGAATTGAAGTAATTTTCTTAATGATTTATAATTAAAACATAAACGGGTGGATCTAAAACCACCCGTTTGTTGTATCTGGAGTTTAATTTTAATCTTGGGGATTTTCTTGTCGCATAAATTGCCAGCCATCTTAATGCTTGCAGACGGAACAAAGTTTCGAGGGTTTTCAATTGGGTCACCAGGTTCTGCGGTTGGTGAGGTTGTTTTTAATACCTCAATGACAGGTTATCAGGAAATTTTATCCGATCCTTCATATGCCGAACAATTAATTACTTTCACATACCCTCATATTGGCAATACTGGTATAAATTTTGAAGATAGCGAGTCTGATTATATTTATGCAAAAGGAATGATTATTCGTGATCTACCTTTAATTCATTCAAATTTTAGGTCTACTTTATCACTATCAAAATTTTTAGAGCAAAACAAGGTAGTTGGAATCGCTGGTATTGATACTAGACAACTAACGAAGCATTTAAGGGAGTTTGGTGCGCAGTCGGGTTGTATTCTGACAGGAAAGGGGGTGGATGACGTAAACGCACTTGCTAAGGCTAAGCAGTTTAGGGGTTTGCTTGGGATGGATTTGGCTCAGGTGGTAACTACAAAAAAATCTTATATATTTAATGAGGGTGAATGGTCTTTAGGTGTTGGTTTTGAAAAATTACTTAACTCAAAGCTTCATGTTGTCGCATATGATTTCGGCATTAAAAAAAATAGTTTAAGAATGTTAGTTTCTAGAGGTTGTAAGGTTACGGTAGTGCCTGCAAAAACTACATATAAAGAAGCATTGGCTTTGAGCCCAGATGGAATTTTTTTATCTAATGGGCCCGGTGATCCTGAACCATGCAATTATGCTATTGAGAATATAAAAACTTTATTGGAAAAAAAGATTCCTATATTTGGTATTTGCTTAGGCCATCAACTTTTAGCCTTGGCAAGCGGCGCTAAAACTTTAAAAATGAAGTTTGGGCATCATGGTGCTAATCATCCCGTTTGTGATCAAGAAACAGGTAGAATATTTATTACAAGTCAAAATCATGGGTTTGTAGTAGATTCTGATTCACTGCCAGATAGTCTTAAAATTACTCATTTATCTAGTTTTGATGGAACATTACAAGGTATCAAAAGAATTGATGTTCCGGCATTTAGTTTCCAAGGTCATCCGGAAGCAAGCCCTGGTCCATCTGAAATGGATTATCTTTTTGACAATTTTGTAACCATGATGATAAATAAAGGAAAGCATTAGTTGGTAAAAAGAACTGATATTAAATCAATACTAATTATAGGCTCTGGTCCAATTATAATCGGGCAGGCGTGTGAATTTGATTACTCAGGAGCACAGGCATGTAAAGCGCTAAAGGAGGAGGGGTATCGCGTTATTTTAATTAATTCAAACCCCGCAACTATCATGACGGATCCTGATCTTGCCGATGCAACATATATTGAACCAATTCAATGGGAAATTGTAAGTAAGATTATTGAAAAAGAAAGGCCTGATGCACTATTGCCGACAATGGGTGGTCAGACTGCCTTAAATTGTGCTTTAGATTTGGATAAACAAGGAATTTTAAGTAAGTATAATGTACTTTTGATAGGTGCCTCAAAAGAAGCTATCGATAAAGCAGAAGATAGGCAACAATTTAAGGTGGCAATGAGTAAGATTGGATTGTCTTCTGCCAAGTCTACTATTGCTCACAGCCTTGAAGAGGCACTTCAGGTTCAAGCAAGTATCGGTTACCCTGCAATTATCCGTCCCTCATTTACTATGGGGGGGAGTGGAAGTGGAATTGCTTATAATCAAGAAGAGTTTATTTCAATCTGTGAAAGAGGTCTTGATGCTTCTCCCACAAAAGAGCTGTTAATTGAAGAGTCATTATTAGGTTGGAAAGAGTATGAAATGGAAGTGGTTCGTGACTCAAAAGATAATTGCATTATCATTTGTTGCATTGAAAATTTAGACCCTATGGGGGTGCATACAGGAGACTCAATTACTGTAGCCCCCGCACAAACCCTAACAGATAAAGAATATCAAATTATGAGAACGGCCTCCATAGATGTTCTGAGGGAGATCGGGGTAGATACGGGCGGATCAAATGTTCAATTTGCAATTAATCCAGACGACGGGAGAATGATTGTAATTGAAATGAACCCAAGAGTTTCGCGTTCTTCCGCTTTAGCATCGAAGGCAACAGGATTCCCAATTGCAAAGATTGCGGCGAAGTTAGCTGTGGGTTATACACTTGATGAACTTAATAATGATATAACAGGTGGGAAAACTCCTGCATCATTTGAACCAACAATTGATTATGTTGTAACAAAAATACCTCGTTTTGCTTTTGAGAAATTTCCTAAAGCAAATTCAAATCTAACTACTCAAATGAAGTCTGTTGGGGAGGTAATGGCTATAGGAAGAACTTTTCAAGAATCATTTCAGAAAGCTCTTCGTGGGCTCGAGGTAGAATCGGATGGGCTGGTTGAATTTTCATCTAATAAGGATGAGATTGTTAAAGAATTAAGAGAGCCTGGTCCAAATAGAATTTGGTTTGTTGGTGATGCCTTTAGACTAGGGCTTACTATTGATGAAGTATACCAACACACCAAGATTGACTTATGGTTTCTTTATCAGATAAGTGATTTGGTTGAATCTGAAAATAAAATAAGAGAAAAGACTCTTGAATCAATTGGGCCGGAGGGGATATATAATCTTAAGCAAAAAGGATTTTCAGATAGTCGTCTTGCATCTATTATGTCCGTAAAAGAAGATTTAGTAAGAGAATATAGAATTAAAAATAACATTCACCCTGTATTTAAAAGGATTGATACATGCGCAGCTGAGTTTGCTACCAACACGGCTTATTTGTATTCTACTTATGAGTCATCATGTGAATCTGAGCCGACTGCAAATAAAAAAATAATTATTTTGGGGGGCGGTCCTAACCGAATAGGTCAAGGAATTGAATTTGATTACTGTTGCGTGCATGCTGCACTCGCTTTGCGGGACAGTGGTTATGAAACCATTATGGTGAATTGTAATCCCGAGACTGTATCTACTGACTATGATATTTCTGATCGACTTTATTTTGAACCAGTTACTTTGGAGGACGTGCTTGAGATTGTAAAAAAAGAAAATCCTTTTGGGGTAATTGTTCAGTATGGCGGACAAACTCCATTGAAGATTTCTAAAGCGCTTGCTGAATATGGAGTGCCTATTATCGGAACATTGCCTGATGATATTGATGCCGCTGAAGATCGTGAGAGATTTCAGAAAATTTTATTTGATATAAAGCTAAAACAACCACCCAATAGAACTGCCAGAACTGCTGATGAAGCGATTATTTTAGCTGAAGAAATTGGTTATCCTTTAGTTGTTAGGCCTAGCTATGTTTTAGGGGGGCGTGCAATGGAAATAGTTCATGAAAGGGGAGACTTGGAGAGATATATGACGGAGGCTGTAAAAGTTTCTCACGAATCTCCTGTTCTTTTAGATCGATTCCTTAATGATGCAATTGAGATAGATATAGATGCTATTTCCGATGGAGAAAATGTAGTGGTAGGGGGCATTATGGAGCATATTGAGCAAGCGGGAGTTCATTCTGGAGACTCTGCTTGTTCTTTACCTCCTTATAGCATTTCAAAAGAAATTCAAAACAAACTGATTGAACAAACAAAAAAAATGGCGAAGGCGTTGAATGTTGTGGGATTGATGAATGTTCAATTCGCGATTCAGGGAAGTGATATCTACGTGCTAGAAGTTAACCCAAGGGCTTCGAGAACGGTACCTTTTGTTTCAAAAGCTATCGGAAGGCCTTTGGCTAAAATTGCGGCAAGATGTATGGTTGGGCAAACACTTAAATCTCAAGATATGTACGAGGAAATAATTCCTAAATTTTTCTCGGTTAAAGAGGCTGTATTCCCTTTTATAAAATTTCCAGGGGTGGATACTATTTTAAGTCCAGAAATGAAATCAACTGGAGAGGTTATGGGGATTGGGGCTACATTTGCTGAGGCATTTATGAAGTCACAATTAGGTGCATCGATAATTTTGCCAAAATCAGGAAAGGCATTTATTAGTGTAAGAAAAGAGGAGCATTTAAGAGTGATAGATATCGCAGAATCTCTCGACAGGCTAGGATTTGATCTCGTGGCCACTAAAGGAACTGCAAGAGTTTTAAAAAAGAATGGGTTAAATGTTTTGGCTGTTAATAAAGTTGCGGAAGGCAGACCTCACGTGGTGGATATGATCAAGAATGATGAGATTGATTTTATTGTGAATGTTACTGAAGATAAAAGAGCCATTAAGGATTCATACGAAATCAGACGTAATGCGCTTCAAAATAAAGTAACTTACTATACAACGCTCGCAGGGGCTAGAGCGGCATGTATGGGCATGAATTATGTTGATGATCTCCAAGTTTCATCTCTTCAAAGCTTGCATAAAATATAGTCTTAAAATACACTCATTTTTTATTGGCGCTACAAGTAAGGGCGTTATTTTTAACTAGGAAACAGAATGAATCAAATCCCAATGACAAGAAATGGTGCAGAGCGACTTAAAGAAGAGTTGAAGTCCTTAAAAAGCACAGATCGTCCTAATGTTATTCAGGCAATTGCAGAAGCTCGAGCTCAGGGTGACCTATCTGAGAATGCTGAATATGATGCCGCAAAAGAAAAGCAAGGTTTTATTGAGGGGCGAATAGCGGAAATAGAGAGTAAGCTTTCGAATTGTATTATTATTGATCCAGATACTCTTGATGCTGAGGGGAGATGTGTTTTTGGAGCCACGGTTGAAGTTGAAGATTTAGATATAGAATTAAAGTCTATCTATCAAATTGTAGGTGATGATGAAGCAAGTATTAAAGATAATAAAATTTCAATAAACTCTCCTTTGGCAAAAGCATTAATCGGCAAGGAGAAAGGCGATGATATTGTATTTGACTCGCCGAGTGGCCTTAAAAATTTCGAAATATTAAAAGTTAGCTACATTTAGAATTATGAATACTTTGCTTGAAAAATTATCAATTATTATAGCGTCATTGTGGGTAGGTGGCTTATGGGCAATGTTGATGGTAACAACCATTTTATTTAATAAGATCCCCAGTACATATATTGCTGGAGCAATTGTAATTGATATGTTTTCTTTTATGAATTTATTTGGAATAGCCTCATCTATTATTCTTCTGTCTATTGGAATTAGAGCTGATGGCATAAGTTATCTTAAAAAAATAATTTGTTGGTTGCTTGTTATATTGATGATAATTATAGCGATTAGTTATTTTGGCATTAATCCGTTGTTAGAATCTATTAAGATTCAAGCTTTGCCCAAAGAAGTTATGGAGAGTGTTTTTGCGGAGCGATTTAGTACATGGCATGGAATCGCAAGTGTTGCTTATTTAATTGAATGTTTTTTGGGTATATTCTTGTTACTTAAGATTCGTTAAATTATGGCAGAATTATTTTTGGTATTTTGTTAGCTTTAAAAATAATTATTTGCTTGCCAATAAGGGTGACATTTTCGGCGTTAATTTTTTGACAAATTAAGTTTACAATAGACAATCTTTTTTCTTTAAGATCAGTTTGAACTTTAATTTTAATTAATTCATGGGCCTTAAGACTAATTTCTATTTCATTTAAAACAGCTGAAGTAAGTCCCTTGTTCCCAATGAATACAACTGGATTGAGTGGATGAGATAGACTTTTTAAATAAGAGATTTGTCTGGAATTTAACATTTATTATAAGTAATTTTACATAATTTAAAATGATGAGTATAAATCATATCAGATGAATAGAGCTAGCAAAAGCTGGATGATGGAACATATTTCAGATCCTTATGTAAAAAAGGCTCAGATGGAAGGTTATCGATCTAGGGCGGCTTATAAGTTAATCGAAATTGATCGAAAATATCATTTTCTTAAAAAAGGCATGAGTGTCGTTGATTTTGGGTCTTCTCCTGGAGGTTGGTCTCAAGTTGTATCGAATAAAATCGGTGAAACTGGTAAAGTTTTTGCTATTGATTTATTAGAAATGAATCCAATTAAGAATGTTGAGTTTATTCGAGGGGATTTTACAGAACAAGCAGTGCTTGATAAATTAGAAAATAAAATAAGTAATTCTGGGGTAGACCTTGTTATTTCTGATATGTCCCCCAATATTAGTGGTATTAAAGCAGTGGATCAAGCGGGAGTAATTTATTTGAATGAATTGGTTTTAGATTTTTCGAGTCACTGGTTAAAACCAAAGGGGCATATGGTAATCAAGTGTTTTATAGGGGCTGATTTTGATAGCTTTGTTGGTTCACTTAGGTTGATATTTAAAAAAGTGATTAAAATAAAACCTAGGGCCTCAAGGGATCGAAGCTCAGAGATATTTATTGTTGGGTATGAAAAAAAATGATTATGCTACATTTTAAAAAGATTTCTGGTTTATTATATTAAATACTTAAACAAAAGGTAAAAAATTGAATAACAACACACTTAAAAGTATAGCAATATGGATTGCTATAGGCTTTATTATGATGACACTATTTAATCAGTTCTCGGGTTCGTCGAGGGTTGATAATAAGTTAGTTTATTCTCAATTTATGGTTCAGGTTAAAGCTGGAAATATCGCAAAAGTTGAGATTGATGGGCATAATATTACTGGACAAACGGTTGATGGAAGACGTTTTTCTACTTACGCGCCAACTGATCCTTGGTTGGTTTCAGATCTTCTTAAAAATAATGTCATAGTGGATGCTAAACCAGAAGCTAAACAATCATTTTTGATGAGTATTTTTATTTCTTGGTTCCCAATGATTTTGTTAGTGGGGGTTTGGATATTCTTTATGCGTCAAATGCAAGGGGGTTCAAAAGGTGGCGGCCCATTTTCTTTTGGTAAGAGTAAAGCAAAGCAATTAGATGAGTCAACTAATAAAACAACCTTTGGAGATGTTGCTGGGTGTGATGAAGCAAAAGAAGAGGTTTCTGAATTAGTTGATTTTCTTAAAGATCCAGGAAAATTTCATAAATTAGGTGGTCGAATACCAAGAGGCGTGTTACTGGTGGGACCTCCTGGAACTGGTAAAACACTTTTGGCTCGGGCTATTGCTGGTGAAGCAAAAGTTCCTTTTTATACTATTTCTGGCTCAGATTTTGTAGAAATGTTTGTAGGTGTTGGCGCTGCTAGAGTTAGAGATATGTTTGAGCAAGCTAAAAAAAATTCCCCATGTATTATTTTTATTGATGAGATTGATGCTGTAGGACGAAGCAGGGGTATTGGAACTGGAGGGGGTAATGACGAGCGAGAGCAAACATTAAATCAATTATTAGTTGAATTGGATGGATTTGAGGAAAATTCTGGTGTTATTGTGATTGCGGCAACAAACCGAGCAGATGTTTTAGATAAGGCTCTGTTAAGACCCGGTCGTTTTGATCGTCAAGTCATGGTGAGTTTGCCTGATATTAAAGGCAGAGAAGAAATATTATTGGTTCATATTAGAAAGATCCCTTTAGATAAGGATGTACAGGTTGATATTGTGGCGCGTGGTACTCCAGGTTTTACGGGAGCTGATCTTGCTAATTTGGTTAATGAAGCTGCTTTATCTGCGGCAAAAGAAAATAAAAGAACAGTTGGTATGGAAGATTTTGAGCAAGCTAAAGATAAACTTTACATGGGCCCAGAAAGAAAATCACTTGTAATGCGTGAAGAAGAGCGAATGAATACCGCTTATCATGAGTCAGGCCATGCATTAGTGGCTAAACTTTTACCTCATGCTGATCCGGTACATAAGGTAACTATTATGCCAAGAGGGTGGGCGCTTGGTTTGACATGGCAACTTCCAGAATTTGACCGCTTTAGTAACTTTAAAGAAAAAATGCTAGAAGAGATTGCTATTCTTTTTGGTGGTCGTATTGCAGAGGAGGTATTTGTGAAACAAATATCTACTGGTGCAGCTAATGATTTTGAGAGAGCAACAAAGCTTGCGCGAGATATGGTTACAAAGTACGGTATGTCTGATAAATTAGGCACAATGGTTTATGTCGATGATAATCATGACCAATTTTTTGGGGCTTCTAAGACAATTTCAGAAGCTACTCAACAATTGGTGGATACTGAAATTAAAGTTATTTTGGATGAGCAATATAAGGTAGCTCGAAAGCTTATTGAAAAAAATAAAAAGAAAATTAAAGCGATGGTTAAAGCTTTACTCAAATACGAAACAATTGATAGCGATCAAATTAATGATGTGATGGCTGGCAAAAAAGTAAGAGCTCCTAAGTCTTCTAAGCATACACAAGAGAAAACTAATAAAAAAGACCACTCAGCTGGACCTTCAGGGTCTGTAACTCCGCAGTCAACAGCAAAATCGTAAATAAAAAGAGAGGGGTATTGCCCCTCTTTTATTATGAATAAAATATACCATTTACTTCATCAAAATTCCAAGCCTGTCGTTATGGGAATATTAAATGTTACTCCTGATTCTTTTTCTGATGGTGGTAAATTTAGTAAGTTAGATAGTGCATTTGTTCATGCAGAAAGTATGATAGAACAGGGGGCTAATATTATTGATATAGGGGCTGAATCTAGTCGCCCTGGGGCCATTGCAATATCAGCTAAGGAAGAAAGGTCTAGATTGGAACCTATCCTTAAGAAATTTAAAAAAGAATTCTCTGTTCCTTTGTCTATTGATACTTATAAACCAGAAATCATGGAGCTTGCTATTGATTATGGCGTGGATATGATTAATGATATCTATGCTTTACAAAAACCCGGTGCGCTGAATGTTGTTTCCAGAACTGATGTTTATGTATGTATTATGCATATGCAAGGTACTCCGCAAGATATGCAAAATGGTCCTCATTACTCAAATATTGTAGAAGAGATTACTTTTTTTATAACTAATAGAATTAGTGCTTGTGAAGAAGCTGGGATCAGCAAAGATAGGCTTATTATTGATCCTGGTTTTGGATTTGGTAAAACTTATGAACATAACATCGAATTATTTAAAGGAATTAAAAATTTTAAACACTTTTCTCTACCGCTTTTAGTTGGGGTTTCACGAAAATCAATGATTACAAAAATGATAGGGGAAGAGGAAGGTGATATTATTCAAATAGGTGCAATCCTAGCTATGTTAGCAGTTATTGATGGCGCTAAAATTGTTCGTGTACATGATGTTGAAGAGACAATTAGGGTTTTGAAGATTTTAGAATACCTCGAAAGCAAGTAAATATATGGTTAGACAATATTTTGGAACAGATGGAATTCGTGGAAAAACTGGTGTAACTCCAATTACGCCTGAGTTTTTTGTCAGACTTGGTTATGCTGCGGGAGTGGTATTAACGCGACATAATTTGACTAAAAAGAAACCATCTGTGGTGATTGGAAAAGATACTAGGATATCGGGCTATATGCTGGAATCTGCTTTGGAAGCTGGATTTTCTTCCGCTGGTGTGGATGTATTCCTCACTGGCCCACTCCCAACTCCTGCTATAGCTTTTTTAACAAGAGAACTTGGGTCTCAGGTGGGGGTAGTTATATCAGCATCTCATAATCCTCATGATGATAATGGAGTGAAACTCTTCTCGAGTGAAGGAATTAAGTTATCAGATGAGATCGAACATGAAATAGAATTATTACTGAATGAACCGATGAACTTGGTATCATCAAAAGCACTTGGAAAGGCTAAAAGAGTGGATGATGGTCTTGAACTATATTCATCTTATTGTAAAAGTACAATCCCGAAAGATGTAAGTTTAAAAAGGATGACTATTGTTTTGGATTGTGCGCATGGTGCTACATATCAGGTGGCTCCAAAAGTATTTTCTGATTTAGGAGCAAAGGTAATTGCTATTAATAATAAACCTGATGGTTTTAATATTAATGATGGTGCAGGCTCGATTCATCCTGAAGTTCTTCAAAAAAGCGTTCTTACTAATCATGCCGACCTTGGGATTGCTTTTGATGGGGATGGTGATCGAGTGATTATGGTTGATGCTGAAGGCCATCTGGTTGATGGGGATCAATTACTTTTTCTCATATTGCAGCATTATCTATCTGCAAAAATATTTAAAGGTGGCGTAGTGGGCACATTAATGACTAATCTTGCATTTGAGGAAAAATGTCATGAAATGTCTATTCCTTTTTATCGTGCAAATGTTGGAGATCGATATGTTTCAGAATCTCTCAGGGAAAGGAATTGGATTTTGGGAGGAGAAAATTCTGGACATATTCTTACATTGGATTTGCATTCTACTGGTGATGGAATTATTTCTGCACTTCAAGTTTTGTCTTCGATTATTTTAAGTAATCAAACTTTAAAGCAAGCATTGCAAGCTATTCAACTATATCCACAAATTTTAATTAACATTCCTCTTTTAAAAACAATTGATTTAGATTGTCCTAAAATCAATGACGCGATTAAAGAGGCTGAGTTGATAATGAATGGGAAAGGTCGTATTTTAATTAGAGAATCTGGAACACAAGCATTAGTTCGTGTGATGACTGAAGGACCAGTGAGGGAAGACGCACTTAAGTCTGCAGAGTTTTTAGTAGAAAAAATTAAACAACTTAAATCAACTTAACCAAATTTACCGGTAATATAATCTTCTGTTTCTTTTTTGGATGGATTAGTAAAGATTTGATCAGTATTGTCATGTTCCACTAATTTTCCGAGATACATGTAGGCAGTATAATCTGAAATTCTTGCTGCTTGTTGCATGTTATGTGTCACAATTAATATTGATAATTTTTGTTTTAAGCTGGACATCAATTCTTCTATATTCATTGTGGCTATTGGATCAAGTGCTGAGGTAGGTTCATCAAATAACATTATTTCTGGTTCTGTGGCTAATGCACGTGCAATGCAAAGTCTTTGTTGTTGCCCTCCAGAAAGGTTGAAAGCAAGATCATTTAAACGGTCTTTTACTTCTTGCCATAACGAAGCTTCTTTGAGTGCTTCTTCAACTTTATTATCTAATGTTCTTTTGTTATTTTCACCTCTTACACGGAGACCGAAGGCAACATTTTCGAAGATAGATTTTGGAAATGGATTGGGTTTTTGAAAAACCATACTAATTCTCATTCTCACCTCAATTGGATCGACACTCTTATCTAAAATATTAGTGTTGTCGGGTTGAAGAATAATCTGACCTTCATAGCGATTCCCAGGGTAGAGGTCGTGCATACGATTAAATGATCTTAAAAAAGTAGATTTGCCACAACCTGACGGACCAATAAGTGCGGTAATTTTATTTTCATAAACAGGTAAACTAACATTGTTCAATGCTTGAGTTCCATCAGCATAAAAGAAATTAAGATTTTTTGATTCGGCTTTAATAATTTCGTTATGTTTAGCCATTCCATTCTGTTTTTTCATTACCATTTAATTTTCTTCCTAATGTTATATCTAATTTTAATTGCGGCACCATTCATTAACAATGTCAGCATAATAATTACTGCACCAGTTGCTGCTGCGTTAACGTGAAAAGCTAATTGAGGTCTGGATATCCAATTAAACATTTGAATAGGTAGTACAGTAAATCCAGAGTTTAACCACTCAAAATTCAAAAAAGGTGGTTCCATCCCAATTGGGCTCGGGGGTAAAAATGCAATAAATGTTAAAGCGCCAATTGTAATTATAGGCGCTGTTTCACCTATCGCCCTAGCCATGCCAATAATAATCCCCGTTAAGATACCACCGTAGGAATATTGAATTATATGATGTGAACAAACCTGCCATTTTGTTGCGCCTACAGCATATGCAGCCTCTCTAATATGTATTGGAATGGCTCGGATAGCTTCTCTTGTAGAGACAATTACTATTGGGAGCATGAGCAGTGCAAGTGTTAAGCCTGCCGTTAAAATAGTTTGCCCTAATCCAAATCCATATACAAATAACCCAAGCGCAAGAAGTCCGTAAATAATGGAAGGCACTCCCGCTAAGTTTGAGACATTAATTTCAATTAGATCGGCGAACCAATTTTTCTTAGCATACTCTTCTAAATAAAGGCCTGCTGCCACCCCTAAAGGTACTGCTGCAAAAAAAGTTACAAAAAGAACTAGCGAAGACCCTACCCATGCCGATAAAATACCTGCGCGAGCAGCTCGTCTTGATGGAAAATTACTAAAAAAATCTAATGTAAATCTTGGGTAACCGTCAATTACAAGGTCGATAAATAAGATTAAGAGCGCAATTGTTAATGACGCAATAATAAATATACCTAGACCTGCAAAAGCATAGTCATAACGCTTCTGTTTTGCGATTAGACTTCTAATCAAACCTAAATTTTTTGATAGTAAATTATTTTTTTGTTCTGTCATTTTTTTTTAGTACCTCTCTGAAAATTTCTTGCGGACTATATGCCCTAAGATATTTAAAAATAAAGTCATAATTAATAAAGTAAGTCCTGCTGCAAAAATACTTTGATAACCAATTCCATCATGCTCCAAATCACCTAAAGCAACTGATACAATGTAGGAGGTAATTGTGGCAGCACTTTCTACAGGATTGAATGTGAAATTCGGCTGTTGTCCTGCAGCGATTGCCACTATCATAGTTTCCCCGATCGCACGACTAATTCCTAATATATAAGCGGCAATAATTCCAGAAATTGCGGCAGGTGTAATAATTCTCACCGCCGTTTGGAAGCGTGTAGCTCCCATAGCATAAGCACCTTCTCTCATGGCCATTGGTACAGCTCGCATAGCATCTTCAGAGATTGATGCAATATAAGGGACAATCATAATTCCCATAACAATTCCAGGTCCAAGCATGTTAAAGGTTGATAGGTCAGGATAAATTCTTTGTAAGAAAGGAGTGACTAACATTAAGGCAAAATAACCAAATACAACTGTAGGTACGCCTATTAATAATTCTAAGATAGGTTTGATTGTTTCGCGAACTTTATGGGATGCAAATTCAGATAGGTAAATAGCGGTAATTGTGCCCAATGGGATGGCTACAAAAAGGGCTACTCCAGTAGTGGTGAGGGTCCCTGAAATTAAAGGTAATATCCCGTAATGTTTAATTGAAAAATTTGGTGTCCATACAGTATCAGTTAAGAATTCAATAATACTTACATGCTGAAAAAAGGGAATGGCTTCTGAAACTAAAATATAAATAATTGCTAGTGTGATAAATATAGCGATAATACCTGAGCTTAAGAGTCCGAATTCAATTAATCGTTCAACAAAATTTCTACGAAAATTTTTTGCTAACCTTGGACTGATTGTTAATTTTTTTGTTGTATCCATTGGATATTTTGTTTAACAGAAATTCCTCAAATGATACTTATAAATTTATAAATTACAATTAAATTTTGCTATAAATAAATGGTGTTAAAGACTGTTTTTTTATAATTATTATTACTTGACTTCACTTAACTGCGGAGCGAGTTAATATTTCTTGAACAGAAAGGCCTATTTTAGGACCATTCTTAAAAGCAGTACCAGTTTGTAGGGTTTTAACATGATTTTTAATGGCGGTATATTCTTTTGAGCTAAGTGGGATATAGCCGACTTCTTTTGAAAGTTCTGCAGCATATTTAATATAAAATTCTACGAATTTTTTCATATTAGGGTCAGACGCCACTTTTGTCGCATTTAGGTAAATGAATAGCGGTCTTGCAAGAGGGTTATACGAACCATCCATCACTGTTTCGAGAGAGGGGGTGACATATTTACCATCTTTATTTTTAATAGCTACCGCTTTTAATTTATTTTTATTTTCTACATAATAAGCTAGGCCAAAGTAACCTAAGCCCCCTTTATCACCAGCAACCCCTTGAACTAAAACATTATCATCTTCTGATGCTGTAAAGTCACAGCGAATTGCTTTTGATTTTTTAACGATAGCTTCTGTGAAATAGTCAAATGTACCTGAATCCGCACCAGGACCATATAATTTTAATGGAGTATCAGGCCAGTTTGCACGTACTTGACTCCACCTTTTAATTTTACCTTGAGCCACAGGTTCCCACATTGCTTTTAATTCAGTTGGTGTCATTTCTTTTGACCAATTATTTTTCTTATTAATAACTACAGTAAGTGCGTCAAATGCAATTGGAATTTCAATAAAGTCAATTCCTGTTTTGTTACATTTTTTAATTTCTTTGGCTTTGATTGGGCGTGAAGCATTTGCTATCACTATTTCACCGCGACAAAATTTCTTAAAGCCACCACCTGTTCCCGAGACGCCTACAGTAACTTTAATACCAGTTTCGATTTGAAATTCTTCTGCAACAGCCTCAGTAATAGGATATACGGTACTTGATCCATCAATTTTAACGATATCAATAGCCGCAGTAACTGGCATTACCAGAGTTATCATACTTAAAAAAATAGCTATACTAACTTTTTTAATATTTAGTTCATTCATTTAAAATAATACTCCTGTAGATATTATAGATATCGTTAATAAGTTTGTTAAGGATAAAGTAATTAAATGACAGTTTTATGACAGTAATGCAATTGAAAAAAAGTTATAATACGACAAATTTTAAAGCATATATAAGGGTGTTTAATGGAACAAGAAGACATAAATTTACTAAAACAGCATATTGCTTTAGTGAATGATAAATTTGAAACACTCCGGAGGTACCTTTGACCTTGATAACAAAATTAAACAAATCGGAGTTTTAGAAGCACAGCAGCAAGATCCTGCAACTTGGACTGACCGTTCTTTAAGTCAGAGCATTGGTAAGGAAAAGAGAGCTTTGGAGACTATCGTCTCTCAAGCAGAATTTTTAACCAATCAGCTTAAAGACAATCAAGAATTATTTGAATTAGCCTTGATTGAAAATGATACTGAAACTCTTGAAATGATTCAGCTTGATACTGAACGTTTAGAAAAGTTAGTGGATGATATTGAGTTTAAACGTATGTTCTCTGGTGCAATGGACTCAAATAATTGTTTTATAGATTTTCAATCTGGGAGTGGGGGTACGGAAGCACAGGATTGGGCAAATATGTTATTAAGAATGTATGTAAAATATGCCGAACAAAAAGAATTTAAAGTAGAAGTTTTAGAGTTATCAGAAGGTGAAGTGGCGGGGATCAAGAGCGCTACCATTAAAATATCGGGAGATTATGCTTACGGCTATTTTAGAACTGAATCTGGGATTCATCGTCTAGTTAGAAAATCACCTTTTGATTCTGGGAGTAGGCGACATACTTCATTTGCTGGAGTAAATGTGTATCCTGAAATCGATGAATCAATAGAGATAGATATAAATCTAGCTGACTTAAGAATTGATACTTATAGAGCTTCTGGTGCAGGAGGTCAACATATCAATAAAACCGATTCTGCTGTTAGAATTACACACATTCCAACAAATACTGTAGTGCAATGTCAAAATGATAGGTCTCAACATCGAAATAAAACTGAGGCAATGAATATGCTTAAGGCACAACTTTATACAATAGAATTAAATAAACGTAATGAAAAAAAACAAGCTTTAGAGGATGCAAAAACAGATATTGGTTGGGGACATCAAATACGGAGCTATGTGCTTGATCAGTCAAGAATCAAGGATTTAAGAACGGGTGTTGAGATAGGAAATACACAGGGGGTGTTGGATGGTGATTTAGATCCCTTTATCAGTGAAAGTTTAAAGCAAGGAGTATGATTTGAGCGATATAAAAGAAAATAATAATTTAACAGAAATTGATGATAATGCAATTATTACTGAACGACGGTTAAAATTGAATGAACATCGAGCGCGAGGGGGTGTTACCTTTCCAAATCACTTTAGACCTGAGCATTTTGCTAAAGATCTGCATAGCGAGTATGACAATAATGAAAAAGAGGTCTTGAAGAAAAAAGGGGTAGAGGTCGTGGTGGCAGGTCGTATGATGCTAAAACGCGTTATGGGGAAAGCAAGTTTTGCTACTATCCAAGACAAGACTGATCGGATTCAATTGTATGTTGCAAGGGATCTGGTGAATTCTGAGAGTAACTCAGAGCTTTATGCACAGTTTAAAAAATGGGATTTGGGAGATATCTTAGGTGCTAAAGGAAGGTTGTTTAAGACGAGAACTAATGAATTAACTGTTGAAGTTACTGAAATTATATTACTTACAAAATCTATTCGTCCTCTTCCAGAAAAATTTCATGGTCTATCGAATCAAGAGACTAAATATCGTCAGCGTTACGTAGATTTAATCGTAAATAAGGATACTCGAGAGACTTTTTTAAAGCGTTCTAAAATTATTTCTACCATTAGATCGTTTATGGAGTCGCAAGATTTTTTAGAGGTAGAAACACCGATGTTACATCCTATTCCTGGTGGTGCAAGAGCTAGACCTTTTACTACTCATCATAATGCACTTAATATGGATATGTTTTTAAGAATAGCTCCTGAACTTTATCTTAAAAGATTGGTGGTAGGAGGATTTGATCGTGTTTTTGAGATTAATCGTACTTTTAGAAACGAAGGTTTGAGTGTGCGACATAATCCTGAATTTACGATGATGGAATTTTATGCGGCCTACACTGACTATCTATGGCTTATGGATTTCACTGAGGAGTGTATTCGTAAGGTTGCGGAATCCACGACAGGGGCGTTAAAAGTAGAGTACCAAGGTAAAATGATTGATTTTGGTAAGGCTTTTGATCGTTTAACCTTAGTTCAAGCCATTATGAAGTATTCTGATCGATTTACTAAGGAGCAGTTATTAGATAAAAATTTCATTAAGACATTGTTGTTGAAAAATGGTGAGAAGATTTCTGACCATGCTGGGCTAGGTGCCCATCAATTGGCACTTTTTGAAGCAATTACAGAGGAGCATTTATGGAATCCTACATATATTATTGATTATCCTATTGAAGTATCGCCGCTGGCGAGAATGTCTGATACAAATCCTGAAATTACCGAGCGATTCGAACTTTTTATTGCAGGCAGAGAAATTGCTAATGGCTTCTCTGAATTAAATGATGCAGAAGATCAGTCTGCAAGATTTAAGGCGCAGGTCGCTGCAAAAGAATCTGGAGATAAGGAGGCTATGTATTATGATGCAGATTTTATTCGCGCATTAGAGTATGGACTTCCCCCTACTGGTGGATGTGGGATTGGTATTGACCGTCTGGTGATGTTGATAACTGATAGTCCTAGTATTCGTGATGTGATTTTATTTCCTCATATGAGACCGGAATAATTTTATGTATAAACATCCTAATTTAGATAGAAAAAATATTTTATCTCGAGAGGCATTGAATGTTTTGATTAAGGGGAATAGGCGCTTTGTGAATAATGTTAAGCGTCAGCACGATATGTTAAATGTGAGAGATGAAATAAAAGATAAACAACATCCTTTTGCATCTATTTTAGGATGTAGTGATTCTAGAACGACGGTGGAGCTTGTTTTTGATCAAAATTTGGGGGATATTTTTAGTGTTCGATTGGCGGGGAATATTGCGTCTGGGGAAGCTATTGGAAGTTTAGAGTTTTCTTGTAAATATTTAGGCTCAAAAATTATAGTGGTAATGGGGCACACTTATTGTGGTGCGATTAAGGCGGCATGTGATCATTATCAGGGTGGTAATATTGGGGATATTATCAAATTGATTGATCCTGCAGTAGAGTCTGAAAAAACGATTCAAGATCCAGATAGGCACTCGAAAAATGAACTCTTTGTTGATAAGGTGTGTTTTTTAAATGTGCAAGAACAAATGGATCGTATATTAAGCTGTAGTTCTATCATCAAAGATTTATTAAAATCAAAAGAAATAGGCCTTATTGGCGCTGTTTATAATTTATCAACTGGCATTGTTGAGTTTGACAAAGAGAGCGCATTTTTTTAGTAAATATTTAAATTTTGTTAATTAAATATTTGTCATGAATTTGTCATATTTAGCATTGATAATTCATCTGTACTAAAAAATATAAATTAAATATTGGGTTAGATGAGTTATGAAGCAAATGTTTTTAATAATTTTGTTGTTGTTGACAAAAAGTATTATGGCAGAAGATTATTATGCCAAAATCTCACTTGGTCAGCAAGATGGTAAGGATGGTCAGCAAGATGCAATTGAGGGCGGCTTTGTATTAGGTTTAAAACTTAATAGTAATTTTTCAACTGAAATCAAAGTAATGCATAAACAAAAAGACAATAAGGGATTTAGTACAAGGATAGGTGTAGCAATTCTTGGTAAGGTTAAATTGTTAGATAATTTAAGTGCATATATGAGAGTTGGTGCTGGTAACAAAAAAACAAATACAAATACTTTTAATTTTTGGGTTATTACTCCAGGGTTGAAATATAAAATTGATGATAAATGGTCAATTAAAGGTGGCGTTAGATTTCGTGATGCATTTGATACAGATCAGCATCGCGATTATACAAAAACATTTAAAGTAGGTATTGGATATAAGTTTACTGAGAATAAATCATTATCAATAGGCTTTAAACGAAAAGTAGGTGATAGCGAATATAATGCAATTAGTGTTGGGTATGGGATTGGTTTTTAGGCAAACCTTTATCCTTCGCTAGCTAAATTAATTGTATATTTCGGTATTTCGATAGTAAGGTCCTTGTTCTTTATAATGGCTTGACAGGATAAGCGTGATT
>JBBWVM010000058.1:0-6572 GCA_050256215.1 Methylophilaceae bacterium
AGGTTTATTTGCAAACTACTTCAATAAGCTTCAGCATCATTAGGGTCAATCTCTATAGCTTTCGTGTAGTCTGCTATCGCTCCATAGTAGTCTTCTAAATTATCTTTTGCAATACCTCTATTGTAATAAGCGTCAGCATGATTAGGGTTTATCTCTATCGCTTTATTGTAGTCTGCTATCGCTCCAGAGTAGTCTTTTAAATCGTATTTCTCCTCAGCGCTTTTGTTATAAGTTTCAGCAGTATTAGTCTGTGCACATCCTAATGGAATAAAGAATAATAGTAGTAGTAGTTTTCTCATAACAATATAGTTTTAAGGTTATTATAAGTAAACTCAATTTACAAGCATTGTGCCAAACTAAATTTTAGTTACCTGTGTCTTTACACAGGTTGTAATAAGAATTTAAAAATCTATTTCTTGGTAAGGTGTTAACATAGAATTATGACTTTTCTTGAAAAATTTTAGTAGTATTACATATACTAAAATACACTTCATGAAGAAAATTATCTTAATTCTATTTGTTGCCCTTATTTCTGCAACAAGTTTACAGGCACAACAGAAAGAAAAAGCAGTAGAAAAAGCAGTGTTGACTTATATCGAAAATTTCTTTGAAAATAACTTTGAGGCAATGAATGCTGTTTTGCATCCAAGACTTTCTAAACGCGGTTTAAATCCAAACGGAAAAATCAATGATGATTTACCTCCAAATAAACTAAAAGAAATAATGGAGAAGAAAAAACCTTTTTCAGTTTCCAAACAGCAAAATAAGGTAGAAGACATTGTTATCTTTAATAAAACTGCTAGAGCAAAATTAACTACTGGCTACCCAAATGTAAAATGGATGGAATATGTAACCCTAGTCAACACTGATGGAAAATGGAAAATCATCGATATTTTTTGGGAATACTATCCCAGAAAAAAAGGGACAAAAGGACAGAAACGAAAAAAGAAAAACTAACCTCGCTAACTCTGAATAGATTTCACTTGTGCTGAACTTTTAGATTGATTTTGTATAATTTAGAGACTTAACATAAGTTTCCATATAGTCATAATCTGGAGTATAATTACCTTCTTCATCCGCAATTAAATTTCCATTTTCACCCTTTATAACAGGTATTTTAATATTAACTGTTTTTACATTGGTTTATTTGCAAGCTGCTTCAATAAGTTTCAACGCACTCATTTAGAAAAACATTTGGTCGCCAAGTATGGTCTAACAATAATGAAACTGATAAAGCATTATTATACTTATCGGATTTGTTTAATCATTCTTCACCAGCAATCACAAAAAGATATTTAGGCATTCGACAAGAAGAGCTTGACGATATTTATATGAGTTTGTAATTCTAGAAACTTTCAAACACCCCAAGACCAAATAGTGCGAAATCATACTTAACTGGGTCGTATCTATCTAATGACCTTAAAGAAGCATCCAATTCAGCTAAAGCTTTTGAATCATTTTGTTTTCTAGTTAAAATTCCCAGTTTACGTGCTACGTTACCAGAATGCACATCTAACGGACAAGATAATATACTTGGAGAAATGGATTTCCACAACCCAAAATCTACACCAGTACTATCATCTCTAATTAACCACCTCAACCACATATTAATTTTTTTAGCCGCTGAACCTTTAAATGGGTCTGATACATGTTTGGTGGTTCTAGCTGGATGCGGAATTTCAAAAAACACCTTCTTTAATTCGTGTATAGCTGGTTGAAGGGAATCTGTGGTCGCATTTAGTTGAAATATATTTTCTAAACCATTATGATTTGTATAAATGTGATTAAGTGCCTTAATGAAATATGTTAAATCAATACTATTAAAGGTTCTATGGACAAACCCATCTAAAGAATCTAAATGATGCTCTTTGTGATTCATTACAAAATCATATGGAGAATTACCCATAAGCTCCATCATCTTATTAGCATTCCTAATTATCATTTTCCTATTACCCCAAGCAATGGTGGCAGTTAAAAAGCCCGAAATTTCAATATCTTCTTTTAAATTATACCGATGAGGTATTTGAATAGGGTCACTTTCAATGAAGTTAGGATTGTTGTATTCTATTACTTTAGAATCGAGAAATTCTTTGAGTTCTTTTTTATTCAAATCTTAATAATTTAATGGAAAAGTTACAATATAATATAAAAACTAAACGTAAATATTTGATTAAAATGTTAATAAAAAGAAATGTATTCATGGTTTTTTCAATTACTTACAACGGTTTGTGTATGAAGCGTTGGGCATTTAGAAGCGGTGTTCTATGCCGTCTTTATAAATTATTAAAATCCATGCTGAGTGGATGAAAAGCCTAAGTTTATCAATCCTTGTTTAATTTCTGGAGCATTCATAAATAAGTTCCAAAACAACTGTGTTTTGTGATTTTCCATCATAGGTCCAATAGTTCCTTGGTCAATTGCCAAATATCTTGGAGTTTTCCATTGATAATGAGGAGAAAAAGCATCATAAGGACCTGCTATGCCAATATATTCATCTTGCATTTCTTCGTATAAATAACGTAAAAATTTTATGGATTCTTCAGGAGTATAAGGAATTGAAGATAGTGCTGCAGATGGAGTAATCACTCCTGTGTCATTGTTTGGTTGATGGGCTGCATAACCTGTACTGCCATCTGCATTGCGTGAGTAGCTGGCTGTTAACCCCCAACATTTTTCATTATAACCGTTATATTCATTGGGGTTCTGGATGCAATGCTGATAAATAATTTGCGTATGATTTTTTACAACATCCCAATAATTAGCATAGCTATCTGTAAGTCCACGGGGGTCAAGGGCTAAATAAGAATAGTGAGCCCAAAATAATGGGCCTACATTGTCATTTGTTCCATTGTGATTGAAAATTAATGGTATATTGTATTTTGAAGTTCCGCTTAAAATATTTCCGTTCCTTGCCCATCCACTGTGATAGGCATCAGCCGAAATGGGGTCAGTTGGCGATGATATGGCCATTATGTAAGCAATCAGACTTTCATTGTAACCTTCTATTCGAAAATTCATTTGCCATTCATTATCAGGAGACCAATGCCAGTATAAGACATTTTCGCCATTTGTGTACCAATTCCATTCTACACCTTTCCATAATTCATCGGCTTTTTGAGCTAGTTCTTGTTCTTGTGTATTTCCGTTTTTGAAATATTCTCTGATGCAAATCAAGGCTTGGCATAGAAATGCAGTTTCCACTATGTCCCCTCCATTATCTAAAGTACTAAAGGGAATTACTACGCCACTATTTCCATCCATCCAATGTGGCCAAGCGCCATGAAAACGGTCTGCATTTTCGAGAAAGTTTAGAGCAGTCTCCAAGTGACTTATTCCTGCCGTTTTTGTTATGAATTGATTTTCAATTCCCATCAATATATTAAGGAAGCCAAACCCTGAGGCTCCTGTTGTGACAATATTCTGGTTAAAATAAAAGTCGTTTTCATGTATTCGTTCTCTTGCTAACTTGGAGTTGGGGTGCGCATAATCCCAGAAATACTTCAAAACATCTTCTTGTACTATTTTCATTAACTCTATATCAGACTGGGCAGGTGTCTCTTCATTATGAGTGCCATTTTTAGAGCAGGAAGAGAATAATAAAGTCAAAATTATGATGTAATTAACGTAAATTTTCATTTCTCAATAATATTATCTATTTCTTAGGTAAATGTATTTGATGGAATAGAACGTTCTGTGTATGGTGTCGTGGCATCCCGCAGGGAGCTATGCACTATACACATTGTTAGCAACAAGTTTTTATTCTTTCTAAAACGAATATATCTACCCCAACTCGTTAACGGCTCTTAAAGCCATATCGATTGCAGCTTTTGCATCGGCAGCAGGGGCTGAGTCGCAGTTAGCAATAGTTATTCGGCCGAAAGGTTGTCGCCCAACCAGGACAGAATCACCTGGACCGCCAACAGTGTAACCGTGCGCCCACCCATTGACAGTAATACTCTCTACATCTTTATCGAAATCAAACAGTTCCTTTGGGAGCATACCACTTAAATGTACTCTAATTTCATTCTCGTAATCTTTGAATTGCAAGCCTAACATTTTGTATCGTGCCTCACGATATTGTTCTAGTGCTGGCGCGCCCATGGTGTCTCCATACGGACAACTTATCATCTGAATTATGCAAGGGTCGTCAGGGGTTTTAGTGTACTCATAACCACCAATACTTACAGGAAAATCCATCATCACAGCTTGATGCATATTTCCAGGTGACATCGCCAATCCGATTTCCATTTCCTTCATTGCTCTCCAGTTCTTTAATCCCACACTCGTGTATTGCAAGGGACATTTTGATTGAAGACTCAAGGCTGCAGCTTGTTCTTCTGGAAGACCAGAAACAATATGTGGAATCATCATATTATAACAGGCCATTACAACGTTTTTTCCTTTTACTTGATATGATTTATTCTCCTTAATATAATTTACAAGAACTTCCTCAGAATTTTTTGGATTGCCACTATGTTTTACATCAACAACGGTACTGCTTAGTCTGATGCGAAGGGTATTGCTGGATTTGTCTAATTCGGCATATTTGAATACTGACATGACAAGCTCTTCCGCATTCTTTCCTTTTGCTACACTAGGAATCATCTTTTTTACCAAAGCACGGGCTATGCCAGCATTACCATCAGGAAAATGATAGATGTATGGATTTTCTTCATCATAAACTTTTTTTGGTACAAAACCCAAGGCTCCAACATTCTTGGCTGTTCCTATCGTCATTAGGTCTGTTCCTGTAAGTGCCCAGTCCAAACCAGAATTTCTTGCCATTCTTAATACTCCTGGATCGTCTACACCCAAGGTTTTTTCTAAATAATCAAAGTAGGAATTGGAATTAATATAGTCTTCTAATTTATGTTCAGGGATATTTAATTTATGAAGTCCACCATTGAGTACACGTAGTAATTGTTCTTTACCTTTCTCGCTCAATGGCGCTTGTTGTGCAGCTTCTTCATTAGATAATTTGCCTCCCATTACTATCCCTTCAACATAATTGGGGTAATTACAATAAGGATGTTTGACAACTTTGTCTTCACCAAATTTTTCTTTATTGAAGTAAGTGACAGCTCCTAAATTATTCCTTTTATAAAAGTCTTTATCATAAGCAGTATTGAAGCGCTCAATGTCTACACCAATATCCTTAAGCAAGGCATGGACGTTCTTGCTTCCATGTTTTGGTTCCACAATAGTTTGTGAACCGCCATAACCTATTCGTAATTGACCATCAACCGTATGCTCATTCCGTTTAGCATGCCCTCCAAAATCATCATGGTTATCGAGGATAAGTACTGGCTTATCTATTCCGTGCTTTTGCTGATAGAAATAAGCAGCAGCAAGACCACTAATTCCTCCACCAACGACAACCAGGTCATAGATTTCTTTCAATTCAGTAGTCGCTCCCCAGTCTGACTTATTACTCCATGCTCTGGCATGTGAATGAGTGTTTGATCCTGGATGGCTTCCTCTAAGTCCTGTAAGTGATGGAGGGTAATATAATGGATTGAGCGCGTCTAAAACAGCATCACTAGTACATCCAATTGGAAGCATCGTAGCTCCCGCTGCCATTAGAGTACCATTAATAAAATCTCTTCTTGTTATTTTGCCCATCTTTTCAATTCTCTTCTTTTATGGTAGGTTGCTAACGGTTAGTATAAGAATAGTAGCCGATTGCGAAACTCAATTTTTCAAGTTACTACTAAATTTTATGCGGGCTACAATGTTCATATTCACTATAATTTCGGCTATTATTTTTATACTTTGTTAGCACCAGTTATTATTTTTCATAAATATTTCTAAGGCATTTCTGTTCCTTGAGAAGTAATGTAAATTTTGAACCACTGTTCTAAACTTAAATTAATGTCAAAAGCATCAATTGCATTTTTTAATCTCGAACTTTTACTAGTGCCTATGACTGGAATAATTCCAGACGGATGCATCAATAACCACTGATAAATAATTTTATCAATACTTTCTTCCCCCAATTCACGTGCAATTTCCGTGATACATTTTAATAATCCTTGACCCTTTTCTGTCTTTGGAAACAATATTTCACCACCTGCCAAGGGAGACCATGCCATAGGTCTTATCTTTCTCTTTAGTAAAAAATCCAAATTGCCATTTTTAAAATTTTCTAAGCAATATGGAGATATTTCAATTTGATTGGTAACAAGTTTGTCTTCAAGGTAGGAATCAAGCATTTCGTATTGATTAGGATTGAAATTTGAGACTCCAAATTGTAAGACTTTTCCGCTTTTTTTCAGATATAAAAATGCTTTAGCAACTTCTTCAGCAGCAAAAAAAGGAGATGGCCGATGAAGCAATAAAAGGTCGATATAATCTGTTCTTAAATTTATTAAAGATTGATTGACAGATGATATAATATAATTAGAACTATAGTCATAATATTTGGCCTTTCGATCAGGAAATTTATCTGAAACTAGTTTAATACCGCACTTGGTTATAATCTGAATATCATTTCTTAGCCCTTTTTTATTTATTAAAGCATCTCCAAATAATTTCTCACAACTATAATCACCATAGATATCTGCATGATCAAA
>JBBWVM010000059.1:0-1644 GCA_050256215.1 Methylophilaceae bacterium
ATGCGAGATGGTAAACATACTGATGGGGCAATGATATTACGTGCAAAAATTAATATGGCCTCTCCTAATATTAATTTACGAGATCCTGCCATATATCGCATCAAAAAAGCAACACATCACCGAACTAGAGATAACTGGTGTATTTATCCCATGTATACATTCGCCCATCCAATCGAAGATGCCTTAGAGGGAATTACACATTCCATTTGTACACTGGAATTTGAAGATCAACGACCATTTTATGATTGGTTGCTCAAGCAATTAAAAAATAATGGATTGCTCAATGATCCGCTCCCTAAGCAATATGAGTTTGCACGGTTAAATCTTACTTATGTAGTACTATCCAAACGACGACTAATAGAATTGGTTGAAAATAATCATGTTTTGGGCTGGGACGACCCAAGGATGCCAACCTTAGCAGGAGCAAAAAGACGAGGTTACACTCCTGCTGGATTTAAATTATTCACTGATCGTATTGGGGTTTCAAAATCAGATTCTTGGATTGATTACTCAACATTAGAGGATTGCATGCGAGAAACACTAAATAACAGCACACATAGACGCATTGCCGTTTTAGATCCCATTAAATTAGTCATTAATAATTACCCAGATAATCAGGAAGAAAATTGTTTCGCTCCCAACCATCCACAACAACCTGAACTTGGAAAAAGAATAGTAAAATTAACTAAAGAACTATGGATTGAGAGAGGTGATTTTATGGAAGTACCATCTAAAAAATACTTTAGATTATTTCCCGGCAATAAAGTCAGATTGAGATATGGTTATATCATTACTTGTACAGATTTTAAAAAAGACGAACAAGGAAATATTACAACAGTATTTTGTGATTACCTTCCTGAGACTAAGTCTGGTACAACAGGCGCTAATTCAATTAAAGTGAAAGGCAATATTCATTGGCTATCTGCAAAGTATGCAGTAAATGCGACAATAAATCTTTATGACAGACTCTTTAAAACAGAACAGCCAGGATTAAACTCAGATAATTATCTAGATGATCTCAATGAAAACTCTGCCGCACGGATCAAAGTAAAATTAGAAGAAAATTGCAAAACAATACAACCTGGTGATCAATATCAATTTGAAAGACATGGTTATTTTATTGCAGATTTAGAAACTAAAACACATGATATAAAGATTAATCGCACAGTCACATTACGCAATCAATGGAAATAAATTAGAGATTAAACAGTTTATTTTAGTACAAAAAAAACCCACCTAAAAGGTGGGTTTTTTTAATTTAAAAGCTTGGCAGTGTCCTACGTTCACATGGAAAAAACCACACTATCATCGGCGCTGAATCGTTTCACTGTCCTGTTCGGTATGGAAAGGAGTGGGTCCAATTCGCTATGTCCGCCAAGCAAACTTGTTAAACGATAATTACTCATCATTCGAATTTGTTTTTAATAATATAAAAGAAGTAAACATATGTATGTGTTTTGATTGCGTTTTGCTTTAGTGTCAACCATAGCCTTATTAAGTTTTAAGGTTATAGGATCAAGCCTCACGAGCAATTAGTATCAGTTAGCTTCATGCATTACTGCACTTCCACACCTGACCTATCAACGTCCTGGTCTTGAACGACTCTTTAGTGCACTTAAAGTGCAAGGGAAGTCTCATCTTAGG
>JBBWVM010000060.1:0-4681 GCA_050256215.1 Methylophilaceae bacterium
ATAAAAAAAAGAGTGATTACAAAAAGATAATTAATATTTCCTGGTAATAATTCTGATATTAAAAAAATAGGAATTGCCATCAGCGTGCCTAAGGTTCCCGGAGCTTTTTTTGAAAGCCCTGTACCAAATCCTAGTGCTAAAAAGGCAGATAAGTTTTTATATAGTAATTTATTTGCTTTCAAAATGCTCAAACCCTTTTTTTTTAGTGATGTATGGTCGTCCTGTCTGATCAATAATATTTAAACTTTTATTTTTTGTAATTGTTCCAATTTTAGTTAATTTTGTAGACTTAGGCTTGTTCATTTTAAGAATTTTATCGCGATTTTTTTGTGGTGAGGTAAAGAGTAATTGATAGTCATCGCCACCATGTAAGCTAATATCATAATATTGATTTTTTTTGATCCATGAATTGATCGGTAAATGATCTAAAAATATTTCGGCACCAACTTGAGAGGCTTTTAAAATGTGATTAAGGTCGGCAATAAGACCATCAGAAATATCGATCGCCGCGTTGCTGAGCTTGGATAGTTTTTGTATGATGGACGGATGAAGCTGTGGCTTTTCCAATGCTTGTATAGCTTTTTTTGTTAAGCCTTCTGGAATCTCTAATTTCCCTTGAAGCTTTGCTAGTCCTAATGCCGCAAGACCCAACTCTCCCGTTACCCATATATCATCTTTTTGTTTGGCTTTTGATCTTAGTAATACATTTTTTTTATGAACTTCACCTAATATACAAATACTAATAGCCAGGGGTCCTTTGGTTGTATCACCTCCAATGAGTTCAACCTCATATTTTTTTGCACAACTAAATAAACCATTAGAAAATTCTTTTATCCAAGGCTCTTTTATGTAGGGAAGGGCTATTGCTAATAAAGCAAATTTTGGGGTACCGCCCATGGCATGGATATCTGAAATATTTACTGCAAGTGATTTCCACCCTAGATTATAGGGATTTGTATTGGGTAGAAAATGAGTTTCTTCGTTAAGCATGTCACATGAAATTGCCCATAAATAATCTTTATTTTTTTTTATTAGAGCGGCATCATCTCCAATTCCCTTGAAAGCTTTGGTTTGTTTTAGATTAAAGTATTTATTAATTACTGAGAATTCAACTGACATATTATTTTTTTTTGGGACGAAAGGATTTGAGTATCTCTTCCTTGGTATCGATGAATGGTCCTCCTATAAGATCTAAGCAATAAGGGACTGCAGCAAATATACCAGGAATTTTTATTTTTTGTTCGCCGTCCTTCAATCCCTCCAAAGTTTGTGCAATTGATTTCGGCTGCCCAGGAAGATTGATAATTAATGTGGTATTTCTAATAACTGCAACTTGTCTAGATAAAATGGCTGTGGGTACAAAATTTAAGCTAATTTGTCTCATTTGTTCACCAAAGCCAGGCATTTCCTTATCACCCACACTTAAAGTTGCTTCAGGTGTGATATCACGCTTAGCAGGACCTGTACCACCAGTGGTTAATATTACATCACATTTTTTTTGATCTGTGAGGTCGACTAACGTTGTTCGAATAATCTCAAACTCATCTGGAATTATTATTTCTTCTGACACAAAAGGGTCCACCAACGTCTCTGTAAGCCATTTTTTTAAGTGAGGAATACCTTTATCTTCATATTGACCTGAGGAAGCTCGGTCACTGATAGAAACTAATCCTATTTTAATAAATTTTTTTGTCATTCTATGTATTTTTTGTGAATATTAGATTTTATCTTAACATCACAAAAAAGGATCTTAGGTATAAAACAGTTGTAATTATGTTTTTACGTTATTTTTTAACACTATTTTTAAAAGTTTGCGTGAATAATTATTCATTTGATTAATTATGAGGGGTATTTATAGGTAATGCTTTGGTTTGATTATTTAATAATAAATGCTCTCAAAAGCTTATAAAGCTGTCGAGAGCATTTATTTCCTTTGTTGTTTTTAATTTCTTTTTGGGTATTTAGAATTAATTGACGTAATTCTTGAACATTTGTATTTGGATATTGATTAATAAATTCAGTTAATTCAGATTCGTTATTGATTAATTTATCACGCCACTCTTCAATCAAATGATTTCTTTGTATTTCTTTCTTTGAGCCAAATTTAAATTGTTGCATTAGACTATAGGCTTCAGTGAGATCAATTTCTCTTAGCAGTTTACCTAGATATTGAACCTGCCTTTTTTTTGCAGAATTGGATTTAATATTTTTTAAATCAATAATGGCATCGGTTATATTAGAAGGAAAGTCGAATCTTTTTATTATTTCTTCGGTGTGTTGGGCTATTTCTTTGCCAAAACCTTGGATATCTTTAGATTCCTTTTTTAAAGCAGTTTTGCTAATAAATTCCGTTTGATTTGTATCCATGATGACATAATGCCTAATTTTGTTTTCTATTCTGTATGATATCAGTTTTAAAAAAGTAAATTTATGGTTTCTAAAATATTACATTTTACGCAAGATGATTTATCTGATATAGCTTTGAAGGTTATGGCATTAGCAAAAGGAAGGGGTGCTACAGATTCCGAGCTTGATGTTAGTGTGGCTATTGGAACTTCTGTTTCGGTAAGAATGGAGTCCTTAGAGGCTATTGAATTACATAACGATAAAACTATATCTATTACAGTATATTTTGATAAACGAAGAGGAATATCTACAACTTCCGACTTTACTGATCAAGCTCTTCAATCATGTGTGGAAGCTGCTTGTCAGATTGCTAAATATACTTCAGAAGATCAGTCATTTGGATTGGCTGATTCAGATCTTTTTGCAAAAGACATTAGAGACTTGGATTTATTTAAGCCTTGTAATTACGGACAAGAGCAGATGATTGAAAAGGCCCTTGAGTGTGAAAGCAATGCATTGTCTTATAATGCCAAAATCATGAATTCAGAAGGAGCTCAGCTAAACACCTCACAAAGCATGTTTGTTTATGCAAATTCAGCAGGTTTTATAGGTGGATTTCCTTCATCAATGCACTCATTAAGTTGTTCAGTTGTAGCTTCTGATGATTCGGGTATGCAACGAGATTATAGTTATACAGTTGCTAGATCATTTGATAATCTTAAATCTGCAAAGGTGATTGGTCAGGAATCTGCAGAAAGGGCATTAAAGCGTTTAGGTCCCCAGAAAATTAATACAGGCCGATTTCCAGTAATTTTTGAGGCTCCCATTGCAACCTCAATTATCTCTTCATTAGTCGCATCTATCTCTGGAGGAAATTTATTTAGAGAAACTTCTTTTTTGTTAAATTCTATGGATAAAAAGGTTGCCTCTGATATTTTAACGATTAGTGAAGATCCTTTATTACTTGGAGGGCATGCAAGTACCTGTTTTGATGATGATGGAGTAAGGGTTGAGCCTAGGATTGTTATAGATCGCGGTTACTTACAAGGTTATTTTTTATCTTCATATAGTGCTAGACGTTTGGGCATGAAAACTACAGGTAATGCTGGCGGAGCACACAATTTAATTGTAAGTTCAAGTGAAAATGATTTTAATGCATTGGTGAAACAGATGGATACAGGCTTGATTGTTACTGAGCTGTTGGGCCATGGGTTGAATATGGTTACGGGGGATTATTCAAGGGGGGTGGCTGGTTTTTGGGTTGAGCATGGCAACATACAATATGCGGTTGAAGAGATTACCATCGCTGGGAACATGAAAGAGATGCTGCTTAATATTATTGCAATTGGTAAAGATACTTACTTTAATGGTTCAAAATATACAGGTTCTATATTAATTGATGGGATGACTGTAGCTTCTAATTCTTGATGAATTATTGGATTGATGAAATCTTTTCTGAGCTTCCAAAGATTGCTTTATTTATATCAAAGATCATCTCTTCTAGAAGAGATAAGTTGCTTTCATTTGACTTATGGTTATCTAAATTAACTATATCCATATATTCATCATAATTAATTGTAATATCCCCGTCATTTATTTGAGCATTACGGAACTGTATGTATGAATCTCTTTGGAATGTATAACCATCAAACGAGGCCTCATCCATTATATCTGTCGCATCTATAAGTGATGCTCTTGCATCGATTATTTGTACGAGACGTAATTGATTCCTGAGGCTTACATTATTAAGGTAACTAATAGGATCAATAAAGACTCCATCCACTATTAGACCAGCACCATCTCTAAAGGAAGACGGTCCAAATAAAGGTAAAACTAAATAATTACTATTTTCCCAGCCATAAAATTCCAATGTTGTTCCAAAATCTTCATGTCGTCGCTCACCCCCACTCATTGAATGGACATCGACGAGACCAAGAAGACCTATTGTAGAGTTCATAATTACACGTCTAGAATCATTTGAAGTATTTTTAAGATCTAATTGCAAAAGATCTTTTACAACTGTAATGAAGTCTCGAATATTATTAAAGAAATTTCTAACTCCTGTTTGGGCAAATTCTGGCATAACGTAATCATAGCCTCTGGCTACTGGTTCTAGGACAACCCCATCAAGCACTTCATTGAATTCATATACGCCTCGATTGAAACTTTCATAAGGGTCTTTTTCGTTTCCTGCGTTGGTATTTGTAGCAAATCCAAGTAGCGGAGTAAGTAATAATGCAACAAACAGATGTATTAGAATTTTTTTCATAATTCAATAAATTATAACTTAGTATGTTGTTTTTTATCTGCTTAAGTTTGTAATTAAAGTTACATA
>JBBWVM010000061.1:0-25122 GCA_050256215.1 Methylophilaceae bacterium
AACCAGTAGCTAAAAAGAAACCAGTAGCTAAAAAGAAACCAGTAGCTAAAAAGAAACCAGTAGCTAAAAAGAAACCAGTAGCTAAAAAGAAACCAGTAGCTAAAAAGAAATAATGAATGAATTATTTTAAAAAAACCAAGCCATAGCTTGGTTTTTTATTTTTATGGCACAAATACTTAAAAATCTTAACCAAATCCAACAAGATTTGGCGCTTATTTCAAAACAAAAAATTCGTTTACTAGCTGTAAGTAAAAAACAAAGCGTACAAAATATTGAAAGTGCCTACGAAGCGGGGCAAACTATTTTTGGAGAAAGCTATCTTCAAGAAGCCATAGCTAAACAACAGCAACTAAAACACCTGGATATTGAATGGCATTTTATTGGTCCTATTCAAAGTAATAAATGTAAATTAATTGCTGAAAATTTCTCATGGGTTCAAAGCGTAGATCGAATCAAGATTGCAAATAAACTTAATGAGGCTCTGACCTATAAAGCCTCACTCAATATTTGCATACAGATTAATATTAGCAATGAAAGCTCAAAGGGTGGGGTTAATACTAAAAATATTAATGAATTAGCGAAACAAATTAATCAATTAGATAATTTAGTACTTAGGGGTTTAATGGCTATCCCATCAAATACCAATAATAATGAAGTGCTTTTAAATGAATATAAAAACTTAAAAATGATTTATGAAAACTTAAGAAATAAATATTCACTCATCGATACTTTGTCGATGGGAATGTCCAATGATTACTTGTTAGCTGCCCAAAATGGGTCTAATCTTGTACGCATCGGAACTAAGATTTTTGGCGAAAGGTAATTAAGGATAAACAATGAAAATTTATTTCGTGGGTGGTGGAAATATGACTCAAGCAATAATAAAAGGTTTAATAAATCAGAAATTTTCAATGTCAAATGTACATATTGCTGAAATCAACAGTGCACGCAGAAAGGATCTTGAGCTAAATTATCAGGTCAAAACAAATGAAAATTTTAAAGTACTTGAGGACAATGCTATTCTAATTTTGGCAGTAAAACCAGACCAATTACAAACCGCCTGCTATAACTTAAAAAATTTATTAACTAATCAGTTAGTTATTTCAATTGTGGCTGGAATTAAAATAAAAAATATCACATCATGGCTGGGAGATTATAATAATATAATACGGGCAATGCCTAATCTCTGTGCAAAAATTCAGAAAAGTATCACAGCGCTTTACTCATCAAAATCTTTATCTAGTGAGCAACACGCATTAGTAGAAAATACACTACAATCGATTGGTAAAACTTTATGGGTTAATAATGAATCAAAACTGGATGCAGTAACTGCTCTATCAGGTAGTGGACCAGCTTATATTTTCTATATTATTAATGCCCTCATAAAAGCTGGTCAAGACATAGGGCTCTCTCTAAAAGAAGCCCAAGATCTTAGTTATGCAACAATCAGTGGAGCATCTCTTTTTGCTAAAGACAATCTCAATAACTTAGATCAACTTATACAAGATGTATCTTCAAAAGGAGGGACAACAGAACAAGCAATATATATTTTTGAGCAAAAAAAATTAAATGAAATCATTAAAGAGGCTGTAATAGCAGCTCATAAAAGATCAAAAAAGATTGGTGGTGAATAGACGCATGAAGAAAAAAATTGTAGTCGGACTCTCGGGTGGTGTTGATTCAGCTGTATCAGCATGGATTTTAAAAGAACAAGGGCATCAAGTAACTGGGCTCTTCATGAAAAATTGGGAAGATGATGATGATGATGAATACTGCACAAGTAAACAAGATTTAATTGATGCTGTATCTGTAGCAGAAAAAATTGGAATTGATATTGAAGTCGTTAATTTCGCAAAAGAGTATAAAGAAAAAGTATTCACTTTATTCATATCCGATCTTGAAAAGGGAATAACCCCTAATCCAGACATATTATGCAATTCAGAAATAAAATTTAATGCATTTCTCAACCATGCCATAACAATGGGAGCAGAAAAAATTGCCACTGGTCATTATGCAAATATAAGAGAAATTAATGGTTTATTTCAACTACTAAAAGGCACTGATGGTACCAAAGATCAAAGCTATTTCCTCTACAGACTTAATCAATCACAACTATCAAAATCAATCTTTCCATTAGGTAATTTATTAAAATCAGAAGTAAGAGAAATTGCAAAAAAGAACAATTTACACAATCATGATCGCAAGGACTCCACTGGAATATGCTTTATTGGAGAAAGGCCTTTTACTGAATTTTTATATCGCTACATTGAAAAAAATCCGGGCTACATGGTTGATCAAAATGGAAATGAGATTGGAAAACATGATGGTTTAAATTTTTATACTATTGGGCAAAGACAAGGACTCAAAATTGGGGGGACTAAAAAAGGGAATGGTCGGCCATGGTTTGTTCTTGAAAAGGATATAGTTAACAACAAGCTTATAGTCGGACAAGGTCACGACCACCCTCTTCTGCTTAAAGATGGCTTAATAGCTAGGGACATGCATTGGATATCAAATCAAAACCCCAAAATAAACTGGGTTTATTCAGCAAAGACTCGGTACCGACAACCAGATGCGCCTTGTGAAATTGATCATCAATCTCAAGATCAATTTAAACTTTTTTTTGGGCAAAAACAATGGGCTATTACTCCCGGGCAATCCATTGTAGTTTATGAAAGCAATGTATGCTTAGGTGGTGGCATAATAAAAGAATCTATCAATAATTAACAATGCAAACTAATAAAATAGATCAAAAAATACTTCAACTAGCCATTATGGTCAATGTTGAAGATGCATTAAAAGAAGATTTAAATAATACAGACAAAACAAGCGCCCTTCTTTCCAAAAAAATTTTAGGAAAGGCTATTATAAAATCTAATCAAAACGCGATTTTATGTGGAATCCCATGGGTTAACAATTGCTTCAAATCCATAAATAAAGATATTTATATTATCTGGAATTTTAATGAAGGTGATTTAATCAAAAAAAACCAAGAAATTTGCAGTATAAAAGGAAACTATAATGCTCTTTTGACGGGGGAAAGAGTTGCATTAAATTTTTTACAAACCTTATCAGGAACAGCTACTTCAAGCTACAAACACAATCAATTAATAAAAAAATATTCAGCAAAGTTATTTGATACAAGAAAAACAATACCTGGCCTGAGGGTGGCACAAAAATATGCTGTCACAATTGGAGGAGGACATAACCAAAGACTTGGATTATTTGATGCCGTGTTAATTAAAGAAAATCATATTAAAGCATTAGGGAGTATTGATAAGGCACTAAAGGCAGCAAAAAAAAATTACTCTTTAGATGATATTCAAATTGAAGTAGAAAATTTAAAGCAATTTAAAATAGCGCTTAGTAACGGAGCCAAAAATATCTTACTTGACAATTTTTCGATTAAAAATATAGAAAAAGCAATCAAAATTAATCAAGGAGTCGCAACTTTAGAAGCATCGGGGAATATTAATTATAAAACCATAGCAATATATGCAAAAACTGGAATTGATAGGATTTCTGTCGGCTCAATTACAAAAAATGTGGAAGCAATTGATTTTTCAATGATTATTGAAGTCCAAAAAGCTAATTTCACTTGACCAAAACCCTTCAAAAGGTTATTTTAACTCTTTATTAAGTTAGTCTAAGTTAGTCGTTCATGAAACCTGAAATTATCACTGGCGCTGAAATTATTGTTCGTTCACTCCAAGAAGAAAACGTTAAATTTTTATTTGGATACCCTGGTGGAGCAGTCCTCAATATTTATGATGCAATTTTTCAGCAAACAAAATTTAAGCACGTACTTGTAAGACACGAACAAGCTGCGATTCATGCTGCAGACGCATACTCAAGATCCACTGGTAAGGTGGGTGTTGCATTGGTAACATCAGGTCCTGGTGCCACCAATGCCATAACTGGGATAGCAACAGCACATATGGACTCAATTCCATTAGTTGTCATTACAGGACAAGTTCCAACTCATGCAATTGGAGAGGATGCTTTTCAAGAATGCGACACTGTTGGAATCACTAGACCTTGCGTAAAACATAATTTTCTAATTAAAGACATTAATCAGATCGCCAGTACAATTAAAAAGGCTTTTTATATTGCCGCTACAGGCCGACCTGGCCCTGTTGTGATTGATATCCCAAAAGATATTACTGCTGAATCTACTGAATTCGTATATCCAAAAGAAATATCTTTAAGATCTTATAATCCAATCATTAAAGGTCACAGTGGGCAAATAAACAAAGCGATTAACTTACTAATTAATGCGAAGAAACCGATGGTTTATTCTGGAGGGGGGGTGATATTAGGCAATGCATCTGAAGCATTAACTAAACTAATTAAAACTTTAGGCTTTCCAATTACAAATACACTTATGGGTCTGGGTGGATACCCTGCATCAGATCAAAATTTTTTAGGCATGCTTGGTATGCACGGTACGTATCCAGCAAATATGGCTATGCAAGGTTGTGATGTATTACTTGCAGTTGGCGCTCGATTTGATGATCGCGTTATCGGAAACACAAAGCACTTTTTAGCTAAGTCAAAAAAAATTATTCATATCGACATAGATCCTGCCTCTATATCTAAAAGAGTCCCGATTGATGTTCCTATCGTAGGCGATGTAAAACTTGTGCTTGAAGATTTAATGTCTGCCTATAAAAAAATAAAAAAAACACATAACAAAAATCTTATTCAACCATGGATGGATGAAATTAAAACATGGATAGATAAGGACTGTTTGGCCTATGAGGACGATGGATCCAAAATTAAACCGCAATTAGTTATCCAAAAATTACATAAAGTAACCAAAGGGGATGCATTTATTACATCTGATGTTGGCCAACATCAGATGTGGGCAGCTCAATATTATCCATTTAACAAACCGAGAAGATGGATTAACTCTGGTGGCTTAGGCACCATGGGAGTTGGTCTTCCATACGCTATGGGTTGTCAACTTGCACACCCAGACGCGCAAGTTGCTTGTGTAACTGGTGAAGCCTCCATCCAAATGTGTATCCAAGAACTTTCTACTTGCAAACAATTTCACCTACCCGTAAAAATTATTAATTTAAATAATCGCTATATGGGTATGGTTAGACAATGGCAAGAATTCTTTTATGGAAATAGATATGCAGAATCATATATGGACGCTCTACCAGACTTTGTAAAACTTGCTGAATCTTATGGCCATGTAGGCATGAAAATCGAAAAATCTTCTGACGTAGAAGAAGCACTAAAAGAAGCATTTTCTCCTAAATTAAAAGAACGGTTAGTCTTTATGGACTTTATTACAGATCAAAAAGAGAATGTCTTCCCAATGATTCCAAATGGAAAAGGCTTATCCGAAATGATTTTAGCTGATGAAGTGGAAGATTTATAAATGAGACATATTATTTCTTTATTAATGGAAAATGAATCAGGGGCCCTTTCAAGAGTTGCGGGATTATTTTCTGCTCGCGGTTATAATATTGAGTCTCTTACAGTTGCTCCAACTGAAGATTCAACACTATCTAGAATGACTATTGTTACGAGTGGATCTGATGAGGTTATTGAGCAAATCATTAAACATCTTAACAAACTAATAGATGTCGTAAAGGTATTAGATTTGAATGATGGGCGTCATATTGAAAGAGAATTATTATTAATAAAAGCAAAAGCCTCTAATCAGTACAAAGATGAGATACAACGAATTAGCGATGCTTTTGGAGGAAGAATTATTGATGCCTCTGAGAACACCTTTACAATTGAATTAACAGGAGCAACAAGTGAGCTGGATGCTTTCTTAGATAGTTTGAATAGAGCAGCAATTATTGAAATAGTAAGAACAGGCGCTTCCGGGATTGGTCGCGGAGATAGAATACTTAAAATATAATTTTTAAAAGGAATAGTATGAAAGTTTATTACGACAAAGATGCAGACTTAAATATCATCAAAGGCATGAAGGTAGCAATTATTGGATATGGATCCCAAGGTCACGCCCATGCAAATAATTTAAAAGACTCAGGGGTGGATGTTGTGGTTGGATTAAGAGATGGTTCAGAATCTGCCAAAAAAGCCTCTAATTCAGGATTGAATATAAAATCGGTAGAAGATTCAACTGCTTGGGCAGATCTAGTAATGGTACTAGCACCAGATGAATTTCAATCTAAAATTTATTCTGAGAATATAGAACCCAATCTAAAAAATGGAGCAACATTAGCATTCGCACATGGATTTAACATACACTTCAATCAAATTAAACCAAGGAATGATTTGAATGTAATTATGATTGCACCTAAGGCCCCCGGTCATACAGTCCGTTCTGAATTTGTTAAAGGCGGAGGCATTCCTGATCTTATTGCTATTCAACAAGATGCCTCAGGAAATGCTAAAGCTATAGCGCTTTCTTATGCCTCTGCAATTGGTGGCGGACGCACAGGTATCTTGGAAACAACATTTAAAGACGAAACAGAAACAGATCTATTTGGTGAACAAGTTGTACTTTGTGGTGGAACAACCGCGCTTGTTCAAGCTGGGTTTGAAACCCTAGTTGAAGCTGGATATGAGCCTGAATTGGCATATTTTGAATGTCTGCATGAATTAAAATTAATAGTAGATTTAATGTATGAGGGTGGAATTGCTAACATGCGTTACTCAATTTCCAATACCGCCGAATATGGAGATGTGACAAGAGGGCCACGCATCATTACATCAGAAACTAAAGTACGAATGAAAGAAATTTTAAGTGAGATCCAAGATGGGTCATTTGCCAAGGAATTTGTTGCCAACGTAGGTGAATTACCTGCGCGTAGAGAAGCTCAACGTAAGCATCAAATAGAACAAGTAGGAGAATCTTTAAGATCAATGATGCCTTGGATCAAAAAAATTGTTGATAAATCTAAAAACTAACTTAAAGAAAAAATTTATCTATCCATTAATCGCCAAGGAAGGCTGGTCCGTCCTTATTATTACATTCATAGTCAGTATACTAATGAGTGTTTATTACCCTTCTGTATCAATAATATTTTGGGTTATAGCGCTATTTATTCTACAATTTTTTCGCGATCCGCCAAGAAATACTCCTTCAGGTGACAACATAGTTGTCTCTGCTGCAGATGGTCGCGTTATCGCTATAGAAAAAATAATTGACCCCTATCAAAATAAGAAAGCAATCAAAGTTAGTGTTTTTAAGAATGTATTTAATGTTCACTCCAATAAAGCACCCGTCACAGGGATAATAATGAATAAATGGTATTTTCCAGGAAAATTCTTAAATGCTGCCCTATCAAAAGCTTCTCTTGAAAATGAAAGATGTGCCATTACTATCAAAACTAAAGGTAAACATATAATTACTTGTGTTCAAATTGCTGGATTAATCGCACGTAGAATATTATGTTATAGAGATAAAGGCGACAACCTTTCAGCGGGAGAAAGATATGGTTTTATTAAATTCGGATCAAGAGTTGATTTATACTTACCACTCAATGCAAAAATAAAAGTTGAAATAGGACAGAGTGTAAAAAATAGCAAATCTATTATTGCAGAACTTAGTTAGTCTTATTTTCCTTATAAATACACACTTAATTCATCCAATGCTTGTTGATAAACTTTACGTTTAAAATCAATAACTTGATCTACTGGACTCCAGTAATCAACCCACATCCAATCATCAAACTCAGGCTTATTAGAGCTTTGTAGAAATATATCTTTATCGTTCCCCACAAATTTTAATAAATACCAAATTTGTTTTTGCCCCCTATACTTACCTTGCCCATCTCTTCTAATCCAATTTATTGGGACATCATAGCGCAACCAATCTTTGGTTCTGGCAATTATTTCAATTTTATTTTGCGTCAATCCAACCTCTTCCATTAATTCTCGTTGCATAGCCTCATCAGGTATCTCGCCCGGATAAATTCCGCCCTGAGGAAATTGCCAAGCCATTTCATTAACACGCTTAGCCCACAATACCTTTTTTTCGTTATTCAAAATAATAATGCCAACATTAGCCCTATATCCTTCATCATCAACCATAGTGTTATCCTTATCAATAAAACCATTTTTCCATAAATTAACAATTATGAATAGCTTGTTTTTTTAATATTATGAAAATAAAAAAAATACTACTAACTTCAACAATATTTCTTTTTATAATTTATCTAGCTTATTTGTTAAATAATGAAAAATTTTCAAACATAAAAGCAAAAGCCTACATCACCAATCAAGGAAATAATACAGTTTCTGTTATAGACCTTCATAAATTAAAAAATTTTAAAACATTACAAGTAGGGACCGCCCCCTTAGGTATTACAATTTTAAAGCAACATAATCTTGGATTTATTGGTAATGTAGGTAGTGAAAATATTTCAGTTATCGACACAAATAAAGATGAAATTATACAAACAATCAAACTAAACACCGCTCCATTAAGCCTTACATCAAGCCCAGACGAATCAAGAGTCTTTGTTACTGATTGGTTTAAAAATAAAATTATAATTATTTCAGTAAAGGAATTGAGTGTTATAAACTCATTTACTGTAGGAAAAACTCCTTCAGGCATTACATTTAATAAAAAGTTAAATTATCTGATTGTGACTAACAGGGATGAAAATACAATAGAGATATACAATGGGGATACTTATCAATTAATTAATAAGCTAGCTACAGGAGAACATCCATTCGGTGTATATACAGAGGATAAATTTGCATACACCGCTAATGTTTATGATGACACGATCACAATTATTAACCTCGAAAATTGGTCTACTAAAACAATCAAAGTCGGAGCCCACCCTTATAATGTCATGACACATAAGCATTTAAGCTTTGTCACTAACACCCAAGGTGACTCTTTGAGTGTCATAAATCTTCATACTAACAAAGAATTAAAAAAAATATCTACAGGAGAAACACCAGAAAATTTAGATATACATCAAAAATTAAATCTACTTGTTGTGACTAATTGGGGAAGTGACTCGATTAATGTTTACGATCTGCGTAACTTAAAATTATTAAAAGAAATAAGCACTGGTAGTCAAAGCCGTGCTTTTGGCAAATTTATACTACAGTAAAATAAAGTTAACAATTACATAGAAAAGATTTTATAGTAGTATGTTGCATTATTTATAAACAATAAAGGATTTTTGTAATGAAAAGATTTATTATCTTCTTAAGCACTATATTTTTATCACTTCAAATTTTTGCTCACGGTCCAACGCCCCAAAAAGTACAAGAATCTGTAACTATCAACGTACCTCCTGCAAAGGCATGGGCTCTTGTGAAAGATTTCGGTGCAGTTCATAAATGGCTGCCAGCAATAGCCACAACAAAAGTAGAAAAAAAGGGTAAAGATACATTCAGAACATTAACATTTAAAGCTGGTGGTGGAGTATACGAAAAGCTAAGGTTTATTGATGATAAGGCAAAAAAAATAAAGTATGAAATAATTGAAGGGGATGTTCCTTTTACAGATTACAACTCTTACATTAAAGTACAAAAAGGTAAAAATGATAATGAATCTATTGTGCAATGGACAGCGAGATTTTATAGAACGTATAAATTAAATCCTCCTATTCCTGAAGGACAGGATGATGCAACTGCTGTAGCAGCTGTTAAAGCTATTGTTGGCCCTGGTCTTGAAAATTTAAAAAAAGTATTAGAGGCTAAGTAATCATTTTAATTTTTAAAAGCGGATTTATTTATCTGCTTTTTTTATGATTATAATCAATCCTCAAGAAAGCCCTGAAGCTATCGTTATTTGGCTCCATGGTCTTGGTGCGGATGGAAGTAATTTCGTTCCATTTATTGAGTCACTGAAGATCGAAGAAATTGAATTCATTCTCCCCGATGCCCCAATAAGACCAATTACATTAAATCAAGGCATGAAGATGAGAGGTTGGTACGATATTCACTCTAAAGATTTTAGTTCCCAAGATACTGATGGACTATTAAAATCAAAGGAATTAATTGAGAAAATTATTAAAACTAGAATGGCTCAAATTAAAAAGCCAATTAAAATTTTTCTTGGAGGGTTCTCTCAAGGGGCTGCGTTAGCCTTATTTACTGGTATCACATCAAAATTTCATATAGACGGCATTGTTGCCCTGTCAGGCTACATGCCAATAATAAAAGAGCCTAAGCAAAATAACAATTTACCAATAATTGCAATTCATGGGTTGCTAGATGATATTATTAATATAAACCATGCTGAATTAAGCTACCAACACAGAATAAAATCAAAATTTTTTAACTTTAAAAAATATAATATGGGGCATGAAGTGATTCATAATGAAATTAAAGATGTTAATAACTTTTTTTTAAGTAATCTACGTGATGACTAAAGATAACGTAAATATTGAGAAATTACTCGAAGAATTAGATGAAATTGTTACTAACATGGAAAAGGATGGGCTTAATTTAGAAGATTCACTAAAATCCTATGAAAAAGGTATCGTGCTAGTTAAAAAAGCTCAAGATTCCATTAAAAAAATAGAACAAAGAGTTCAAATACTTTCACAAAAAAATGGATTAGAAGATTTCAAAACTGATGAGTAAATCTTTAGATCCATGGATAACTCTTCATCAAAAAAGAATAGAGGATTTTCTTAAAGAGTTTATTAATAAAAATTCAGATGAAACCCTGATCAAGAAGGTATGTGAATATGCCATTTTTAATGGTGGTAAGCGTTTTAGAGCGCTATTAGCCTACGCTATTGGCGAGATTAATGGAGTTAATAAACAAGCATTGGATTATGTAGCAGGAGCAGTAGAGGTAATTCATTGTTATTCTTTAATTCATGACGATCTCCCTGCTATGGATGATGATTCTCTTAGGCGTGGTAAGCCTTCTTGTCATATCAAATTTAATGAGGCACAGGCAATACTTGCAGGTGATGGCCTTCAAGTAATTTCATTCAATTTACTCTGTTCTTCAGATCTAGACATCAGTAATAAAAAAAAATTAGGTCTACTTAAAATCCTTTCTAAGGCCATAGGAATTCAAGGTATGGTGCTAGGCCAATCTCTAGATATGGAAGCATCCAATAACACTATTAATTTAAAATCACTTGAACATTTACAAGAACTAAAAACAGGCGCTCTTATAGAAGCCTCCTGCACAATGCCATATTCAATATCTGATGTATTTATTCAAAATAATCAAAATAAAATATCAAAAATGGCAAAGTTACTAGGTAAAATTTATCAAATCACCGACGACATACTTGACAATGAATCAAGTGAGAATATTTTAGGAAAAACTTGTGGTAAAGATAAAAATTACAATAAAGCTACTTTTATTTCTCTAATAGGTCTAGAAGAAGCAAAAAAAATAAACTTAGAATTTTTTGAAAAGGCTATGATGACACTCGAGGGCGTCTCAGGGAATACAAAAACAATAAAACAATTAATTACAAAAATATATCAAAGAAAGTTTTAAATGATGATACTTGATCAAATAACCAACCCAAGTAAGTTAAAAGAACTTACTCGCAAAGAACTTAAAATCCTTACCAAAGAATTAAGGGATTTTATTATTGAAAGTGTTTCAAAAACTGGAGGTCATTTATCTTCAAATCTAGGTGTTATTGAACTTACAATTGCTATTCATTATGTATTTGATGCACCAAAAGATAAAATTATTTGGGATGTTGGCCATCAAACCTATGCCCATAAAATACTAACTGGAAGAAAAGATCAAATGAATACGCTTAGACAAAAAAATGGATTGTCTGGCTTTCCCAAAAAAACAGAAAGTATTTATGATAACTTTGGCACAGGGCATTCTAGCACTTCAATATCTGCCGCTCTGGGCATGTCTGAATCTTTAAAAAAGAAAGGATCTTCTAACAGGGCCATCGCGATAATTGGTGATGGAGCAATGACTGCGGGAATGGCTTTCGAAGGCCTTAATCATGCTGGAAATACAGAAAATGACTTACTAGTAGTGCTAAATGACAATGATATGTCCATCTCAAAAAATGTTGGTGCTTTAAATAACTATCTAGCAAAATTATTATCAGGAAAACTATATGGGGGCTTAAAAAAATCTGGTAGAGCTGTTTTTTCTAAAGTACCTCCGGTGCTTGAGTTAGCAAGAAAAACAGAAGAGCATGTAAAAGGAATGGTTATTCCTGGGACTTTATTCGAAGAATTTGGATTTAATTACATAGGCCCAATTGATGGTCATGATTTAGATATCCTCATTGATACACTCACAAATATTAAAGCATTATCAGGTCCACAATTCTTGCATATTGCTACTAAAAAAGGATATGGTTACAAGCCAGCTGAGGATGACCCAAATAAATTTCATGGGATTAACAAATCTAATGATACCTATGAAAATAAAAACATAAGTAAAAAAACCTACACAGAGGTATTTTCGAATTGGATTTTAGATACAGCAAAAAAAAATCCAAGATTATGTGCAATAACCCCGGCAATGTCTGATGGATCTGGTTTAACTCAGTTTGCTAAAAGATATCCCAAGCGATTTTATGATGTTGGTATTGCTGAGCAACATGCAGTAACCTTTGCTGCAGGATTATCCTGTGAGAATTTTAAGCCTATTGTAGCAATATATTCGTCTTTCTTACAACGTGCTTATGATCAATTAATTCATGACGTCGCCATTCAAAATATTCCCATGTTATTCGCAATTGATCGAGCAGGAATTGTTGGAGCAGATGGTCCAACACACTCAGGTAATTTTGATATCTCTTTTTTAAGATGTATACCCAATCTTGTTTTAATGGCACCAAGTGATGAAAATGAATGCTATCAAATGTTAAAAACTGGTTTTGATTATGATGGTATATGTGCAGTTCGTTATCCCAGAGGGTTTGGTCCAGGGAAAATAATTAATAAGACATCAACTAATATTACAATTGGGAAAGCCAAAAAAGTTAAATCTGGTCAAAAGATTGCACTGCTTGCCTTTGGTACCATGTTAAATGTCTGTCTTGAAGTCTCAAATGAATTAGGTGCCACACTTATTAATATGAGATTCATAAAGCCAATTGACGAAGCAATGATAAAAAAAGTGTCAGCTAATCATGAGTTAATCGTTACAGTTGAAGATAATGCAACTATGGGCGGTGCTGGTTCTGCAGTATTGGAAGTAATAAGTAAATTTGGAATCCCCTGTAAAACTTTATTAATTGGAATTCCTGATGAATTTGTTGAGCATGGCTCACAATCTGAGGTTCATGAATTATGTGGTTTAAACAAGGCCAGCATTGTAAAGAAAATTGTTAATCAATTGAACAAATGATAAAATTGTAGTTTAAATTAAATGTAAGAGTGAATGAATAAACCAATCTCTCCAAAATCAATTGAAGATGTCCAAAGCACTCCGGATAAACGCCAATTAGATATTGATCAAGTCGGAATAAAATCAATCAAACACCCTATAATTGTTAGAGATAAGACGGGCGGAGCCCAACATACTGTTGCTAATTTCAATATGTATGTACATTTACCTCATAACTTTAAAGGGACCCATATGTCTCGATTTGTAGAAATTCTCAATGAAAATGATAGAGAGTTATCTGTTGAGTCTTTTGAAGGTATTTTAAGAGCAATGCTTGAAAGATTAGAATCAGTATCATGTAACCTTGAAATGGTTTTCCCTTATTTCATAGAAAAAACAGCTCCAGTCTCTGGAGTTAAAAGCGTATTAGATTATGAGGTTAGTTTTTTTGGAAAAATAATTAATGGCAGTTATACCAATACTACAAAAGTGGTTGTACCAGTAACAAGTCTATGCCCGTGCTCAAAAAAAATCTCCGATTATGGTGCTCATAATCAAAGATCACATGTCACCGTTACTATTGAAGCAAATGATTTTATTTGGATTGAGGATATTATTAACATTGTTGAAAAACAAGCTTCTAGTGAACTTTATGGACTCCTAAAGAGAGTAGATGAAAAATATGTAACTGAGAAAGCTTACAATAATCCAAAATTTGTTGAAGATATGGTTAGAGATATTGCACAAAATTTAAAAACACATAAGAAAATAAATACCTTTATTGTAGAATCAGAAAATTTTGAGTCTATTCACAATCATTCTGCTTACGCATTAATTAAAGGAAATAATAATTAATTAATAATCTCTTTTTCCTTTAAATAATCGCTACTTAATCCAAAATATATTATCAAAAATCCTATTAGTGGTAGCATTGCAGATAATATAAAGGTATTCGCAGCCCCCCAAAAATCAATCATATATCCACCACCCAATCCCCCTATTGCACCACCTAAACCATAAGTAATACTATTATATAAAGACTGACCTCTGGACTGATGTTCATTAGTAAAAAACTTAGCAATTAACTGGATCGAAGCTACATGAAAGCTCCCAAAAGTTGCTGCATGAAGTATCTGGGCAAATACTAGAACATATAAATTATCAGCATAACTACCAATTAAAAAAAATCTAATTACAGCAAGCATTAAACTAATTAATAAAACCCATTTAAGATTAATTCTACTTAATATGTATGGCATCAGAATAAAAATTATAATCTCAAATATCACCCCAACTGACCATAAAATTCCAATAACAAAATTAGAATAACCTTGCTCTTTTAGGAAAATAGAGTAAAAATTATAAAGAAAGCCATGTGATGACACCATTAATGCGCAACCAATCAGCAATACAACAACCTCAGGATTCTTCATCACTCCCCATATTGATCTTCTTTTTTCGCTAACTAATTTAACAGTCTTATCAGGAATAGAAAATGACAGTAAAAAAATAATAAATTGTGTTATTAATAACGCAAAAATTAATGTACTTTCTCCGTAAGAATCAATAAATATTCCAAGCATAAATGCAGCAACAATAAACCCTATAGAACCCCAAAGCCTAATCCTACTATAGCTTGTATTAGCCTTACTAGCTGACAAGTATGACAAGGTAAGAGATTCAGTTAATGGAAGAGTTGAGCTTGTAAATATACTCATAGCCATCATTACAAGAAAAATTGAATAAAAAGTATCAGCCCAAAATACCGCGCAAAAACCTATAAAACCAAAAAAAGAGGTGATATTAATCCACCTTACTCGCTCTTCAGTATGGTCTGCTAACCAACCCCAAAAATTCGGTGCAAAAATTCGACTCACTTGAAATAAAGACAACAGCATTCCGATTTGAAATGCCGAAAAAGATAATGATTGTAAATATAAGCCCCAATACGGAACAAATAATCCTACAAAAAAATAATAAAAAAAATAAAAACTAGAAAATCGGAAATATAAAGAAGTGGTTATTCCAAAAATGGATTTACAAAAACCAATTGAACTCAAAAAATTGAACTCAAAAAACGGGCCATAGTTTTTTTAACATCCATATTTTGCGCTCTATCTCTCAGAACATGATCAATAAGTACTAAGGCAAGCATTGCTTCAACAATAGGCACTGCCCGAATTCCTACGCAAGGATCATGCCGTCCTGTCGTTTTCATTTGAATTGATTTTCCGAAAATATCAATAGATGCTCTATCTTGGGGAATGCTAGAGGTTGGCTTAAAGGCAACATTTACTTCTATATCTTGACCAGTAGAAATTCCGCCAAGAATACCTCCCGCATTATTAGATTTAAAACCATGACTAGTCATTTCATCACTATGTTCAGTTCCTTTTTGACTGACGCTATCAAAGCCAGCACCAATCTCAATACCTTTAGTAGCATTGATGCTCATCATCGCAGAAGCAATATCTGCATCAAGTCTAGAAAAAACTGGCTCCCCAAGACCTATAGGTAAATTTTTAGCGCAGACAAATATTTTAGCTCCAACTGAATTCTTATCAGCTCTGACTTTATCAAGATAAATCTCGAGATCTTTAATAATAGACTTATCAGCGGCAAAGAAAGGATTTTCTTCCACAACACTCCAATCGCTAACAGGTATATTCATCTCACCTAGCTGAGACAGACATGCAATTATTTCAATTCCATGACTTTTCTTTAACCATTTTTTAGCAATTGCCCCTGCAGCAACTCGAACAGCCGTCTCTCTTGCGCTTGAACGCCCTCCTCCTCTATAGTCTCTTATACCATATTTATGATGATAAGTTAGGTCAGCATGCCCAGGCCTAAATACCTGCTTTATTTTTGAATAATCTTGACTTCTTTGATCTTTATTTCTAATAATAAAACCAATTGGGGTGCCAGTTGTTTTACCTTCAAACACACCTGACAAAATTTCAACCTTATCGTCTTCTTTACGCTGCGTTACAAATTTAGAAGTACCTGGTTTACGTCGATTCAAATCGATCTGCAAATCCACTTCACTTAATTCCATGCCAGGAGGGCAGCCGTCGACAATCCCTCCTATTGCCGGCCCATGGGACTCACCAAAAGAAGTTAACGTAAATAATTGACCGAATGTATTCCCAGACATAAAAACCTTAATTTTATTTATTTACAATGATTATATCATTTGGTGATCACAAAATAGCCTTAAGGCTTTATAACCAAATAATTTCCCGGAAGTAATTTTAATAATTCATAATCTCCCACAGAAATTCTAATCAAACGCAATGTTGGATGATTAATTGCGGCAGTCATTTTCCTGACTTGTCTATTTTTTCCTTCTGAAATTTTTATTTCTAACCATGCTGTAGGTATAAATTTTCTTATTCTAATAGGAGGGGTTCTTTCCCAAATTATTGGTTCCTGAATGAGTTGCACAAAGGCAGGTTGAGTTACATAGCTTCCTATCTTTACTCCATTTCTTAATTTATTTAACGATTCTTCATTAGGTATATTTTCAACCTGAACCCAATAAGTTTTTAAAATTTTATTTTTTGGATTAGATAATTTATTTTGAAAAGGGCCATTGTCAGTTAAAATGAGCAAACCTTCACTATCTGCATCTAAACGACCTGCAGAATATACATTTTTATATGGGACAAAATCTTTTAATGAAGCATAGGTTTTGTGATCAGAGAACTGACTGATAACCCCATAGGGTTTATTTAGTAGAATAATCATTTAAAACACATAGAGAACAAAGTTTATGACAAGCAAAATTAAGATTCCAAATAAGGGAGATACAATTAAAGTTAATTCTAACTCAAAATTAGATATCCCGAATTACCCCATTATTCCATTTATCACAGGCGATGGAATTGGAACAGATATAACGCCAGCTATGCAGGCTGTTATTGATCATGCTATAAAAAAAACTTATGGAAGTAATAAACAAATTGCTTGGATGGAAGTTTATGCTGGCAAAAAAGCAACACAACTCTACAATCATAATACATGGCTACCCGACGAAACTCTTGCAGCATTAAAACATTATGTATTATCAATTAAAGGGCCATTAATGACGCCAGTAGGAGGTGGTATAAGATCATTAAATGTTGCTCTTAGACAGCAGCTTGATTTGTATGTTTGCCTTAGACCTATAAAGTATTATTCGGGAGTTCCTAGTCCTCTTAAACGACCAGAAGACACCAATATGGTCATATTTAGAGAGAATACTGAAGATATCTATGCTGGCATTGAATGGCCATCAGGCTCAGAAGAAGTTAAAACACTCATAGAACAATTTAAACAATTTGGTGTGGCAGAAAAAATTCGTTTTCCAGATACAACCGCTATCGGAATTAAGCCTGTTTCAAAAGAAGGAAGCCAAAGACTTATTAGAAAAGCGATACAATATGCCATTGATAATAATCGCAAATCAGTTACTTTAGCCCACAAGGGTAATATCATGAAATTCACCGAAGGTGGCTTTAAAGAATGGGGATATGAACTTGCACAAGAAGAATTTGGTGCTCAAAAAAATAATTTTGGATTTTACGAAACAAAAAACGGAATTATAATTAAAGATTGTATAGCAGATGCTTTTCTTCAAGAAATACTAATTAAACCAAAAGATCATGATGTGGTTGCCACTTTAAATCTTAATGGGGACTACATTTCAGATGCCTTGGCAGCGCAAGTAGGTGGAATTGGTATTTCCCCAGGCGCAAATTTATCTGATACCACCGTAATCTTTGAAGCGACTCACGGAACTGCACCATCAATTGCCGGAAAAAATATAGCAAACCCCAGCTCCCTTATATTATCAGCTCAGATGATGCTTGAGCATATGGGCTGGAATGAGCCTGCAGAAATTCTTAATCTTTCCTTTAAGAAAACATTAAAAGAAAGACACATGACTGCTGATTTTGCTTCACAAATCGATGATTGCAAAGCATTATCAACAAATGAGTTTGCAAAAACATTGATTGCAAACATGTAAAAAGGCCCTGTAAGGGCCTTAATTTAAGTACTTAGTCAGCTTTTTGAATATTGGAAGCTTGTTTTCCTTTGGGACCTTCAGTTACCTCAAAAGAAACACGAGAACCTTCTTTTAAGCTTTTATATCCCTCTTCTACAATTGCAGAAAAGTGAGCAAATAAATCATCACCGCCATCATCTGGAGTGATAAAACCAAAACCTTTTGAATCATTAAACCATTTAACTGTTCCTGTTGCCATTACAATACATCCTTTACTAATTTGGGGGGCACCCTGAAGATTCGCTTAAAGTCAAAATGAAAAAATATAGATTATTTACATCTAAAAACAACATTGAGCACAAATAAACCAAACACCTGAGCATTTTTTACGTGCATTCAAGACAAATGTCAAGTTTTTTTAGAATTAATCTAAGTACTTTATCAACTCCTCATAAGATAAAGCCCCTTCAATACGCCTTCCACTTGTAAAAATAATCGTGGGCGTTGAAGAAATACCAAGCTCTTTACCTAATCTTGATATATTCATAATGGGTGTTTCACATTTACCCTGATTATTGGGAAGGGTACCCTTAAACATATAATTATTCCAAGCGGAAGCCCGATCTTTTGCACACCAAATTTGCTTAGACTTCATCTCTGCTTCTGGATGAATAGCTAATGGATATAAAAATGTATATATAGTGACGTCATCCAGCTTCATTAAAGTTTCTTTTTCCAATTTTCTACAAAATGGACAATCTATATCTGAAAAAATAACTATCTTCTTTTTACCATTTCCCCTTACATCCTCTATAGCATCAAAGAAGGGTAAGGCGTTAAAATTAACTCTGGATAATTCTTCAAGTCTTTGGCTTGTTAAATCTACCTTTGTTTTTGGATCAATTAGTCGCCCCTCAACAATAAGAAACTTGAATGCCTCATCTGTATAAATAATTTGCCCTCCAATATATATCTCGTATAAACCATCAAATTCAGTTTTTTTGATACTTTTAATTTGCAAGTCTGGGTACGTTTTTTCAATAATCTGTTTTAAATAACCCTCGTCAGAAAATACCGTAATAGACATACACACTAAAAAAAATGCTATTAATATAGTCTTCATGATATTGCTCTCTTAATAAGTTTGTTTTTTATAAAATCAGAATGTTCAATAAAATTCATGCTCTTTGCAATTAAATAATTAACTTTCTTACTTTTTCGAGAATAAATCCATTGCAAACCAGAGGTTAAAAGAGAGAATTGCTGAATATCAGCCCTTCTAGAACGTTCATATCGACGTAAAAATCCAGATAGCCCAAGATCAAGGTAATTGCTCTTTTTTATATTTCTTTCTAATTCTATAATATCCCTAATTCCTAAATTTAATCCTTGTCCAGCTAAAGGGTGGATAGAATGTGCTGCGTCACCCATCAACAAAACTCTTTTCTGAAAAAAAGAACTAACTTTTGTCATCAACAAAGGAAAGTGCTCTCGCTTAGAAATAAGTTCTACTTTACCAAATTTATCTCCAACAATTGCAATTAATTCTTTTTTAAAAGACGCATCATTTAAACTCTGCATTCTTTCAAATACATTATTATCGCATGACCATACCACCGACATTAATTTTGGCTTAATAGGTAGAATTGCTAAAATACTATCCCCTAAAAAGAACTGAAAAGCTTTGCTTGAATAATCTTTGGATGTCTCAAATTCAAAAACTAATGCTGTTTGTTTAAAATCTTTAGTTTTCTTTTCAATAGATAATTGATCCCTAATAGGGGATTTTGCTCCATCACAAGCAATTAACAACGAAGATTTAAGCTCAATATCCCCTAAAGTTATACCCACGCTTTGATCACCATTAAAGATTTTTAAACTTTTTGGTTGATCATAACTATCAATAGTTTGATCTACCAATTTTGATTTAAATTCACTTAACAAAGAATGTTCTTTCACCATATATGCCAATGCAGGCTCATCAATTTCGTTTGAATTAAAATTTAATTGAGTATTTTCTACGCTCTTAAAAACTTCTATAGCTCTCACAGAATTTAAAGAAGCAAGGAATTGTTTTGATAAGTTAAATGACTTTAACCATTTAATTATAGACGGACTCAGAGCATACGTCCGATTCGATAAACTAAATCTTTCTGAGTGAATATAATGAACTTCATAAGCATTTCTTTTTAACATCATGCTACATAGAACGCCTATTAGGCCACCTCCAACAACAATAATTTTTTTAGCGAAGTTATTATTTTCCAAAACTCATTTTTCTTACAAAAGATTTTTTTATTGGTGGCGCAAGATCCAAAAAGGTCAATGCTAAACCACGAAATTTATTTAACCCAATAAAATTATTTGAGAAAAAGTTAACAAGAAACTCAGTAAGATTTAATAAGGCTTTAGTTTCAGAATATCTCAATTGATTATATTTTTTCAACAATAATTCGATCTGAACAACCTCATCATTCGCATATATACAATCTGACAAAACTAGAGCATCCTTGATGCCGGTATTAAGTCCTTGCCCTGCAACAGGGTGCATAGTTTGAGCAGAATTACCTAATACTGCAATATTTTTATTTAAATTTTGTTCAATATAAGAATGGTTTAAAGGAAAAGTTATTCTGTTTCCACAAGATATAAACTTACCAACACGATCACCAAAGTACTCATGCAAGTCAATCAAAAAATCTTTATCATTCTTTTTGTTTAATTTGACAATTTCGTCAGTAGGTCCTGTCCAAACCAATGAAAACCTATTATTTAAATTAGGTAAAAGCGCTATAGGCCCCATAGATGTAAACCTCTCATATGCAATATTTGAATGACGAACCTCAGAAGTCACTTGAGTTACTATCGCAGAATGATTAAAAGATTTAGTTTTACGCCTAATATCTAGACCACGAATTTTTGCATTTCCACCATCAGCCAAAATAAGCAAATTCAAATCAACGCTTTGCTTATTTCCATTATTATCAAATAAAAGAGTTGCTTTGTCCTTTTTCTTTAAAAATTGACTAGCTTTGGTGTTATATAAAACTTCAATCTTCTTTATTGAATTTATTACATCTTGAAGCGATTTAATTAAATCCCCATAAGCTACAATATAACCAAGAGCTTCTTGATTATATTCCTTTGCCTTCATCAAGGTACGTCCAAAAGTTCCTTTTTGACTCGTATGTATTGACTTAATGTCAGTTATTTTGGGTTCTAAGGAATCCCAAACTCCGATTCTCTCCAGCACAAAACGACTGCTATTAGATAATGCTAATGCTCTAGTATCTTTTTCAGATTCTTTTTTTGATTTTGATTCCAATACCAATACATCAATATTTTTGTTGAGTAAAGCAAATATAAGGCCTACAGGACCGCCTCCAACAATAGTAAGTAGTTTAATCATGGAGAGTCCCTACAACTTCCTCCAAATGATTAATATCTTTAGGGGCGCCATAACTCAAAATTACACATCCATCCTTTGTTACACATACGTCATCCTCAATACGAATACCCATTCCCCAAAAATCTTTAGGTACCTTAGATGAAGGCTGAATATAACAACCGGGCTCTACAGTCAAAACATTTCCACTAACCAAAACGGCAGGATTGCTTTGCTCATCCACATAATCTCCTGCATCATGAACATCAAGACCTAACCAATGACTCGTGCGATGCATAAAAAAGTTTTTGTATGCACCAGTTTCAAGAATCTCATCATAAGAACCGCTACAAATTTTTAGATCCATAAGGCCGTCAATGATTTTACGAACTGCTATCTTATGTGGATCATCAAATAACTTCCCAGAACAAATGCTTTCAATTGCACTTTTTTGAGCATCAAGAACAATTTGATAAAGATCTCTTTGAGCAGAGCTAAACTTACCATTAACGGGATAGGTTCTTGTTATATCAGACGCGTATCCTTCGAACTCACAACCCGCATCAATCAATAATAAATCTCCATCTTTTAACAAACTATTATTTTCTACATAATGTAACGTACAGGCATTTCCACCAGAAGCAACAATAGATTGATAAGCGGGGTAATGCGATCCATTTTGCATAAATTGATTTAGTATCTCCCCTTCAATTTGATACTCATATTTACCTGGCTTAGTCTTCCTCATAGCAAAAATATGAGCTTTTGCTGCAATACTTGCCGAGCGTTTCATTAGGCTCAGCTCATAATTCGATTTAATAACTCGCATTTTATCAAGCGTACTGGTTAAATCTATAATCATTTCTAATGATCTACTACCTGCTCTTTTATTCTTTTTATTTTGATCAACCCATTGATTAATACGATTATCATTTAAACCATTTGGGCCTGGTATACAATAAATCTTTTTTTGATTAGCAAAAACCTTTAAAGCCACTTCATTAATTTTATCAAGCGGGTAAGCTTCATCAAATAAAAAAATCTCTGCTGCATTTTTAGGTCCATAGATAAATCCATTCCACATTTCTTTTTCTTTATTTTTAGACTTACAAAATAAAATAGACTTTGGGGTTTTACCACCAAGAATAAAAATAACTGCATCAGATTCAGAAAATCCAGATAAATAATGAAAATAACTATCCGATCTGAATGGATAATGGCTATCCCTATTCCTCACCATCTCTGATGAATTAAAAAGCACAGCAACACCATCCCCTATTTGATGAGAAAAAACCTTGCGTCTACTTTCAAATTCTTTGTAATTTTTCATACCCAATCTAAATTTTATTCTCTTTATTTATATTTATCATACTAAAAGCTCTAAGTCTTTCAGGAGTACCTATATCCGACCAGATTCCTTCAAACACCCCTCCTTTTAATAAGCCTCTTGAAATAGATGCTTTCAATAATGGGGCTAAATGCATATACTCACCCTCTCCAACTATGTCAAATAATCTAGGATTATAAATGGCTATTCCTGAAAAGGTATACAAAGAAATCCCATTGAGAGTTAAAAAATTATTTTCCAATAGCCCAAAATCACCAGCTAAATTATGCTGTGGATTTTTAACAAGCAGTAAGTAACCATTCACATTTTTGTCTAATTTTATGTCTTTTAATTTCTCAAATTGATAATCTGTATAAATATCAGCATTTATTACTATAAATGCATCTGTTCCAAGAAGGGATATAGCTTTCTTTATACCTCCTGCAGTTTCTAAAACAGGATTTTCCTCAGAAAAAGTAACGTCTAAATTCCATTTAGAGCCATCGCCAACAAACTCTTTTATCATCTCCGCCAAATAAGAAGTATTAATTACTATTTTCTGAAAGCCAGCATTAGCTAATTTTTCTAAATGATATTCAAGAAGCGTTTTTCCTTTAATCTCAAGAAGTGGCTTAGGTAAATTTTTCGTAAGCCCTCCCATGCGCTCTCCCCTACCAGCCGCCAAAATCATTACTTTCATGCCTCGGAAATCACATCATCTAAAATTTTTCTTAAAGGATGAAGCTCCTTATAACGTTCAGTCGTTTTTATTAAATACTCTTCAACCAGAGGTATATCTTTTAAATATTGATCTTTATTATCACGAATATATAATCTTGAAAAAATACCTAGTATTTTTAAGTGCCTTTGAACACCTACCCACTCAACGTCTTCATAAAAATCAGCAAAATCAGAACTATTAATAAGCTTAGCCTTCTTAGCCTTTTCCCAATAACGAATCGCTTGATCAATAATAATTTCTTCATCCCATTTCATATAAGCATCTTTAAGAAGTGAAACTAAATCGTAAGAGATGGGACCCAAAACAGCATCTTGGAAATCCAATATGCCAGGATTTTTATCTTGTTCATTAAAATACATCAAGTTGCGACTATGATAATCACGATGAACAAAAAATTTTGTCTGAGTTGATATTTTATCGCTAATTAATTTGAAAGTTTCCTTTAACTTATCATTAATTTTCTGTTTAAACTTTACAGATTTATACGTATAAAAATACCAAGGAAGAACAAGGGACATTTCATCAAAAAGCATTTTATTTGAATAGTTAATCATCTGACTAGCATCTATTCTCTTTTGCATACGAATCAAAACATTTATTGCATCACCATATAACAAACTTACATTATCATTATTCAACTTATCTAAATATGTATACTTACCTAAATCACTCATTAAAATAAACCCTAATTCATCATTAAAAGAAATAATTTTAGGTACATTTATATCAGCCTGTAAAAGCTTTCCTCCAATGCTCAAAAAAGGTTTAATAGGCTCTTTATCAGCAGAGGCATCCATCAGAATAAAGGTTTCTTTATCAGAATAAACTCTAAAATATCGCCTAAAGCTTGCGTCACTGGATGCAGGCTCAAGTTTGATTCTTGTGTTTAATTGAATTTTTAACCAATTTTTAATTAATTCAATTCTATTCACAGCGCCATCATTCACCTATAATAGTCAATCTTTTTTAATTTACATAAGCTATAATCCATAACTTACTGATTTATATTAGTTTTGTATAAAACTATAACGTAAAATCAATTATGAATAAAATGACTATATCAGGTTTGAATTGTACGAGTTGAAGCATCAAAAAAATATATTATGGATGATTGGTTTATTTTCACTAAACCTTATCTTCTCTATGGCTTATGCACAAGATAACATATCTAATGAAATCCTTATTATTGAAGGAGATTCTCTTGAAAATATGATCGATAGAAAACTTAGAGCATCTGGTAATGCGTTATTAAAAAATGGCGAGCAAACAATTACAGCTGACTTAATTGAATATAATCAAATATCTGAAAAGATCACTGCTAAAGGACAAGTAAAAATTATCATGCCAGAAACCCAGATTACGGGATCTGAGCTTGAATTATCTATCAGTGAGAATACCGGATCTATTCCAAATGCAACATTTATAATCGACCTTA
>JBBWVM010000062.1:0-4158 GCA_050256215.1 Methylophilaceae bacterium
CTAATAGAGCATTGAGCATGAAATTTACTTTTTGGTCAATTCGACTGATGGTAGCAATAAATATCTTCGCATTAATTGTTAAATTAATTTATTAATATCGCAAATAATTCTCATTACGACATTAATAAATTTTCTATGTTACTTTGAGAATATAAACCAACAAGGAGTATTTAAAATGACAGATAATAATAATAAAATAATAATAGCTTCTCTTAATAAAATCCTAGAGATGGAACTTGCAGGTGTTGTTAGATATACTCACTACGCATTAATGGTTTATGGTTATAGTCGTATACCAATTATTAGTTGGCTAAGAGGACAGGCAACAGAATCTCTTACGCATGCTGATCAGGCAGGTGAACTCATTACCAACTTAGGGGGACATCCCTCACTTGCAATAGGTCCACTTCTTGAAACACATAATCATGATATTGGTAATATCTTAAGAGAATCTTTAGAGCACGAAACTACATCACTTAATTGCTACAAAGAATTGCTTAGCCAAGTTGATGGAAAATCAGTTATGCTCGAAGAATATGCAAGACAAATGATTTACACAGAAGAGCTTCACCTAGGTGAAGTCAATAAAATGTTACGAAATCCTGGTGATGTTGAGCCTTACAATAAGTAAACACTCGTAATCGCCTGCTATAAAAAGAATGGAATATCATATTGAAGTTAATGCAATAGGCCTTAAGTGCCCTATGCCTATTCTCTATTGCAAAAGAGGTCTAAACTCACTTAAGATTCATCAAATATTAAAAATTCAAACTACGGACAAGAGCGCTAAAAAGGATTTCGAAGCATTTTGTAAAAATACAGGGCATGAACTCATTTCGTCAGAAATTATAGACAATATCACTACCTTTTATATTAAAAAAAACTAACTATCTAATTTTTTAAACTGTAGTTGAATTTTATCTTTGAGCTGAGTAAAACTTTCTACTCTATCTTGCTCTTGGCTCACAACATCTTTTGGAGCTTTTTTAACAAAATTATCATTACCCAATTTTCCTTGAGCTTTTTTAATTTCATTATTTAGCCGATCAATCTCTTTTTGCAGCCTTACTAATTCCGTCTCTTTATCAACTTGTATATTTAACATTAATTTATAATTATCAATTATAGCTACAGGAGCATCTTGATCAGGAAGCTCATTCATTACTTCTACTTCAGATAATTTAGCTAATCCTTTCACATAACCCACATAACTATTCACAAATTTCTTATCTCCCGTGATAGCCAAAGGAATCCTGTCGGCAGGTGAAATATTCATTTTCCCTCTTAAGCTCCGACAATTCTCTACCATTAACTTTAGCGTTGCCATCCAAACGATTGAATCATCATCTATTTTATTAAGTCTAGGCGAAGGATAAGACTGAAGCATGATTGATTGTCCTTTGATTTTGGCCATAGGGGCGATTATCTGCCATATCTCTTCTGTAATAAAAGGCATCACAGGATGACTCATTCTTAAAATAATTTCTAACACACTAATCAATGTTCTTCGAGTTGCTCGCTGCTGCGATTCAGTTCCATTTTGGATCTGAACTTTAGCTAACTCCAAATACCAATCACAATACTCATCCCAAACAAATTGATATATTTCATGAGCCAATAAATCAAATCTATATTCTTGATAAGCCCTCTCAATATTTACCAATGTTTTTTGTAAGCTACTCACTATCCATCGATCTGCCTTTGAAAAATCTAGATAGCCATCAACACATTCACCAAAACCATTATCCTGTTCTTCACAATTCATTAATACAAAACGTGTTGCGTTCCATAATTTATTACAAAAATTCCGATACCCTTCACATCTTTGAAGATCAAACTTAATATCTCTTCCTGGACTTGCAAGGCTAGCAAAGGTAAATCTGAGTGCATCTGTGCCATAAGGGGATATTCCCTCAGGAAATTCTTTTTTAGTTTTATTAATAATTGATGCTGCTTGTTTTGGGTTCATCAATCCTGCTGTTCTTTTTTCTATTAGCTTATCAAGGGAAATTCCGTCTATTAGGTCAATAGGGTCTAAAACATTCCCTTTAGACTTACTCATTTTTTGACCATCTGCATCACAAATTAACCCATGCACATAAACATGTTTAAAAGGGATCTTGCCTGTAATATGTTTAGTCATCATTACCATTCTCGCAACCCAGAAAAAGATAATATCAAAACCTGTAACTAACACAGATGAAGGAAGATAAAGATCAAGCGCATCATTACTAACATGTGGATAATCGGGAGTCCAGTCAAGCGTCGAAAAAGGCCACATCGCAGAGGAGAACCAAGTATCTAGAACGTCATCATCTCTAATCAGATCACCTTTATAGCCATCTTTCTTAGCCAATGCTTGCGCTTCTTCAAAAGTATTTGCAACAAAAATCTGATCGTTAGCACCATACCATGCTGGAATTTGGTGTCCCCACCACAATTGCCTTGATATACACCAATCTTGAATATTATTTAACCACTGGTTATATGTATTAATCCAATTTTCTGGGTAAAATTTAATCTCGCCACTCTTTACAACTTCCAATGCCTTTTCAGAAATACTTTTTCCATCTTTTGTTTTCTTTGTCATCGCCACAAACCATTGATCTGTTAGCATAGGTTCGATGATGGTTCCTGTTCTATCGCCTCTAGGAATCTTAATGGTATATTTTTCAGTTTTAACTAGGAGTGATTGTTTTTCAAGATCGCTAATAATTTTTTTCCTAGCTTCAAATCTCTCAAGTCCCTCATACAAATTAGAACCATTTTCATTTATAAAGCCATCAAGAGTTAATATATTGATCAAAGGTAACTTATGCCTCTGGCCCACAGCGTAATCATTAAAATCATGTGCTGGAGTTACCTTTACCACGCCTGTCCCAAAATCTGGATCGACATATTCATCAGCTATCACAGGAATTTCCCTATTCACTAATGGCAATAATACAGATTGACCAATATATTTTTTATAACGCTTATCTTCTGGATGAACCATCAAAGCTACGTCACCCAACATAGTTTCAGGTCTTGTCGTAGCAACTGTAAGGTAATTTTTACTATCCTCTAATAATGGATAATTAATATGCCACAATGAACCAGACTCGTCTTCTTGAATTACCTCCAAATCTGATACTGCTGTCTGAAGGGTTACATCCCAGTTGACGAGTCTTTTCCCACGATAAATAAGTCCATCACGATAAAGCTGAACAAAAGATTCAGTAACAACATTAGAAAGCCCTTCATCCATCGTAAATCTTTCACGAGACCAATCAGGAGAAGTGCCTAGCCTTCGCATTTGTTGAGTAATTTTTCCTCCTGAAAAATTTTTCCACTCCCATACTTTTTTAATAAATTCTTCACGTCCTAACTCATGCCTTGAAATTCCCTTTTGATTAAGCTGTCTTTCAACTACAATTTGGGTGGCTATACCTGCATGATCTGTTCCAGGCTGCCAAAGAGTATTAGCGCCATTCATTCGATGATAACGGGTCAATATGTCCATTAAGGTCTGATTAAAACCATGACCCATATGAAGAGTCCCCGTTACATTTGGAGGAGGCAATAAAATTGAAAAGGATTCTGAATTATCAAGATTGGTACCAAGTTTATAATAACCTTTAGACTCCCAAAATTGATACCATTTCCCTTCAATATCCTTGGGACTAAATGATTTTTCTAACTCTTGTGTCATTGAATTCTTACATTTATTTAAGGCATGATTTTAACATGACTGTGATCAGTTCTATAACAAGAAATCATCGCGCTGAACACACTGAACAATTTTTGTCTTTACTAATTCTCAGTATTTTCCATTGCATTTCTTTATAATCAATTAATAATAATCGCCCAGCAAGTGATTGGCCAATACCCAATAAAACTTTAATTGTCTCTCCTGCCTGACAAGCACCTACAATGCCAACCAAAGGAGAAAAAATACCATGATCTGCACAATTTAACTCCTGCTCCTCAGCTGTATTAGGAAATAAACAATGATAACAAGGACTATTTAACCTTCTAAAATCAAAAACACTTACTTGTCCATCAAATTTTATTGCAGCACCTGAAATTAATGGTTTTTTGTGCTCAAACGCAATTTGATTAAGTCCATAGCGAGTATCAAAATTATCAGAACAATCGACAATAACATCGGCATTTTTA
>JBBWVM010000063.1:0-16836 GCA_050256215.1 Methylophilaceae bacterium
ATATTTAATGGCTAATGTTATTTCATCAATTGTTTTTCCAACACCAGAAAAGACTATTTTTTTAGGATCCCCTTTAGCAGAAATGACTCTTTGTAATTCACCGCCAGAAACAATGTCAAATCCTGCTCCATTTTGTGCAAGCAAATTTAATATTCCAATATTAGAATTGGATTTAACGGCAAAACAGATAATATGATCAATATCTTGAACTTGTGATTTAAAATTATTAAAGTTTTCCAAAATAATTTTTTTAGAATAAATATAATTAGGTGTTCCAAATTTTTGTACAATTTGATCTACAGATAAATCTTCTATATGAAATTTACCTTTTTTAAATTCTAATATTGAGGAGTTCATTCTAAGCTTTCTTAGATTCTGTTTGATTGTTAATTAATGGCTCTATTTTTAATTCAGATTGCGGATATTTTTCTTCAGGAAAATATAGTGGACCTTTTGTACCACAAGCGTTTAAAAAAATACTCGTAGTAATTAATATAAAATAATAATAATTTTTCATAAAAAATTCCTTTTCTTCATTTTATCATTAATAAAAGTTATTTTTTTACGTTTAATGTAAGAAGTTTTTGGGTAATGGCCCCATTAACTATGCCAAAAATAAATGATGAAATTAAAAATAAAGGAAGTAAATACAATATGCCATTGTGAGGGATAATCCAAATCCTTACGACTATAAATTGACCGAGAATATGAGCTAACGAAGCCACAAGGCTAATGCCAATAAGACTGAAATGATTTTTATTATAATTTTTAAAAATTAAGATTGATAGTAAACTAAAAATAGCTCCACTTAGGCTCAGAAAAAAAGTTGGACTTAAGAATGTCCCGACAATGATGCTTGTTACAAAAACTCTGATTAGCGATACCCATATACCAATTGAGTAATTAAACTTAAAAATTGTATATAAAATAATGATGTTAGCAATTCCAGGTTTTATCCCAGGAATGGGACTAGGGAAGAAAAATTCTATTAAGGACAAAGCTACTGCAATCGCGGAGAGTTTTGCAATTTGATGATCTTCATCAACTATTTTAATAATTGATGGAGTCATGAGTTTCTTTGTCTCCTCTTATTGAAATCGAGAGCTGATTAGGTATGCAAACAATCATTTGATTGATTTTGCTTATCCAGCCTTGATGAATGCAATATTGTTTATTACAGGGTGCTTTTGTAAATCGTACTTTACCATTATTAATTACAATTTCTGAAACTCCTCTTAGTCCTTTGATAATTTTAATATTTTGTTGATTGAGGCTATATATACCCAAGATTTCGCTATTTTTTTGTATTTTAAGGTATTGACCGTTAGGAAAATTTAAAAAAAACTTGATTGTCATTAATATGAAGAAAAGAAAAAATATAATTATTATCCAATCACCTGGCTTAAAACCTCTAATTAGTAATAATATTTTTTGCATCAGGTTCATCATACCAATTTATTTCATTGAGCATATTTTGACTAATCATAACGGATCCGTCCGCCATAATAATCAGGAAGTGATTAATATTTAGTTTTTTTGCTAAAGTTATTTTTTGATCTTTTGTTTCAATAAATAGTGGTTTTGATAATACATCAGATAGTACACCAGAATTATCTGATGGTGGGATTAAGATAGTGGCTGATTGTGTTTTGTTTTCTGGAAAACCTGTATGGGGATTAATTAAATGTGAATACCGCTGATTGTTTACTAATATAAATTCATTTGAGGTATCTGAAGGTTCGGCCAAGAAATATTTTTGATAGTCACCAGATGTTCCAATAGACCATCCAGGCTTTAATGAAATTGATGCAATAGCATTTGGCGCTCTAGGATGTTGTATTCCCACTACCCAGTCACGACTGCCATGCTGACCAATAGCTAATATATTTCCACCAATATTAATTAGGGCATTTTTTATATTATTTTGTCGAAGAATTTTTTTAGCTTGGTCTAGTGAGTATCCTTTGGCATATCCACCTAAGTCTATTTGTACATTTTGATTTTTACTGATTAAAAGATGATCTTTAATGCTAATATCTTCCATTCTGGGGAAGGATTTAACTAAATTTATAATTTTTTTTCTATTTGGAATAGATGAGGGAAGGTGATCAGAGTGAAATCCCCATAAAGCAATAAGCTTTCCTATGGCTGGATTAAAAAGTGATTGAGTTTTTTTCTCTAAAAGCTGAGCATCTTTAATTATGTGGATAATTTCATTATCTATGTTGATCGGTTGCTTCTTTAAGATAGCTTGATTAATTTCCGTGATAGAACTTTTTTCCCAGGAGTGAAGTAATTGATGAAGTCTATGAAATTCTTCTAGGATTTCGCTGGAAACTATATCTGACTTGGTTTTATCTTCGCCATAAATCTTAATTTCGATCATGGTCCCAAAAATAAAGTCTTTTTTTTGATATATTGGATTACTATCGCAAGCTAGTAGAAAGCTTATAAAAATAAAGACAATAAGTTTATTTAAGCGCATTAATAATATATTTTGCTGCATCGAAGTTTGTTTGTTCAGTAATTTCTACTATTCCAGTTGGACTTGTAACATTTATCTCAGTTAAATAAGGGCCGATAACATCAAGGCCTACAATATCTAGTTTTTTATCCATTAAATACTTACTAACCCTCTCTACTATTTTGGTATCATTTTCTGATAATATTCGAGCAATTCCTTTTCCGCCTTTTGCAAGGTTCGCTCTAAAATCTTTATCTGTAGGTATTCGAGCCAATGAAAAAGGCAGTGGTTTTCCTTTTATAACCATAATGCGCTTATCGCCGTGGATAATTTCTGGGATATATTTTTGAGCCATAATCAGTTTTTTGCCATTATGAGTCATGGTTTCTATAATAACATTAAGATTTTTGTCATTTAGGGATACCATAAAAATACCATTACCAGCCATACCATCTAAGGGCTTCAAAATTATTTTTTCTTTTTGTTGAATGAATTTTATTATTTTTGAAGCTTGCGCCGAAACAATTGTGGGTGGAATAATATCTTTGAAATTCAATATGGATAGTTTTTCATTATGACTTCTGACGGAAATAGGATCATTAATTATTTCAACATTTAGCTTTTTAGCATGCTCAAGTAAATAGGTTAAATTAAGATAAGCGTTATCAAATGGTGGGTCTTTTCTAATAAATACTTTTGAAAAATATTGAATTTTGTTACAAGATATTTTTTTTGATTTGATTTTTTCATTAATCTCTGTGATTTGATAACTAAAGACGTTTAAATCATTATCAGTATTTATAGAGAACTCATTAATTTTTGCATAGTGCACTTCTATATTTTGTTGTAAACATTCTTTTATGAGTGCAACGGTAGTATCTTTATAAATTATAAGTGATTCAATTGGGTCAGTAATAAAAAGATATTTCCCCATTTTTAATTCTGTAATTCCCTTGATGCGGCCAAAAGAGCGAGGCGGGCAATGACACCATAAGCATAAAATCTATTAGCTTTGTCATCACAAGGTCTGCCTTGGTCTGGCATCAAACAAGATGTTTCAAAGGCTACGGGCGCAAAATGCATTCCAGGCGAATTTAAATTCTCATCTTTCTCCTTATTGGTGTGCACTCGATAAAATCCTCCGACTACAAATCGATCAATCATGTACACAACGGGTTCAGCTACAGCATTATTTATACATTCTTCTGTATGTATGCCTTCTTGGATAAGCACCTTTGTCACAATTAAACCTTCTTTGACTACGGACATTTTTTTTCTCATTTTTCTATTCAGATTGATGATATCCTCACTTTTCTTAATTGTCATAATACCCATTCCATAAGTTCCTGCATCTGCTTTAATAACCACGTATGGTTCATGAGTTATTTTGTATTCTTGGTATTTCTTTCTAATTTTTTGAAGTAGCGAATCAACATGATTTGCCAATTCACTCTCACCTTTACGTTCAGCGAAATTCATACCACTTAATTTTTCGAAGTAAGGGTTTATAAGCCAAGGGTCAATTTTTGTAAATTTTGAAAATTCCTTTACTACTGAATCGTAATGTTGAAAATGATTAGATTTTCTTCTGGTAGGCCAACCTGCTTGAATTGGAGGAATGACTCTTTGTTCTATATTCTTGAGTTTCTCTGGAACTCCTGCAGAAAGGTCATTATTTAGAATAAGGGCACACGGTCTATATGTGGTGCCGTCTGGATTATTTAAATATAAGTAATCACTCCGGCGATGGATAGGCTCTAATAAGATTGTGCGATTATCGCCAATTTCGATGGATAGATTTTCTTTTATAGTGGAATCAATTGTTCCAATTCTCACTTCTAGCCCTGCTTTTTTAAAAATTTCACTTAATTCATATAAATTTTTTAAATAGAAAATATTTCTTGTATGTTTCTCAGGAATAATAATAATATGCCATGCATCTGGACAAATATTTTCAATCGCAACTGATGAGGCCTGAACTGATAAAGGCGTAAATTCTGGATTTAAATTATTAAAGCCTCCAGGAAATAAATTAGTATCTACTGGAGCCAGTTTGAATCCCGAATTTCTTAAATCTACGGAGCCATAAAAGGGGGCCTGATGTTGTTGCCACTGATTCCGAAACCAATGCTCGATATCACAGCTATGATGAATGATGTAGTTTTCTAAATTAAGTAATTCCTCACTTAAATCTGTTTTAAGATAAGGGATCATTAGGCTACTCCTTGTGCTTGGATATCGGCATGATAGCTACTTCTAACCATAGGTCCACTTGCCACAGAACTAAACCCTAATTTTTCTGCTTCTTGTTTTAAGACTTCAAATTCGTCTGGGGGTACATATCGCTGTACAGGAAGATGAAAAGATGTTGGTTGTAAATATTGCCCTAGCGTGAGCATTTTAACTTTATTTTTTCTTAGGTCATTCATGACATCCAATATTTCATTATTAGTTTCACCCAAGCCAAGCATTAGTCCAGATTTTGTTGGGATTGTAGGATATTTTTCATTAAAATTATTTAATAATTTTAATGAATGATTATAATCAGAACCTGGTCTTGCTTCTTTATAAAGCCTTGGGATAGTTTCAAGATTATGATTAAACACATCGGGTGGCTCACGAAATAGAATTTGTACTGCTTTATCCAGCCGACCTCTAAAGTCCGGAACTAAAATTTCGATTTTAATATTTTTATTTTTATCCCTAATTTTTTTAATACATTCGACGAAATGACTAGCCCCTCCATCCCTGAGGTCATCGCGATCAACGCTTGTTATTACTACATAATTGAGGTTGAGTAACGCTATTGTTTTGGCTAATTTAGATGGCTCATCTTGGTCTGGTGCTAGTGGTCTTCCGTGTGCTACATCGCAAAAAGGACACCTTCTTGTACAAACATCTCCTAGAATCATAAAGGTGGCTGTTCCATGGCTATAGCATTCCCCTATGTTCGGACAACTTGCCTCTTCACAAATGGTATTTAATTGCTCTTGATGAAGTAATGACTTGATCTTCATATATTGAGCACTATTAGGCAATTTCATCTTTATCCAGGCAGGTTTTTTAATTTTATCTTTTGGGATAATTTTTATAGGAATCTTTGCAGTTTTTGCTCGACCGGTTTCTTTAGTTTTGTTTAGTATGTTCTTCATTATGCTGTTTAAATTTTTTTTGTATGATGGGGAGTATTAATTTAGCCGTATCTTTTAAATCAGATTTAATATTTAAGTCAGCCAATTGTGCCATTTTTAGGTCATTAAATCCACAAGGATTAATTTCTAAAAAAGGCTTAAGATTCATATTGATATTAAAACTTAGACCATGATAGGTGTAGTCTTTTTTTATTCTAAGTCCAATTGAAGCAATTTTTTTTTTATTTACATATACCCCAGGAGCATCTTTTTTAGAAGATGCATCAATTTTATGATTTGATAAAAATGAAATAACTGATTCTTCTAAAATTGAAATTAGTTGACGAATTGTAAGGTTATTTTTTTTAAGATTTATGAGGGTATAAATAATTAGTTGGCCGGGTCCGTGGTAAGTAATTTTTCCTCCTCGATCTACGAAAAGATGTGGAATATCATTCTTTGGCAAAACATGATCTTTTTTGTTTAGCCCTGTCGTATAAATAGAAGGATGTTCAGTAACCCACAGTTCATCAGTATTAGGTTGCTTTTCTATATGATTTTTCATAGCATCCCACGATTCTTGGTATTCTGTAAGGCCTAGGTATTTTATTATAAGAGTCATTTATAAGACAAATTTAGTAATAGACAATCCTGATAATTCACTGTAAATAGCATCAAGTTGTTTTTTTGAAGTGACATAAATATTACAAGTTAGACCAATATATTTGCCTTGGCTACTACCTTTTATTTCTATGGCTGATTCATTAAAGTTTTTGTCATATTTTTTTATTATTATTACGACCATTTTGGTAAAGTCTTCTTGGGCTTCCCCCATGACTTTTATTGGAAAATAACACGGAAATTTAATTAAAGTGTTTTGATCATTATCTTTCATAAGGTATTTTTAATTTGTTGTGATAAAGCTATTGATTTTAATTTTTTTAGAAAATTTATTTGAGAAATTTTCTGCTTGTTCACGATTAACATAAGGTCCGATTAGTACTTGATAGAGCGAATTTTTGGTTATTTTTTGAATTTTAATTTCATTATTTGAATTAATTTCATTTAGCTTCTTAATCATTTTTTCAGCATTTTCTTCATTCGAAAAAGCTCCTGCTTGTATATAAAAGTTTTGTTTTTTGATAGTTAGGATTTGATGAGATGGATCAATGAGTTCAATCTCAACTAACTCACTACCTTTATCTATGATTTTAAGTTTGTGGGCTGCCACATATGAAAGATCAATTATTCTATTTTTAACAAAAGGACCTCGGTCATTAACTCGTACAATGATTGAGAGATTATTACTAAGATTAGTTACTCTGACATAACAAGGGAGTGGTAATGTTTTGTGAGCAGCAGTCATTTGATACATGTCATATATTTCACCAATCGATGTTTGGTTCCCGTGATATCTTTTTCCATACCATGATGCGTACCCTTTAACTTTATATGGTTTGATTTTTTTCATAGGGGAATATTTTTTCTTAAATGCTTTGTAAGGACGACTTGCACGCTTGATTATTGGTTCAATTTTTGGAGTGGCACTTGGAGTGGTATCTAAGTTTTTTGGAGGATTATTATCGGGTCCATCATCCAAATAATATCCTCCAGCTTCAGAGCTTGATTGGCTCGTTGTTGAGCTTGGTTGGCTTTTTTCTTTTGGGGACGGTGTGGATTGGCATCCTGTAATTATAAAAAGACTTAAAAAGAATATAGGTAAATATTTATTCATTAATTTGCAATCAGTGTTTTTTTAAAATATAAGCTCATAATAATACCGATACTAGCTAGTGACACAACCATAGATGTACCTCCATAACTCATAAAGGGTAATGGAATGCCGACAATTGGCATTATCCCGCTGATCATACCGATATTTATAATGATGTTGAAAAATATCGTAATACCTAAAGAGATGGTTACAAGCCTTGAGAAAGTATTTTGCATCTTTATAGCTAAATAAAAAATACGATAAAGTACAAGAAAATATAATATGAAGATGAATAGTATTCCAATAAACCCAAATTCTTCAGCATATACAGAAAAAATAAAATCGGTGGTGGTTTCAGGTAAGAAGTTAAGATTTGTTTGTGTACCATTTGCCCACCCTTTTCCAAAAAATCCACCCGACCCAATGGCAATCATAGATTGGATTGTGTGATAACCTGACCCAAGTGGATCTTTAAAAGGCTCAAAGAGAGTTAGCACTCTATTTTGTTGATAAGTGTGAAGTGATGACCAAAGAAATGGTATGCTCATTAAACTAACAAATAGACTTCCTAGAATAAATCTCCAGGACAGTCCTGCAAGGAAGATGATGATTAATCCAGAGAGGCTAATCACGATTGCTGTGCCTAGATCTGGTTGTTTTATAATCAAGAAGCAGGGAAGGAGGATCGCAAACATAGCTAAAAAATGTATCTTATAGGTATTTTCATTTTTTTGATAATGATAAATCCAGCTGATAAAAAGAGGTAAGGCAATCTTCATTAGCTCAGAGGGTTGGAAATTTATAAAACCCAGGTTGATCCATCTTTGTGCCCCGTGGCTTGTAAAACCCATTACATTGACTAGTATTAAAGTTATTAAACTGAATGCATATAAATAAGGGGCATAATATATAATCTTTTGGGTTTGGCTATTGGCTAAAAAAATGAGAAGTAAAAGTCCTATTAAGACATTGCTAAGTTGACTTCCTATCAGTGTGAGGCTACCTGAGCTAGCACTGAATAAGGTTATTATTCCAATTAAAATAATTATTAATATTAAAAATATTAATGGAATATCAAGAGCGTCAAAGTATCGTCTAATCATTTTTTCTAATTTCTTTTTCTAAATAAGCATCAAAAACTTTTTTAGCAATTGGACCAGCTACAGATCCACCATGACCACCATTTTCAACGATCACGGCTATAGCTAATTTAGGATTTTCAATAGGAGCATAGGCAATAAATAATGCGTGATCTTTGAGGTGGTCAGGCAAGGATTGCTCGTCATAAGATTGATTTTTTTTAAGCCCAAATACTTGAGCGGTCCCTGTTTTAGCTGCCATTTTATAGTTAGTATTTTTTCCAATAAATGCGGCTGTCCCCCCATCTCTAGTGACATTTTTCATTCCCTCCCTAACCCAATCGAGATATGTTGAATTTTCAACTGTACTTGCAATTCCTTTGCCGTATTTATTTTGATTCGTATCAATCGTATTTTCAATGCTGAGTAAAACATGGGGTTTAAATGTTATGTCAGGCTTCGCAAGTTTAGCTGTAGCTAAAGCAAGCTGTATGGGAGTTACTAATGTAAAGCCTTGCCCTATTGCAGTAATTGCAGTTTCTCCTTGATACCAGGGTTGATTAAATCTTTTCTTCTTCCAATATTCATTAGCCAACAGCCCTGATCTTTCATTATGAATATCAATCTGTGTTTTTTTACCAAACCCAAATCTTCGCAGAGTCTTGTTTAATTTAGGGATTCCTAATTCAACCCCTAAACCATAAAAGAATGTATCGCAAGATACGGTTATTGCCTTGATTAAATCAACGGTGCCATGTCCACCTTTTTTCCAATCATTAAACGTTTTTGATCTATTAGGCATGGTATACGAACCATGATCTTGGATTGAGAAGGGGGGAGTCCTGATATTATTTTCCATTGCTGCCAGCGCTATAAACGGTTTTAATGTTGATCCTGGTGGGTATAATCCTGCCAACACTCTATCAAGTAGTGGTTTATTTAATTTATTATTTAAATTATCCCAATCAGTTTGTTTAATACCGTTGGTAAATAAACGAGGGTTAAATGTTGGTTGGCTTACATAAGCTAAAATTTCTCCATTGTTGGGATTGATCGCGACTAATGCTCCTTTACGCTTTTTAAAAGCATCCTCAGCAATTTTTTGAAGTTTAGAATCAATTGTAAGGGAAATATTTTTGCCACTAATAGGTGGAACTATTTTTAGTACTCTCACTATCTCTTGATTGGCATCCACTTCTATTTTTTTATAGCCCGGAGTGCCATGGATGATATTTTCATAATAAAGTTCAACTCCAGATTTTCCTATATGATTAGTACCTAAGTATCGCCCCATCAATTTTTTTTGCTTGAGCTTTTTAATGTCTTGATGATTAATTCGATTGATATAGCCAATAATATGTGCCGAGGAGTGACCTAGGGGATAATGCCTAACAAACCCTTGCTTTATAGATAGTTCAGGAAACTGATGTTGTTGTGATATGAATTTCGTTATTTGTGCAAGCGTGAGATTAAATTTTATTGGCGCTGTGTCATAAAAGTGATATTTACGGACCTGTTCTTTATAATTTTTAATATCATTGCTTGTGATTTCAATAATATTTGCTAATTTATTTTTTGTTTCTTCTATATTGATTTTGGCATGTTTATTTAATTCTAGTGTGTAACTAAGTTTATTTTGTGCCAGTATTTCTTTATTTCTATCAAAAATCATCCCTCTGTTTGGTGGAAGTGGAACAATTTTAATGCTATTTTTATTTGATAGCCCGTGATATAGATCATATTGAATAATTTGTAAATAGAAAAACCTGATTAATAATAAAAGCAGACAAAATACTACAAAACCAAAAATAATTTTTAGTCTTAAAAATAAATTGTATTTAAAGTAATGTGAATCCAAAATATTTAATTTAAGTGTAAGTTAAAGCGATGCAGTATAAATAGGTATATGTAAAAAATGAAATAGGTGTAAATCAATTCTAAAATGAATTTTAGTATAGAGATGTCTTTTATTTCGTAATTTAATGAAATTACTGTTTGAGCTAGCAGCCCTACTAATATTAATACAAAATATAAAAAATGATTTTGCTCGTAATTAAGTACATGTATATATTTTTTATATAATTGTTCAGTAAAAAGAATCAGTAAAAAAATAAACCCGTGCTCCCCTAGTAGCTGCCCAACCAAAACATCAACAATTATCCCAATGATAAAAAGTTTAATTAAACTGATATTGATAATATGATAGGAGCATACCAGTACGATAAGGGCTAAAAAATAATTTGGGTTTGTAGAAATTTGGGCTATATCGAATATATTTAAATGACTAAATAAAGCAGAGACGATAAAAAGAAAGAAAAATAAACTATATTCTTTTCTTAGTATGGTTTGTGTTTTGTTAATTATCATGTTGAGGATTGAAAATCATTATTTGGGAAAAAGTTAAGGGTCTGGTAAAGGGGGTAATAATAATTTGATTAAATTGCGTATCACTAGTTGGGAGTATGTTGGTCACCGAACCAATTTTAATCCCTTTTGGGTAAAGTTGAGCAAGCCCAGAGGTTACATAAATATCTCCAATATCTATTTTTTCTTGTATAGGGATATAAGGTATGTTTAGTGTTTCACCATTTCCATGCAGAATGACATTCCCTTGATTGCCTTCAAGAATAGCTGCTACTGCAAATCTTTTAGATGTTAAAGAGAAAGCTTCACTGGTATTTTGGAAGACTGCCTGAATTTGTCCGACAAGGCCTAATTCGTTGACTATGAGCGCTCCTGCCTGTACGTTATCATTCTTGCCTTTATTGATGGTGATTATATTTTGATTCATCTTTATAGAGGGCAGGATAATTTCTGCAACTTGATTTTGATTTTGATTGGGCGTCTGTAAGCGAAGTTTTTTTCGAAGGATTTCATTTTCTGATTGGATAAAATTATGCTTTTGATTCTCAATGGTAAGTGTATGTAATTGTTTTTTGAGCGCTATATTACTTTTTTTTAAGCTGGTTTTTGTCTCTGATAAATCGCTTATTTCTGTGAATATAACCTGAGGAAGATTAATTAGTTGGGTTACCGGAGAGCCAGGAATGGCAATTATTTGTCTGGTTTTTAATAAAATTTGATGACGGCTATCAATGCCCATCATCAAAAAAGTTAAGATTATTAATATAATGAACAATATTACAGAAAATTGATTTTCTGTAAAAAGATTTAATGAATCACCAAGTGGTTTTTTTACCATTCGCCTTAGTCATGAATAAATGTATTTTTAAAGTAATCTAATTGAGTCAATGTTTTCCCACAACCCTTTACAACGCAAGTGAGCGGATCTTCAGCAATAATTACAGGTAAACCCGTTTCTTCCATAAGCAGGCGATCCATATTATTTAGAAGTGCACCTCCTCCTGTTAAGATCATCCCATGTTCTGAAATATCCGCACCTAATTCTGGTGGGGTTTGCTCAAGGGCAGTTTTAACTGCTCCTACGATGGCATGTAGTGGTTCAGTTAACGCTTCAAGTATTTCGTTGCTATTAATACTCATTCTTCGAGGAAGTCCTTCTGCTAAATTTCTTCCTGTTACTTCCATTGTGTGTAATTCTCTCATGGGGAACGCACTGCCAATTGATATTTTCATTCTTTCTGCGGTTGGTTCGGATATTAAAGTACCGTAATTTCTTCTCATGTAATCAATAATAGCTTGATCAAGTTTGTCTCCGCCAACCCTAGCAGAGCTTGCGTATACAATGCCTCCTAGTGATATCACACCCACTTCTGTTGTTCCGCCACCAATATCAACAATCATTGAGCCAGTGGCTTCTTGAATAGGTAGCCCTGCTCCAATGGCTGCTGCCATAGGTTCTTCAATTAAGAATACTTGTTTAGCACCAGCACGTTCAGCGGATTCACGAATCGCTCTTTTTTCAACTTGTGTTGCTCCGTATGGCACACAAATAACAATTCTAGGGGCTGGGGAAAATAAGTTTGTGGATACGGTTTTTTTAATAAAAAACTTAATCATTTCCTCAGTAATATTGAAGTCAGCGATGACGCCATCCTTCATAGGTCTAATTGTTTCAATGCGTTGCGGGGAGCGGCCAAGCATATTTTTTGCTTCAACCCCTACAGCAAGTATACTTTTTTTTGAAAATGGTCCGCTAGGGCCGTACTCATGCTGAATTGCAACAACAGACGGCTCATTCAATATAATTCCCTGGCCTACGGCATAAATCAGAGTGTTGGCTGTGCCAAGGTCTATCGCAAGGTCATTATTCAGCATTTTCTTTAAGTATTTTTTTGCGGCTATCATAAAAAGATATTTTTCCTGAAGTGTTATTTAAAGATCGAAATTATAAAAAATTTACGCCCTATTTTTTTATATATTTAAAATAAAGGCTAAGAGAGTTTCCTTGCTAAAGCTTATGTATAATAACCGACTATTATAATGTAATTAATAGAAAAGTTTGTATTTTAAAATATATGAAATTTAATAATCAAGAAATTAAAAAAATTGCTTATCTTGCTAGAATTAATATTTCTCAAGAAGAAGCTGATCAGGTTGAAAATAAGCTTATTGGAATTTTGTCATTAATTGATAAGATGCAAGAAGTTGATACCACTGCTATTGAACCGATGGCGCATGCATTAGATATTAGTCAACCTTTAAGGAAGGATGAGGTGGTAGAAAAAGATATTAGGGAGAAATCACTCCTGCTTGCTAAAGAGACTGATCAATCTTTATTTATTGTCCCTCAAGTCATAGAATAAAATGCTTAATTTATCCCTTAAAGAGCTCTCTGTTCAGCTAGAGAAGAAAACTTTTTCGAGTGTTGAACTTACCCAATTTTTTTTAGAACGCATTAAGCTACACAATCCGTCCATTAATGCATTCTTAACAATAGATGAAAATAAAAGTTTATTGATGGCTAAAGATGCAGATCGTATTATTCAGAATGGCGATAAGAAAGCTTTAACTGGAATTCCAATAGCTCAAAAAGATATCTTTTGTGCAGAAGGATGGAGAACGACTTGTGCTTCTAAGATGTTAGAAAATTTTATTGCTCCTTATAATGCCACGGTGATTGAAAAGTTTAATCAGGCAGGGGCAGTGAATTTAGGGAAAACTAATATGGATGAATTTGCCATGGGGTCATCCAATGAAACTTCTTATTTTGGCTTAGTAAAAAATCCTTGGGACTTACAAAAAGTTCCTGGTGGAAGTTCGGGAGGGAGTGCAGCAGCAATCGCTGCGAGACTTTCTCCTGGGGCAACTGGAACTGATACGGGGGGATCGATTAGGCAGCCCGCGTCGTTGTGTGGTTTAACTGGACTTAAGCCAACATACGGACTTGTATCACGATATGGAATGATTGCTTTTGCATCGAGTTTAGATCAAGCTGGACCTATGGCACATAGTGCTGAAGATTGCGCCTTAATGTTGGATGTTATGACCGGTCATGATATTAAAGATTCGACCAGTGTTGAAAGAAAGAATGAGAATTACCTTCCAACTCTCAATGATTCAATTAATGGTTTGAGAATCGGGATACCTAAAGAATTTTTTGGTGAAGGGCTTGATGCGGCAGTGCAAGTTGTCATAGATGATGCATTAAAAGAATACACAAAATTAGGTGCTAAGATTGTAGAGATATCTCTACCTAATAATCATTTAGCTATCCCAGTCTATTATGTTATTGCTCCAGCAGAGGCCTCAAGTAAGTTAGCAAGATATGATGGTGTGCGTTATGGGTATCGTGCCACAGAATATGATGATTTAATGGATATGTATTTTAAAACAAGACAAGAGGGATTCGGAGAAGAGGTTAAGCGAAGGATATTAATTGGTACATATGTGCTGAGTGCCGGTTATTTTGATGCCTATTATCTTAAAGCGCAAAAGATCAGAAGGTTGATATCAGATGATTTTAGAGCTGCATTTGAGAACTGTGATGTCATTATGGGACCTTCTTCTCCATCAGTTGCATTTGATTCTGGTGAAAAGAAAGGAGATCCCCTTAAAATGTATATGCAAGATATTTTTACTATCTCTACAAATTTGGCAGGCTTACCCGCAATGAGTATTCCTGTAGGTTTTGTTAGGAATTTGCCGGTAGGACTTCAACTGATTGGAAATTACTTTGAAGAAGCAAAATTATTAAATGTTGGACATATTTTTCAAAAAAATACAGATTGGCATTTAGCATCGCCTAAGGGGCTGGTGTAATGGATTGGGATATTGTCATTGGTATTGAAACTCATGTTCAATTAAAGACGAATTCAAAGATTTTTTCCGGCGCATCTGTGAAGTATGGGGGTGAGCCAAATTCTCAAGCTTGCCTAGTTAGCCTTGCTTATCCGGGAGTACTCCCAGTGCTGAATGAAGAGGTTGTTAATTGTGCAATTCGTTTTGGTTTAGCAGTAAATGCAAAGATATCCTCACATTCTATATTTGCAAGAAAAAATTATTTTTATCCAGATCTGCCTAAAGGATATCAAATTAGCCAATATGAACTTCCTATTGTTGGTCCAGGAACATTAACCATTAGTAATGGTTCTGAAGATAAAATAGTTAGAATATTACGTGCGCATCTTGAAGAGGATGCAGGAAAATCTATTCATGGCGTGAGTAATGGAAAAACAGGTATTGATTTAAACCGAGCAGGGATCCCATTGCTTGAAATTGTAACTGAGCCTGATATGAACTCAGCTGATGAAGCCGTAGCCTATGCGAAAAAATTGCATGAACTAGTACAGTGGATAGGTATCTGTGATGGCAATATGCAAGAAGGAAGTTTTAGGTGTGATGTGAATGTGTCTGTTAAGAAAAAAGGAACGTCCAAGCTCGGCACCCGAAGAGAAATTAAAAATCTAAATTCATTTCGTTTTATTCAACAGGCGATTGATTTTGAAGTGAATTGGCAAATTGAAAGACTTGAGGATGGAGGGAAGATAGAGCAATCCACAATATTATTTAACCCAGATAACGGAGAAACAAGGGCGATGAGATCTAAGGAAGAGGCGAATGATTATCGTTACTTCCCTGATCCAGATTTATTACCACTAGTTATTAATGAAGAGAAAATTAATTCAATCAGAAGTGAGATGCCCGAACTTCCAGATCAAGTGAAAGAGCGTTTTGAAAATGAATTGGGTTTATCGAATTATGATGCATCGGGGATTACCTCTAATAGGAGTGTGACTCAATATTTTAAACAATTGATTTTTAAAGGCGCGAGTGCAAAATTAGCTGCTAACTGGATATTGGGAAATTTATTTTCAAGATTAAATGAACATGATTTGGATATCACTAATAGTCCGATTAAGCCAGAAGAGTTGGGGCGATTAATAATGCGTATTGAAGATCAAACAATATCAAATAATGCGGCTAAAAAAGTGTTTGATAATCTTTGGGATAATCCAAATCGGGATATTGACGTTATTATTGAAGCGTTAGGGTTGAAGCAGATTTCTGATAGTGGACAAATCGATGCCATTATCGATGAGGTCTTAATTAATCATGCCACAATGGTTGAAGAGTATCAATCCGGAAAAGAGAAGGCATTCAATGCCTTGGTAGGTCAGGTAATGAAAGCATCTAAAGGAAAAGCAAATCCTGCGCAGGTTAATGAAATTTTAAAAACTAAACTTTCTAAATAACCCCGTATCTATCTTTATAGATTTGCATTTTATCTAAGATTTCTTGAGATTTAATTTCATCCTGTAAATATTTAATTATATCGTCGAGTCCAATAATAGGCATTACAGGAATATTGTACTTTTCGAAAACTTCTTGGGTAGCAGAAAGCTCATTCGATCCTTTTTCTTGACGGTCAATCGCTATAAATACTCCTACAGGAACCGCTCCAAAACTTTTAATTAAATCAAATGATTCTGTCACAGAAGTGCCTGCAGAAATAACATCATCGATGATTAATACTTTACCTTTTAAATAAGAACCTACAATTTTTCCACCTTCACCATGATCTTTAATTTCCTTTCTATTATAGGCATAAGGAATATTTATTTTCTGGGCAGAAAGAGCGATTGAGATGCTACTTACTAATGGTATTCCCTTGTATGCAGGACCATACAAAAGATCAAATTCAATTTTTGAATTTAGGATTTTATTAGCGTAGAATTCCCCTAAAGTTTTAAGGCTGTCACCATCATCAAAAGCACCAAGATTAAAAAAGTAAGGGCTTTGACGGCCTGCTTTGGTAGTAAAGTCGCCAAATTGAAGAACTTTTTTCTTCAAGGCGAATTCTATAAATGATGAAGTAAGTGTTGTCATATTGATATATTTATGAAGATTATAACCTTAAATTTAAATGGAATCAGATCTGCAAGTAGAAAAGGTTTTTATGACTGGCTTCCACGTCAAAAAGCGGACTTTGTTTGCCTTCAGGAATTAAAAGCCCATGAAATAGATTTAGATGATCAAATGAAATCACCTAAAGGTTATTTTGGTAATTTTAGTTATGCAAATAAA